>CANOFO010000010.1 GCA_947565305.1 uncultured Lachnospiraceae bacterium | reverse complement strand
ATTTCAAATAAATTTGAACAGTCTGACTTTCTATTTCCATGGGATTCTGAATAGTTACAAATTGAGGATAAATACCATGCCAGGATTTACGACACATTACCTTTTTGGATTAAATGCCTACAGACAACTTGGCAACGATTCTTTCAGGCAGACTATCCATGACAACCATACTGCTTACAGCCTTGGGCTGCAAGGACCGGATATCTTCTTTTATTTCCTGCCCTCCTACGTCATACACCAAAATAACATTGGTGCTGTAGCACATACAGACAAGACCGGAGAATTCCTGAAATATCTGATAGATAGCCGCAAGCTTTTTCACAGCGGCAAAGAACGCAGGATAGCAGAATCTTACATTGCAGGATTCCTCGGGCATTACACATTAGACACCCACTGCCACCCTTATGTCTACTGGAAGACAGATTTCACAGAAAAGAATGGACGCTATCACGGAAACCATATGAGCCTGGAAACGGATATTGATACGGAATTGCTGCAATTCTACAAACACCGCCTGCCCTCTGCATTCCGGCAGGATAAAACCATCCAACTGACACCTCGGCAGTTCCATACTATCGCTTCCGTGCTGCACTATGTATACAAGAAAACATATCCGCAGCTAAACATCCATTATACCGCCATCTGCGCTGCCATCCGCTCCATGCAGCTTGGGGTAAAATGGCTGCACGACCCTTCTGGCAAGAAGAAAGCCATCGGCGGTAAATTGGAAACACTGTTTCTGGGCTACCCTCTGCTGACAACACTGATTGCCAGCGATACCCTGACCGTCCACATAGACCCACTGAATCTTCTGCACCAGCCATGGGAAAATCCCTGGGATAAATCCCGCATTTCAACCGATTCTTTCTTTGACTTAATGGAGAAAGCCCAAGAAAAATATCTGGGAATCCTCACGGATTTCAACCGCCTTACACATACACCACTTTATACAGCAGAAGAACAGAGACGGGCAAAATCCCTGCTGGGCAAACTGGGAAGCAATTCATACCACAGCGGTCTGGACTGCAGAATTCCCAGTTAATTATCTATTGATTTTTACAAACTATAACTCCTATTCCACCGCAAAAAACTCCCTTATCTGCCCCAGAATAATCTCCATCAGCCTAGTCCTTGCTTCCAGGCTTGCCCAGGCAATATGCGGCGTAATCAAAAGCCTGTCGCTGTCCTTGATGCGCCTTAAAGGATTCTTCTGGCTCATCGGTTCTGCACAGAGCACATCCAGCCCGGCAGCACGGATTTCCCCAGATTCCAGTGCAGCAGCCAAGGCCTCCTCCGAGACGATGGGGCCTCTGCCCAGATTGAGGAAAATTGCCGATTTTTTCATTTTGGAAAATGCTGCTTCATCCATAAGATTTTCTGTCTCCGCCGTCAGCGGTGCATGGACGGACACAATATCCGACTGTTCCAGCAATTCTGCAAAAGAAACACGCCGATAGCCAGGCTGGTTATTTTTCCCGGTGGTGGAATAATAGAGGACCTCACAGCCAAACAGTTTTGCTAATTCAGCCACACGTCTGCCAATGGCCCCCATGCCAATAATACCCCAGGTCATGCCGCAAATCTCCGAAAACCTACGGTCAAAATGGGTAAACATCCGGTCCTCCACATACTTTTCTGACTTGACATACGCGTCATAATAGGGAAGATGTTCCAGCAAATAAAACAGCATGGCAAATGTATGCTGTGCCACGGATTCCGTAGAATATCCTGCCACATTGCGCCAGGCAATGCCGCGGCTGTTAAGATATTCCTTGTCCAGGTTATTCGTGCCGGTTGCCGTGATGCACACTAATTTCAGCTTATCCGCTTTCCCTATCGTCTCTTTGTTGACAGGGACTTTATTGAGCACAAGCACGTCTGCATCCTTGACCCGCTCACTTGCCTCCTGCGGCGTGGAGAAATCATACTTCACCACTTCCCCCAGTTGCTCATATCCAGACAAATCAATGTCCTCGCCAATTGATTTTGCATCTAAAAATACAATCTTCATCTTTCCATCCTCCTGTTGATTACAAAACTATCTCTTATATATAGGGAACGAATAAAACGCTTGCGTTTTCATTTGTTCCCTCAATTATCTATCACCCACCGGGCATGGCTGCCCCGGTCACTTTTGCTGACAAGAAGTTTTTTGTCCATCTGCTCTTTTAATTCTGTCACATGGGAAATAATGCCCACCAGCCGCGTATCTCCCGCCAGCTCATTGAGAATAAGAATCGCCCTGTGCCTTGCCTCCTCGTCGAGAGAGCCAAAACCCTCGTCAATAAACATCGTGTCCAGATGAATTCTGCCCGCGCGCTTTCCTATCACATCCGCCATGCCCAGCGCCATGGAAAGGGCAGCAAGAAATGATTCGCCGCCCGACAATGTTTTCACATCCCGCACCTTATCTGTGACTAAATCGTAAACATCCAAATCCAGCCCTACTTCCCCCTGTTTTCCCAGGTTTTCCATCTCCCGGCATTGCAGCATAAACTGCTCGCCGTTCATCTTCACCAGCCTTCGGTTTGCCTCCCCGATGATATACCTGAAATATTTGCGCTGCACATACGTCTGCAAATCCATGCGCGCCTGTCCTGCAAGATTGCCATTGGCTGTGCGGTCTAAATTTGCAACCAATTGATATTGCGTTTTCAGATGTTCCCGCTCCTGATATAGGATTGCAAGATTCTGTCTCGCCGTGCGGTTTTGTTCCACCATGCTGACAAGGCTGCGCATCTCTTTCTCCAGCGCTTGCGTCTGCTGTTTCAGTTCTGCCATTTGCTCTGTCAGTTCTGCTGTTTCCATGGGCTGTTTTCCCTCTGTCTGCTGTCTTAAAAGTTCGTAATTTTTCTGCTGCTCTTTTAATGCGGCATGGTTTGCTACCAATGCTTCGCGCACTTCCTGTAACTCCTGTTCTGCTTTCGCTTTCTTTGCTTCCAGTACCTGTTGCTCTTGTTCACAGGCTGCAAGCTGTTCCTGAACCTGCTCTTCTCTTTCAAAAGGCAGTTCCGCCTGTAAATCTGCTCTCGCCTGTTCTGCTTTCTCAAAGGCAAGGGCTGCTGCAAACTGTTTTTCTTTCCATTCTTCTGACTGCTCTTTCAATGTCGCGACTGCGCACTTATCTTTCTCGAGTTTCTCCCGCTGCCGCCCCAAAAGTTCCGCTTTCTGTCTGCAATCTTCCAAACGGACCATTAGCCGCTCTCGCTCCTGAGAAGCCTCATGCAGCGCAGATTCCGTCACTCCCGATTGATACCCTTCGCCAAACATCCGCTTGCCATCCCGCAAAAGCAGCGATTTTAGCTGTTCACATTGCTCCTGAATCGCCTGAAACTGTTCCCGGTATTCCTGCAGTGCCTTATCTGCCTGCTCCCTTGCCAGTTTTGCTTCATCCACCTGCTGTCTGCTGACTGCCTCACCCGAAAATACTGCTTTATGCGGATGTTCCCGCGAACCGCAGACCGGACAGGGCTCTCCCTGAACAAGATTCTGCGCCAGAAAACCTGCCTGTTCCTCAATAAACATCTGGTAACTCTTGTCATGTTCCCGGCTCTTCTTTTGGTAATCCTCCAACAGAACCCTAAGTTTCTGCTGCCCTTTCTCTCTCTCTGGTTCGCTTACTTTCCACTGCTTTTCTGTCTGCAGCATTTCCTGCAGCAATGATAGCTTCCCGGCAAGCTCTTTATCCTGCTGCACAAGTTCCGGCAAGCTTGCTGCTTCTGTTTCTAATTCCTGCGTTTCTTTTTCCAATCCCGCGATTTTATCCTCAGTATCAGCGAGAAGCTTTGCCTGTTGATTTAATTTGCGCTCTGTCGACTGTTTCTGCTTCTTTGCCTGTTCTGCTGCCTGCTCCCGCTCTTTTAACCTCTGATACTTCGGCAGCAGACTTTTTAAATGAGCCGTCTCTTCTGTTAAAACAGCCATGCGTTCCAGATATTGCTGCCCAATATCTGCCGATAATTTTTCACATTCTGTCAGCCTGTCCTGCAGTTCTTTCAATAGCTGCTCTTTTTCCCTGATTTCCTCATCGGCTTTGCGGGCCTGCACAAAAAGCCGGTTGATTTCCTGCACCTGGCGCAGTTTATAATTCAGTTCTTCCTGCTGCCCTGACAGTTCTTTCCCGCGCTCTTTCAGATTTTTCTCCTGCTCTTTCTGTTCGCGGATTATCTGCGCCAGGATTTCCTGAATCCGCCCGGAATCTGTCTCTAACTTCTCCCGGCTCTCCTGCCAGCTTTCCAGATATTCGCTATTGTCGGCGCAGCGTACCCCTTGAATCTCATGTGCGCAGAGTTTGCGGTTATCTTCCAGTTTCCCATACAGGGATTTGCTTTTCTCACGCAGACGCTTCTGAATCCTCTCATAAATCCCGGTATCAAAAAGCCTGGCAAAAATCTCTTTCCTGTCCTTCGAGGAAGCATGGAGCAGACGGATAAATTCTCCCTGGGCAATCATGGCAACCTGAGTAAACTGTTCTTTGCCCACGCCAAGAATCTTTGCAATCTTCTCATTGATTTCCCGCACTTTCCCAGGATATTCCCTGCCGTCAGGCATGGTCAGTGAAACGGACGGTGGTTCCATGGTAACGGTCCGCTCGCCGTCTTTGTTTTTCCGTCTGCTTGGACGCTCATAGCTGGGATTTCTGCGCACCTTGTAACATTTCCCGCGGTAAGAAAACACCAGCTCCACGAATGTCGGCACATCCGGGCTGGCATACTGGCTGCGCATCATCGCTCCCTCCCGTTTCCCTCCGCTGGTCTGGTCGTAAAGGGCATAGGTAATCGCATCGAAAATCGTGGTTTTGCCAGCGCCTGTATCGCCGGTAATCAAAAATACGCCGCCCTTTGCCTGTGTAAAATCAATCGTTTCCTCTCCCGCATAGGAACCAAACGCTGACATGGTAAGTGTAATGGGCTTCACGCTCCTCCCCTCCTTCCTCAGACACAATATTTATCACGTTTCCTCACTCCAGCTGTCCACAATCTCTTCCACCAGTACTTCTTCCTCGGCAGTCATGGGCTGTCCCTGCATTTCCTGATAAAAAGCACAAAACATTTCCATCGGCTGCATGGAAAAATCCTCCACCTGCTGCTCCCTGATACGGTTCCTGGTCCTCGTGTTGTCAATCCGCACCTCTAAAACGGAGTCATAAACCTCCTCCAGCTGTTCCTTGGGATGGTACGGTTCCTTTTCGTCCGTCAAAGTAACGCTGATAAAATCATGGCAATTATCTTCCTTTGCCCTGCCAATAATATCCTGCAGCAGACCACGCTCTGTCCGCACATCCTGCATGGGCGAAAGGGGAACCGTCTCTATCACAGCTTGTTCCCCTTTTGCCCCCAAAGTCACCATAGTGATGGATTTCTTGTGATGCTCTTCGCTGGCTGAATATTTGAGCGGCGTCCCACAATAGCGGATATAGGGGAACTTTACCATCTGCGCGCCATGGATATGCCCCAAGGCTGCGTAATCAAATCTCTCAATCAGCGACACATCCACGTTCTCCAAACCGCCCAGGGACACTGCAAGCTGCTCCGATTCACACCGCTCGGGAGCCTGTCCATGATTGGTATAAAATTGATGGGAAAGCAACACATTACGCTGCCCATAATCAATCTCCTCCCTTGCCAATACCTCGCGGACTGCGCTCTCATAATCCGTAACTGCACCCTCCGCAAACAGATGGCGCACATATCCAGGCTTTAAAAAGGGCAAAAGATAAAAATTCACTTCCCCATATTCATCACTAAGCACAACTTTCTTCAGATGTTCCTCTTGCTGTGTGGGTGCGGATACCGACAGATAGATTTGATGCTTTTCCAGAAACGAGGAGGCATAGCCAAGACGCCTGGCATTGTCGTGGTTTCCCGCAATGACCAATACCGGAATACCGGGCGTAATGGCGGATAGCTCCTGTAAGAATTTATCAAAAACCATATATGACTCACCAGAAGGCACTGCATGGTCAAAAATATCACCGCAGATTAAAATTGCATCCGGACGGTACTCCCGCGCTCTCTCAGCAATCTGGGATAATACCGCCCGCTGGTTTTCTTGCAGGCTGTAATAGTGAAGCTGTTTTCCAATATGAAGATCGGAAAGATGAAAAAACCTCATGCATTACTCCCTTCCCAAATACCGTTTCAAATCTGCCATCTGACGTTTCGCCTGCTGGTATCCTTCCTCATAAAGCATTATCAATTTGCCAGGGTTAGACTCAGTCCTGCTGATGCCATAAGTCGTCTCCGGTGCAATCACAAACACCTCGCCAGCTTTTTCCTTTTCCAGCAGCTCTTTCATACAGGCATTATATCTTTGTGGACGCGTCTTTAAATCTTCCACAATATGAGGGTATTTCTTATATAATTTGATGGAAATTTTGCCCGCACGCTCCGATTTTTTGACGTAACCGCGCTCTCTGGTAAGGATGACGATATTTTTATCGCAGCCCTCCTCGATGGCGTGTTTGTAAGGAATGGAGTCCGACACGCCGCCATCGAGGTAATAACGTCTGCCAATCTTCACTGGCTGGAAGAGGATTGGCAGTGCACAGCTTGCCACCAACACCTCAGATTTTTCATCCTTCCTGGGCACTTCCAGATACTCTGCTTTGCCAGTATGGATGTTGGTAACACACGCCTCCACTTTTCCCGGAAACGCTTCAAACGCATCATAGTCGAAAGCTTCCAGTTTGTTCGGTATCTCCTCAAAGACAAAGGGAATATTGTAAAAATTCCTGTTCTTTAACAGGTGATGCACTCCCATATACCGTTTATCGTTCATGTATTTCTGGATAATCGTCAGATTTCTGCCTTTCTGCCCGGAGAGATAGGACACCCCATAGGCAATTCCTGCCGACACGCCGATAAAATAATCTGGCATAATCCCTTCCTCTAAAAATGCATCTGCCACGCCGCAGCTAAACACTGTGCGGCTTGCCCCGCCTTCCATGGTTATTCCCAGTTTCATGCACTGCTCATTCCTTTCCGTTCTTTCACTTTGTACAATTTACTTCTTTACACGAATCGTTTTCGTGACTTTCTTCTTTCCACAGCTGATTGTCAGTTTTGCTGTTCCAGCATTCTTCTTGGCTGTCAGCTTTACCTTATTTCCTTTTGTCTTATTCAGTTTGAGCAATTTCTTGCCCTTGGCATCTAATTTCCACTTTACAGTGCCTTTCAATCCAAAAGCCTTCGCTGTCAGCGTAATAGATTTTCTGGGCTTAACTGTCGTTTTGCCGCTGACTTTGATTACCGGCTTTAACACAGTAATCGTATAAGTCGCTTTCACGTTGCTTCCGTCTGTCGCCTCAACTGTAACTTTTACTTTTCCTGGCATTTTGGCAGTCACTAACCCACTGTTTGATACCATGGCAATAGACTTCTTGTCAACCTTATAGGAAACGTTCTGAGATGCTCCTTTAGGATTAACTATTGCCTTTAATTGCAGCGTCTGATATGCGTACATTTTCTTGCTCTTGGCAGATAAGGAAATGCTTGTCGCCTTGATTGGCTGCACAGGCTGTGCTTCCACTTTGCCCGCATATGTTCCGCTTATCTTCCCTGTCTCCACAGAACTTGTGACCTCCACAGTCAGCTTCTTGCCGATATCATTGGCTGTCAGCACGTACGACTTATTCGCAGCCCCTGTAATCCTGGCATTATTTGCATACCATTGGTAACTCAGTATTCCAGTATTATTGTCCTGCGAAACGGTTGCAGTCAGCACATCTCCCGGATACGAAATTCCGCCGCTTCGGGCAGACGATACCGTGACCGTTCCTGTCAGTTCCGCTGGCACTTCCGGTCCCGGTTCTGGTCCCGGTTCTGTTTCCTCAGTAACTGTTCCTGCATAAGTTCCCTGGATTGTTCCAGTCTCTACGCTGCTTGCCACCTTAACGCTCACAGATTTCCCAATCTCAGCTTCCGTCAGTTCATACGTTGCACTTACTGCCCCGGCAATTGCCGTCTCCCCTGCATACCACTGGTAGCTGAGTTCTCCGGTATTATTGGTATCATCGCCTACCGTAGCTGTCAGAGTGTCTCCGGGATAGGAGGCATTGCCTTCCCGACTTGAAGTTACGGTAACCGTTCCCGTCAATTTCTGCGGAACTTTATCTGGATCTTGGCTCACCGTACCTTTATATTTACCCTGAATTGTTCCGGTCTCTACAGTACTTGCCACCTTAACGCTCACAGATTTGCCGATTTCGGCTTCCGTCAGTTCATACGCTGCACTGGTTGCCCCTGTAATCGCTGTCTCTCCTGCATACCACTGATAACTGAGTTCTCCGGTATTATTGGTATCATCGCCTACCGCGGCTGTCAGCGTGTCTCCCGGATAGGAGGCATTGCCTTCCCGGCTTGAGGTTACAGTAACAGTTCCCGTCAGAGCATCTGGCACTACCACATATGTTGTTATGATATTTGTAAAGTTCATGGCATTGGTTACATAATTATTTCCCTTAAGACCCAAAACCTCAATGGTATTCATGACGCCATCCGCTGCCTCCAGAAGCCTGTTGTCCACCACAATGCTTGCCTCTCCATCCGTAAGCGGAATAACCGTGCTGCCTCCTGCTTCTGCTTTCCTGCCATTTATCAAGAAAGTCACGGCATCTACATTGGCATCGGTTACTTTTGCCTTGGCAGTCACCGTGCCGTCTGTGCTGTCCTCCACAGCAGTCACCGTAATTTTAGAGGATACCTGATTGCCAAGGGAACGGTAGAACCCCTGTACATCTGTAAACTGCGCATCCATCCACTCAACACGCTTCTCAATAAAGGTCTTTAAAGATTCAACTGCTGCATCAAATGTCTGGCTTGTCGTCTGTACCTTCTGCCCATTTACAAAGGCAAACCCGCTGCAATTATCATATGAATAAGCCCACTTGTCATCATTAGCCAGGGATGCCGAACGGTATTTCTCCTGCAGAGCATCAATCGTACCGCCTTCTTTCATGATATCCTCGATGACGGTAGGACGATTTTCTTTATAAAATTCAAATGCCTTTGTCACGAAATAGGGGTCTTTCACCAGATAGCGGTTCCACTGCTCCTTCTGATAACCCTGCTCCGCAAAACCGCCCTGGAACGTGTCCATACCGCAGAGCGTAGTATGCCAATTATCATACACGAAGGGTCCCGTCATACTGTACATATTGATATTGCCCCATGCCCAGTCATAATCCCACGCTGGTCCCATCTTCGCCTTGCCCTCTATATCTTTATAGAGATAGGTACTGTTCTTCATGGAATCCCAGTTGTTCACATACTCGCACAAGAGCCAATACTGCAGCAGGGAGTCCAGTTCAAATAAGTCCGTGTAATGAACCTTCTGCCCATTATAATCCGTTGTAAAATCAGGGCTGCGCAACGCTGCTTCATAGGCATCCAGATAATTTTTGGCATATGCCATCATCACATCGCTCGTTTTCGCATATTCCGGCGAACGGAAAAACATAGGAATATTCCCATATTTCGTGGGGAATGTAGAAATATATTTGTACTGGTCTGAGGTAGACCTGAAATCCATATCCAGCAGAAATCCACCTGTGACTTCGGGAATATCCTCGGTATAATAATCAGATATCCTGTAGGTGTTGTTTTTAAACGCAACCTCCTTGGTCGTCACCCAACTGTAATCCTGCTCCATTGCCTCTTCCAAATCAGATTGTTTGAGTGTAGGATTCTGCAGACAGATTGCCTCTGCTATGTCATCTGCCAGCCCTTCCCAATCATGGACATTGACACGCGCGGAACCTACCCGCACATGCTCAGCCAACTCATAGATTCCCTGATACTGCCCATTCAGAATCAGCACCACATTGGTTGTGCCCATAGACACTTCCATGCCGATATCCTTGGAAAAATTATATGCCAGCTCATTTCGCATATTTGTATGGTCAATCATATTTGCCAGAAGCACCCAATGCTTATTGGTATTCTTGCTGGCTTTCTTGTTATTCGTGCCAAGCCCCAGCAGATTTGCCTTCGTGCCAAGCTTTAATTTATAGGGTTTCTTCACCCTCCATGCCACCGCCTGACTCCAGGTAGAATTCCCCCGGCCTTTAATGGTTGTCTTACCATCATACCAATAGGATTGGTCGTTAAATTCGTCATTCCCCTGAATCTTCATCACGGCATCCTTTGCTACCGTATTACTGTTTACTTCCTGTCCATCATTGGTATCTATATAAACAACCGGAAGCTCACTGCAATAGGTAGACAGATTCCAGCTCACGCTGCCGTCCGCAGTCGTAATCGCTACAGAAATGAATTTCTCCAAATCATTTTCGGTCGGCGTATAGCTGTTGCCGGTATTGGAAATGGCTGTTCCGCCCACGCTCCACTGGTAGTTCAAGCTGCTGCCCTCCGGCAAATTCGAGACCGTAACCTCAAGCGGAGTGTTCACCTTAGCATAAGGCTGGTCAAATGCAGCCACCTGCGCATTGTCTGACAATACTACAATCTTAAAGCTGCGGCTGTATCCTTTGTCTGAATGTGCGGTCAGCAATACCGTCGTATCCATACCAATTTCAGCCGGATGGGCAATCGCCTTATCACCTTCAATCGTCAGCGCCTTCTCTTCGCTGCTGCTCCAGGTAATCGCATCGCTGCCCGCTGTCTGCGGAAGCACAATCTCCGTCCTTACACCGGAAGCGTTCTCCCCCTCTGCAAACGTAAGCGACAGCCCGGAGAGATAAATTCTGCCCGCCGCGCTGGATGTCAGACAAAACTTCGGGACCGGGTAACAGCCCTTTTCCGCCTGCCACGTATCGGCAGAGAGATTGCCAACAAGCGTACCGCTCAGCAGTTCCTTATCCTTGACCGCTGTTACTCCTCCAAGAATCTGCTGTTCCAGAGAAGACGGAATATAACAGTCAGTAAGCGTGCTCAGGAAACTCGCGTTTCCATTCTGCGCTGTGGCAATGCCAAACGCATCGTAACCTGCATACTGTACAATTCCGGTATTGACACACTGGGAAACCGTCTTACAGGCAGACTGTGCCACACGTCCAATGATACCGGCTGCATAAACTAAATCTGTCCGCGAACCGTCGGCAAAAACATCTGCCCCATTGTAACAATCCTTCACAGAAATAAAATTGTTCATAATCGAAGAATCAGAGGTCCTGCACTCACCGATGATTCCACCCGCGCCCACGGTATCACAGATTCCTGTAGGATTGACCATCAAGGTTCCATCCACAACGACAATACCGGAAATGTTGGCATAACCATTGACCTCTCCTGCCAGCGTACCTACCGCTGCCAATCCATCCGGGAAATCTGTATGGATATTGACATCCGTAAAAATCAGGTTTTTCACCTCCGCGTAATCGCTCGCATCGTTAGAGCCAATGACGCTGAAAAGCCCCACCTGCCCATACTTATTGACCTCATTAATAGAATCACTGAGATTGATGGTCAGTCCCGAAATCACATGCCCCTGACCATCAAAGGTCCCAGAAAACACATTTTCTTCTGTGGGGTTACAGGTCCCCTTGTTCCCCAGATGACCGCCCATCGGCTCCCAATTGCTGCCGGACAAATCAATGTCGGCGGTCAGCCGATAATCCCCGCTCATGGGATAGGCAGCGTCCGTGCCAATCTTCTGCAAGTCCTCCGCCGTCCCGATAGAAATAGTACCCCCTTCTGCCGCCTGGACAAACAATGACGTCTCCAGACCGGAAATCAATAGTGTTGCTGCCAAAATGACAGACAACAGCCTCCCCCATGGCACATTCCTAAAGTTATGCTTCATAAAAACCTCCTTCTCCTGTGTTGTCTATTAGAGATTGCAACAAATAATAGCTAGTAACATTTTAACACAAAACAGAGGCTAAGAGGAATCAATTTTCAAAATCTCCTTGTTGTTTTTTTTGCAAAATACGTTATAATTTTGTTTAAAGAGACTGAAAATCATATTTACAGTGCAAGCGACCGCCAAATGCAGGATGAGTTTTCACATGCATTTGGCACGTCCAGCCGCTCAGAAAAGGGGGCATTCCCATGAAACAATCAGAAGAAATCCGCATGACATATTCCGGTATCATCACCAAAAAAGATCAGAAAATTGTCCATGTATCCTTTGAACGAGGCAAAGATTTTGCAGAATATATCCTCCCCTCCGCAAAAGTAGAGAAATCCTCGGGATTTACGGAGGAAGAAATACAGCAGCTAAGCAGTTACCTGCTGCAGAATGCAGATGATATTATGAAAAAAGCTGCACAGGTCAATCCTCTGCGCAGCTGGATGGGGAAAGACTGAGAGGCCTTTTCCCACGGAAATCAATTTTCACAATATCCTTAAATTATAAGGATATTGTGAAAATTGATTTCCGTGCCTTCCCCCCACACTTCTATTGATTCGCCTGGTTTCCACATTTCGGGCAGACATTTCCGCCACGGTAAGTATACCCGCACCGATAGCAGCATTTCACTTCATGTGTTTCTTTTGCCAGATAGGTGATACTCCTGGACTCGGGTTTTTCCTGTAAATACGAGACAAACCCCTCGAGTATTCTGGCAAATACATCCAGTTCTTTTGCCGGTATTCCTCCTGGAATTTTTGTCTTTACGCCATTTCCGCGTTTTAAGTAAATTCCCCGGTTTAAAAGCCCTGTATTGCCCTCAATGCCCAGCAGCCCGCGGACAGGTATTTTCTCGCTGTTAAATGTACTGTTATAAAAAATATGGTCCGGCGTCAGCAAAAATCCTTCTTTTCCGTTCTTCTTGGCAGAAGAATCACAAATCAGTATGGGGTACTCATAACGGCTGCGGTCCGCAGCATATGTATTCAACGCCTTAGCAAACAGTTTTGCCTCCTGCTCCTCCCAATTTCCCCGCATCACTTTGCGCACTTCATAGAAATGAAGCCGCCCCATATCTTTAATCCTGCCCTTTAAATCCTCCCGCAGCTTATCCACCAGCAGCGCACATTCATCCATCTTTATCTTAGTCAGCCGCTTATCTATCATTTCCAACGTATTCGTCTTCAGTTCCGGCAAAAATGGGCCTCCCTCTATCTTCTCATAGGCTTCCGCTGCCTCATCAAATGTCATGGTAAGGATATTGGGACAAATCTTATCTATGGCTGCCTCGTCCAGCTTGCGGATTCTCTCTTCCACCTGTTTTTGCACCGCAGCAGCATCCTTCCCGGAGAACCCCTCCCTGAGCTGCTGCAGCATGTTCAGCAGACCTTTGCGGTCGCTTTTACCCAACCGCCGCATCATAATATCAAGTTCCGCTTTCTGCGCCTGTCTGCCCTTCTCTTCCAGCTGGTCTTCATAGGGCGAAAGGTCTACATCCTGGTATTGCGCCAGCTTCTGCCGGAATGAATGGTATTGGCTGCGCGTCATATTCGCAGGCATTGCAGCGATTAACTGTTCTGCCTCCTGCTGCCCGCGCACACGTTTTATCTCACCTATCTGCGCCAGTGCCTCCGCTTTTGCTGCCTCTGAAGCCTGTGACTTTGCCACCTCTGATTCTATGCGTGAAACCACATGGTACGGCTTGCCCTGACAGTCCTTGACCTTTTGCAGAATATGTTCCTCTTCCCGCCGAGATAATGATTCGTCAATCCGGCTGTTGAAATCCTTTTTCTGGTCATGCGTCAATGCTCTCTCCGACTGAATCTGATGGCGCAGTTCCCCTAACTGCCGCAAGGACATACGGTCTAATACCTTCATCCTCGCCTGGTATTTCGCATAAACGTCATCTTCCACACCGTCTGCTGTCTGGGGTCTGGCATCTGCCTTGCTATTTCCTCTGATGGGCCCATCTTCCAGATTGCCAGATTTCTGCGCGCTAAGGCTGCCGGAAACCGTACGGTCTCCGGCTTCCTTGCCCTTCTTTGCGCTGCTCCTTGCCCCATCTTCATTCTTTGCGCCAGTTCCCGTTCCTCTGGCTGTGCTGCCTACAAACGCATATCCATTCCCAATACCGTTCTGTGACGCATTTCCGCTTCCTTTCCCATCTCCTCTGCGCCCTGTATCTGTGACATTTTGATGCGAAATATTTTCTTCCCCTGATGAAATGCCCTCATCCTTTTCCCTGGCATTGTTTTTGTGCATTTCATGCAGCAGGTCACGGATGCGCTTCTGATATGGCTTGGCTTTCTCCGGCGGATAGAAGCCCTCCTGCAGCTTGCCGTCCAACTCCAGAAGTTCTTCCTCTGTCATATCCTCCAATTCCGCACAGGCTTCCTCAATGGTCTCCGGCTCCCTTGTCCTGCCCCGCTCCCATTCATACTCATTAAAATGATAATTTGTCGTGCGCTGCGCGCTTTCTCCTAAAAGCTTCCGGTAATCTTCATATGCCTCCCGGTCACTGCCAAATTCCAGCTTATAGACGTCCCCCTCTTTCAGCAGTTTCCCCGGACGCGGCGTATAGAAAACATTACATTGGTTGCAGGTGTAACTCCTTGCCAGGTAAACCTTCCCTTCCTCCGTCTCTACCAGAAGTTCCTCTCCCTCCGGATAGACTGCCATGTACATTTTCTCCGAACATTTTGCACAGCAGAGCCCGGTACGGTAAAAGTTATTGCCCAGACGGGAAGCATGCTTCTCATAGGCGGAAAGTTCACTTTGCGCAAATTTACACTGCTCTGGCTGCCAGCAGATTTTATGCCACAGTCCCAGTCCTTCCTCGGGCTGTTCCTCCTCTTCCCTGGCATCCTGTGCCTTACGCTTTCCCTCTTCCACAGCCGCCTCTACGACTTCTTCATATGTCATCTGGATTTCATCTTTGTAAAAACGGAAATAATCATCCCGAAATCCCGGTTTAATCCTGATATCTTTTAAAATTGCCTGGAAAAGGCTGTTCAGCTGGTTATAATCCTGGTCTACTTTCAGTCCTTTGATTGTGCCCCATTTGCCAAATGCATATAATGTCATGTTTAGTACGTTGGTCAGTATTTCATTGTTTTCCACTAAATCTGCACCCTCATCACCATCTGGCAGTTCAATAATGTTCGTGTTCACTTTGCGGTTATCAAAATTAAACACCAGTGAGCGAACGCTTCCAGAGAGAATCAGAAAATTATTCAATACCACAAACCTGCCATTCCATGCAACATTTACGCCCATGGTCTTAATCATGCGCCCAAATACCGATTTCAGTTCCTCATTCGCTTTTAGCAGAATCATGCTGCGCCTCCACTAATCTTCTTCCCATTTCAAAATAGCCACGCCTTTCGCTTCCAGCTCCAATTGTCCATTTTCCTCATATGGTTTTCCAGTCAGCAAATCTGTACACGTCCTGCACACGGAAATCTTTTCCGCCTCTTCTTTGTGATTCAGCATAAACAGATAATGCTCCTTGTCACGGAACCGCTCTGTCACCTCAATGCCGGACCGCACCTCCGCTGCCGGGCGTACCTGCTGTTTCTCACAGATTTCCTGCACCAGCTTCCCATAAAACGCTTCTTCCGACCTTGTTCCCACATAATATGCCTGCCCCTGTCCAAAAGAATTACAGGTAATGACCGGTGTGCCGGCATAGAAATCTTCCTGATACTCGGCAAGGGACTCTGCACCCTCCAGATGCATGATGTCACAGAGCATGCCGGCGCTGTATGTCTGTCCGCCATAGATAAAGCTATTTTTCTTGGTATCTGGCAATGCATCTATCTCTTCCACCCAGATTCCCAGAATATCCCGCAATTTCCCCGGATAGCCGCCAATAATTACCAAATCGTTTTCATCCACATAGCCGCTGAAAAACGTTGTGACAAAGCTTCCTCCAGCTTTTACGAATTCACGTATCCGCTCATCCACACCAGGTTTCGTCATATATAATACCGGGGCAATCACCACTTTATAAGCCGACAAATCGTCCTCCTCGCCCACGATATCTACCGCAATATTCTGCCTGTGCAACGCCATATAATAATTCATGATTTCATCCAGATATTTCAATTTCACGCTGGGTCCGGCAGAAAACTCAACTGCCCACCAGTTTTCCCAGTCAAACATCAATGCTGTCTCTGCCTTGCCTGTAGCGCCAAGAATCTCTCCGCCAAGCTTCTCAAGTTCCTCTCCCAGCTTTGCTACTTCCTGGAATACCCTGGTATGCTCATGCCCTGCATGGTCAATGACTGCACCGTGGTATTTCTCGCAGGAACCGATGCTGCGCTTTAACTGGAAGAACAGCACGGCATCCGCACCATGCGCCACTGCCTGGTAACTCCAAAGCCTCATCACCCCCGGACGCTTTAAGGCATTGACCGGCTGCCAGTTCTGCGCACTCGGCGTCTGTTCCATCAGTACAAAGGGCCTTCCGTTCCCTAAGCCGCGCATAATGTCATGATTGAACGCTATCCTGCTGTAAGAATCCTCGTTCGAGGGGTAATTATCCCAAGAAATGAAATCCATGTACTTGCCCCATTTACGGTAATCCAACCCCTTATACGCGCCCTCCATCAGATTCGTGGTCACCGGTATATCCGGTGTATATTTTTTAACAGCCTCATACTCCAATTGGAAGCACTCTAAAATACTGTCTGAATTAAATCTCTTGTAATCCAGGCTGATGGTCTGTGCCATTGTCGTATCCTCGGTGAAATGCTCCGTCCGGCGGTCCGGCAGCACAATTTCCTCCCAGTCATAGAACGTATGCCCCCAGAAAGATGTATTCCATGCACGGTTTAACTCCTCAAGTGTTCCATAGCGCTCCCTGAGCCACACGCGGAACGCCTTTTCACAATTCTCACAGTAGCACTCACCGCCGTATTCATTGGAAATATGCCAGCCAATGATATTATCATAATTCTGATACCGCTCTGCCAGCTTCTCTGCCAGACGCACAGAATATTTCCGGTATACCGGGCTGTTCGGGCAGGAGTTGTGCCTTGCGCCAAATTTGCGCTTTATCCCATAGAAATCAGTCCGCAGAATTTCCGAGTATTTCCTCGCCATCCATGCCGGATGCGCACCGGTGCCGGTAGCAAGGCACACATTCATGTGATGGCTCTTTGCCAGTTCCATAATCTTATCCAGTTTCTCAAAACGATATTCATTTTCTGACGGCTGCAGCGCTGCCCAGGAAAACACATTCAAAGTCAGGGTGTCTACATGTGCCAATGACAGCAGGCGCATGTCCTCCTCCCAGGTATCTTCCGGCCACTGTTCCGGGTTATAATCTCCTCCGTAAGCAATCTTGTCTGTCTTCCATACTTTTTCCCACATAATTCTTCTCCATTCTTTTATATTCTTAGGTTATTTTACTTCACTGGTAACGATGGGTGACCTCAGGACTCTCCCCAACTCCGTTGGGTCCCCCCTCAGGTCAAATCCTCTCAGCTTCGCTGATTCCCTCCTTAGGTCATTTTATCCTAAAAGCAGATGGATATCTATAGAAATCATAAAAAAATTATGATATAATTTGACATAAAAAGACAAGAGGAGCTTACTATGCCATCCATTGACACTATCATCTTTGATTTAGACGGTACATTATTAGACACTCTGGCAGACCTTGCAGGCAGCGTCAATTACGCCATGGAAAAATACCACCTCCCTGTCCATTCCAAAGACAGTGTACGCCAAATGGTAGGAAACGGTGTGACCGTGCTGATGGAACGCGCCATTCCTGGCGGACGTTCCTTTGCTGAATTTGAAAACTGCCTGAAAGATTTCAAAGAACATTACGAGATACACAAGAAAGACCTCACCATGCCATTTCCCGGAATCATGGAATTCTTAAAATCTGCATACGAAACCGGCTATAAAATGGCCGTTGTCTCCAACAAATTCGACCTTGCGGTCAAAGGGTTGTGCCATGATTTTTTCTCGCCGTATATCACAACCGCTATTGGGGAATCCGCGCAAGTCGCGCCTAAACCCGCCCCAGACACTGTATTTAAAGCTATGGAAGAACTACAGGTCCATCCCAGCCAATGCGTCTATGTAGGCGATTCTGATGTCGATATCATGACTGCAAAAAATGCAGGGATTCCCTGCATCAGCGTAAGTTGGGGCTTCCGCAGCCGCCAGTTTTTGCTAGAACACGGCGCCAGCGCTATCGCCGACACAGTTAATGATTTCCGCAGCTTGCTCACAAGCGGGCGTTTTATGCCGGACAGAATGTAAATCCGTCCGGCAATCTTTTTGCTCTTCTCAATCCAATTCCAGTTCTTCTCCATCCCCCTCATCGCTCAGATCCAATTCCAATTCTCCTCCATCTCCCTCATCGCTCAGGTCCAATTCCAGTTCTTCTCCATCACTTGAGCCAAGCTCATCCGCATAGTACTCATCATAAGGGAGTTCTTTCAATTTGGCAGATTCATAAAGGATGTCAATCGCTTTCTCCCTTATGAGCTGCGTCCTGACATAAGTTGCGCCATAATCATTCTCATATTCCTCAAGCGTATCATAGTCATTCTCCTTTGCCATTTCCTCTGCCAGTTTCTTATAATCGCTGTCACTGATTTCCTTGCCCTCTTTCTCCAAAATTGCCTGGGTGACAAGGTATTCATTGGTCTGTTCCGAAGCCAAATCAGCAATTTCCTCTTCTGTCACATAGCTTCCCAGAAATTCTTCATATTCCATACCCATAAATTCAGCATAATTTTTATAGCCGGTTTCTGTATCTTCATAGAAAAAGTCATACAGCTGCTGAGGATATCCATCCAGCGTGGCATTTTCCACTGCAATTCTCAGCGCATTTTCCCGCGCCTCCAGCTCAGACTCATCTTTGGCTTCTGTTTCCAGCTGCTCCCTGACAGATTCCTCGTACTCTTTCACTGTCTCACACTCTGATATGGACTGCACATATTCATCGTTATATTCCGGTGTAGATGACTCGCTCACAGAATTGACCTTCACTGTAAATTCCGCTTCTTTTCCAGCTAAACTATCATCATAATCATCCGGAAAGGTCAGCTTAAATACCGCTGTCTCCCCTGTTTTCTTCCCGACCAGGCTGTTCTCAAATTCATCCAGGAAATCACCGGAGCCAAGTTCCAAATCATAACCGGTATCTGTGCCGCCTTCAAACTCCTCGCCATTGATCGTGCCCGTATAATCTATATTTACGACATCGCCAACCTCTGCCGCCCGGTCTTTTACCTCTTCGTATTCCGTATTCCCTTCCAGTTCATCCTGAATATACTGCTGCACATCTTCATCCGTCACTTCAAGGACTGATGGGTATGTCACTTCCAAATCTTTGTAGTCCCCAAGCTTCACATAATCGGATACTTTGAAATCCAATGGATTCTCCGATGAGCCTGCTGCATTGCCGGCATCTGCATTCTGGGCGTTGTCCGCATTGTCCTGATTTTTGCTCTCACATCCTGCCAGCATCACCGCCGCTGCCAATGCTGCCACCGCTAATATGTAACTTCTTTTCTTCATGTATTTACCTCCTGCTGCGCATTTCTGCACTGAAATTCAATCAAATCCAACCCCTAAATCTTCATTCTTAAGGAATTTGGACAGACAGCTTAAGCTGCCCTCGTTCACTGTTTTAAATCATATCATTAATAACTATATAATTACAATTTTTTATGAGAGAAATTTGATGAAATTATGAAAAATACGTGAAATTTAAAAATGCAACAGCACAGCCTGCCAAAAGATAG
Organism: uncultured Lachnospiraceae bacterium; assembly: GCA_947565305.1. Taxonomy (GTDB): domain Bacteria; phylum Bacillota; class Clostridia; order Lachnospirales; family Lachnospiraceae; genus Petralouisia. Next base: position 28,594 of record CANOFO010000010.1, on the reverse strand, counting down.
CGTAAAATCAAATCTACAATCCTACGCCATGTCCTTTGACTGACTGAACTGTCACATATCAATTTCTTTTAACTGTTAATGGAAATTCCTCCCTCGCGGGTGAAAGGCGCCAACTCAAGCCTTACAAACCAGCCCTGTTCATGGTCGCAGACCGGACACTTCATCGGCGCTTCTGTTCCTTCCTGCACATGCCCGCAATTCAGGCACATCCATTTTGTCTCCACCTTAGAGACAAAAAGCTGATTCGATTCCAGAAGCTGCGCAAACACGCCAAAACGGTCCCCATGGAGTTTCTCAATCTCTGCAATCATGCGGAATTTAGCGGCTGCGGTACCAAACCCCTCCTTCTGCGCAACATCTGCAAAATGCTGGTATACGTCATCATGTTCCTGATACTCATTGTGCTGTGCCATCTTTAAAAGTTCTGAGATGTTGGGGTTTATATCCACCGGATATGAACCGTCAGCTTCAATGTTCTCTCCTGCCAGCTCCTTCAGCTGCTCATAAAAAACCTGTGCATGTTCCTGTTCCTGGTCTGCCGTAAACTTAAACAAATGCTCAATCACATAGAGCCCCTGTTTATTTGCCTGACCCGCTGCAAATGTATAACGGTTCCTCGCCTGGCTCTCCCCGGCAAATGCACGCATTAGATTTGTCTTTGTCTCACTCTGTTTAAAATCCATCGCCATCCTATTTCCTGCCTTTCCTTATAATGGGAATAGCATGTGCAAATGAATTTATTTTATACAGAAAATTATGTATCTTTTTACCTGCTATATTAACACAGCTTAATTCTGCAGTTTCCCCGCATGTTCAAGGGGCATTCATATATGTTATCCGTACCGTTCTTTCCAATGTAAGAGATAGGGCATTTCCTGCAATTCCCATTCACAAAATCCGAGGCAACCTCAAATTCAATAATTGCTTTGCGTCTGCCCCCCTCGGTCTCCTCTGCCTGCTGTATATTTTTCCAGCTCAGGGCCTGATTGCAAATGCATTTGTCCATGCCCAGAGATACTGCCCTCGAACATGTCGGGCAAGCATAATATGCTTCGTTCTGCCCATCACGCATCTCCACTACCTCCGCCGGAAACTGACGGATTAATTCTGCTCTCAAATCATTATTCTGCATTTCCAAACCTCCTAGTATAATAATGGTATCGGCACGCGACGCTTTGCGTCACCTGCCAGTTCGTCGGAAGGCATCTTTAAAAATGCTCCGCATTTGCCTTCCTCCTAAACTAACTCATTCATTTTCATCTTTAACAAATTTATCACTGTTAAAAAACACTTTACTAAGGCTCAGCATCAACTGCGTCTGCTTTTTTATCCCCATCTCACGAAACGTCTTGTGCATAGACAAAAACGATTTTATTTTCGCATTATCAAGATCATCAATCGTCTTGGCATCTGAGGAACTGAGAATCCCATATACATTTTCTACCAGTTCTTCCCGCTCCTGCGCCGTCATTGATTTTATCCAGGAATTGATAGCCTTTTCAAATCTTTTTCCCGAAAAACTTCTGGCGTCATAGACAAAATGTGTGCCAAGCACCAGCCAGGAAAATGGATTATGCTGCAGAAGCGAAGGGCTGCTGCTGCGTATCGTGGTGTAAGTGTCATGTTCCATCAACACTCCTACAATGGAAGATTCCGGAACAAAAGAACGTATCTTATTTCTGATATTCAGGTACATATCACGTTTCAGAAATTCCTCGCTGAATCCCGGTCCATCATGATTATAAATACATACAATTTTATCCTGCTGCTCTGGCGGCAAACGTGTGCCCGCATAGATTGCCAGATTCCCCCCTTTGGAATGACCGCCAAGGCGCAGCGGCAAGTCCATGTCCTCCGCCACCAGGGATGCATACTTCGCCGCCTCCATCTGCGAAGGTATCTCCTGTGTAAAGCACATATTAAAATCTTCTTTCCAGCCAACTAATGTATTATCCGTTCCCCGAAAAGATAAAAAAACAGTTTGGTCGGAAAGAAGAAATGTTACCGCCGCAAATTGAATCTCCTTCTCCTCATCCGTAACCGCAAAAAAATGGGATACTTCCATATCCCGAAAACGCGGAAGCGCTGCCGCAGCAGAAGCGAGCTCTACTACGGAACGCATAAGCATACTGGGTCCGTCATATTTAAGTTTATCTCTTGTCCTGTTGATAACCGCTATGGCATCCCGAAATTGTACCACATTTTTTGCCTGAGCAAATGAATAGTCCAGATATGCAAACACGGATAAAATCAACGAGTCAATCTCGTTGAAGGCACTCTGCGCAAACGTCAAATCCCCACGCCATGACAAATAATCAAACACATCTGCTTTTTTCATATAAACCGACTCCTTCTAAAAAATATATATGTAAAAAGCCATTGTAAAATTATTGTAATAATCATATACAAAGTTCAAAAGTTTGTCAATGTGCAATGGATTTTAAGTTCCGCCATTTATACAGTTCAAACTTAAATTTCAGGAATCCCATTTCCTTCCACCAATCCGGTTTTCGCTAACTGGTCCGCTTCCTCATTATATTTATCGCCTGTGTGGGCAGCAATCTTACAGAAAGAAATGCTAAGTTTCCTGCCATGTTCCCTCATAAATGCTGCATACTTCTGCGTCAGCTCATTTTTCGCTTTCCAGCCCCCGGTTGCCCACATTTCTATCCCCATATAATCATAACAGATTTCGATAGCGGAATAGCCGTATTTGTGACACCATTTTACCGCATACATTGCCCCTAACATTTCCCCGGTTACATTGCGCAATGCCATGGACTGCGGGTTATTCCCATTGCCAAAACGCCGGATAATCTCGCCTTCGGGCGTAAGGATGACGCAGCCAAATGCATACTTGCCAATCTTCTCATCAAAGCTTCCGTCCACATAGGCTACCACCTGGCCTGGCAGAAATCTGATTCCATCTTCACCGTCCGCACAACCCAAATACGTCTGCGCTTCCCCTTTGGTGGCAAAACCTCTGTATTCTGCCCCCGGATAGCCGTCAACGGAAGCTTTGCATTCCTCCCAGGTCTGAAAAATGCCTGTGCTCTTGCCCTTTTTTACCGCGTAATATTTTTTCTTAGCCATAATCTTTAATGCTGGATTGTAATTTTCTGAGCATGAACAGATACCGCAAACATCTCATTATACGCCTGCTTTTTCCAATCCGGCCAATCATTGGTAATCGTCCTATTTACCTCCTTATATGCTGCCAATGGATCCCAGCTCTTTTCTGTTGCCTCAGGCTTTGCTGTTTTTTTCATACTCATTTTCATCTTCCTTTCCTATTCCGGTAATTTCCTCGGCGTATTGATTATAAGCACTCTTTTCCATATCAATATAATTGAGCAACCCCATAGGATTGCGTAAATTGGCAGTGTTCCTCTCCCAATCCACAACATACCCATTGGTCTGCTTTCTTGTGCGGGCATACCAGCGAATTGACTGCATAGAAAACAAATCGACAAAACGATGCGGTCCCACACCTTTAAAGGGCATAAAAACTACCTTTTTCCTAATATCTTTTCTGTCCTGTGAAATCTCTATCTTATAAAAATCGAGCGCTTTGCTCTTGGGATACGGCTCAATATAAACAACTTTCTCAATGCCTGCCGCAATAATATGTTTTGCGCAATTGTGACAGGGAAACGTGGTCATATACATAGAACAGCCTTTGGTAGAAATACCATTCCTGGCACACATCATCAAAGCTTCCATCTCTCCATGTACAACCCTGCCAAATGCCTTTGGACAGTCATTGACCCCTTCTGCAAGGATTTATCATCCTTGGTGACAACAACGCCAATCTGATGGGACAAATCTGCCGACCTCAAAGAAGAGACATATGCCCGAAACATTGCATATTCCTCAAAAGTTGGGGATATAAATGGATTTCCAAACAATAAATCCAACAGCCGGAATACATTCGCCTGTGTCTCGTCCAAACTATCCCCGGCATTGATAAAATAATCTGCCTGCTGATAGGCGTCTCTGGTATGCTGCCCATTTTTTTCTTTTTCATTATCATCTCTGTTTAATATATCTATCGCTTTTCGTTCTGATAAATTCTTACGGTCCATCAAGTACGACTTTCGTCGTTCATAATCATCTGAAATACCAACTAAATGAAATCCATCACCATACGTCCGCCTCAAAAATTCAACTTCATCAGGATGCTTAATGGAATCAATGATATAAGCTTTTCTTGATTGTGGACCTTCATTACGCCCCAACCGGTATTTTCCGTAAATGAAAGCGCACACACCTTTCATGAGAATTGCATCGTCACTATTGTCAACCTCATAAACTTCAGTCACATTTTATTTTTTATTTTATCACAAAACTCGCCGGAATAAAAGAGGGCATTTCCTTTTTGCACGAAAATCAATTTTTCAGAATATCCTTTCATCTGTCAATATACCTTTATATCTCCTTCTTGATACGCAAAATATTCTGCCCGTCCTTATACTCATAGGAAATCTCATCCATGCTCTTCTTCACCATATAAATCCCGAGTCCTCCAATTTCCCGCTCTTCCGCCGTAAGCGCCACATCGGGGTCTTCCCGGGCAAGCGGGTCATAGGCTACGCCATTGTCGATAAAGGTCACCACAACAGAGAGGGGGGCCTGCAAGACATCCACGCGGACCGTTGCCGGTCCTACCTCAGGATTGTAAGCATAATGCGCGATATTGCCAAAGAGTTCGTCAATTGCAATGTCAATCTGCATCTGCGCTTTTACTGGGCAATTTAATGATTCTAACTGCTCGTCCACAAATGATGTTACTTTTTGAATATTTTCTACTGTCGCGTCAATTGTCAATTCCTTCATTTCGCATCCTCTCCCTGTATTCCAGACATAACATGGTGATATCGTCAAACTGCGGCGCAGCCCCCACAAAAGCATCAATATCCTCTTTTATTTTTACCAGCAGTTCTGTGGGCGGCAAGACCGCATTCTGTGCGAGGATTTCTCCCAGCCGGGCCATGCCGTAGAGTTTGCCGTCCTTATCCGTTGCCTCCGTCACGCCATCAGTATATTGGAACAAGCGGTCACCGGGAGACAGCTGCATACTGCCGTACTTGTAACGCATCCCTTCCATACCGGCAAGCACGAAACCCGCACGGATTTTATATGGTTCATAGCTGCCGTCTTTGGGGCAGATAAAGGGAATCTCATGCCCCGCATTGACAAATAGAAATTCTCCGCTTACAAGGTCTAACACCCCTTCAAAGGCGGTTATAAACATCCCTTCATTGTTAGACTCACATAAAAGTTCATTGACCTTGGTAAACACCTCGCCCAAATCCCTGCCGGGCTGTGTGTGGTCCTTAATCAAGGTCTTGCCAATCACCATGAACAGTGCCGCCGGCACACCTTTTCCCGAGACATCCGCCATGACAATCGCCAGATGCCTCTCATCCACCATAAAGAAGTCATAGAAATCGCCGCCGACCTCCTTTGCCGGATTCATTGTGGCATAGATGTCAAATTCCGGCCTATCTGGAAATGCCGGGAAAATGCTGGGCAGCATATCCGCCTGTATCTGCGTAGCAATTGAAAGTTCTGCACCAATCCTCTCTTTCTCCGCCGTAACCGCCGTAAGATTCTCCACATATTCTACGATATCCGTTTCCATCTTATTCACAGCCTTCGCCAGCACACCAATTTCATCGTTTTTCTTTATAGAAGACAGCTTATCCGAGGGCGTATTGGAATCCGCAAACCGTTTAGCCTCATCTGTGACTGCCAGAATCGGCAATAAGACCTCCCGGTATAGGAATACACTGTATACCAGCAAAAACAGGCAGACAGCTACCAAAACGCCAAGCAAGGTATCTTTTACATAGGTATTGCGGGCATTCTCCAACCTCCTCATGGCTTTCTCCACGCCAAGGATTGCCACAATTTTTCCCTTGGAATCATACACAGCAATGCCCGCCGTCGTATGTGCCCCTGATTCCTCCGAATAAGAATAGAGATATTCTGTGGCGCGCTCCCCTTTGGTGATGATATTGCGCACATTATTCACATACTTTTCATCTACGCCAATCGCCGTATAACCCAATGGATAACGTTCAAAGCCGCTGGCAGAATTCACCGAATCATAAATATAGGTGAGCGTACGGTAATCCGAAGTGTCCACCTTTGCCACATAAATCAAAGTTGTGCTCGTAGCATCTACCAAATCATCCAGCCGCTTTTCAATCTGCCGGTATTCCTCATCCTGCTTTCCTGTAGACAGATATTCCTCAAATTTATCAGGATTCAAATACTTTGCTGCCGTCTCCGCAATCTCATAAGCCGAATCATTATATTGCCGTTCCAGCACAGACGTAAATTCCCGGTAACCAATGATGCTGATGATTGCCCCCAGCAGTATGCCAAAAATTACAACGCCCAACGTCAGTTTTCCCGTAAGCCCGGTGATTCTTTTCTTCATTCCTGTTTTTCCTTTCCCTGACAGTCCAGCTAATATAAATATATGCCACAGTATTTATTAAAACTTTTGTAACTATTGTTGTTTTCCACGACATTTTGCACCAGGTTCAACCGTTTGCCCGGCAAAAAACTGTTTCTTCTCCGCCGTGTCCAGAATACAGACACGCTTATTCTGCCCCATCATCTTGCCGCTGTTTGCCAGATACTCTTCATAGCGGCAAAAACTGCCCGCGCGCAGATAAGAAATGCGCACACCGCCGATTTCATTCATCTTCCGACAGCCACGATACTCATAATTCACCTGGCACAGACAGTCATCTAAAACCTCTTCCGCACATGTAGTATCCATATCCGTACATTCCAGATAAAACAAATACCGCGGCAATACGTCAGACACATCCTCCTGTACACTATATCCTATCACTTCACAGCACATACGCATAGCAAACTTCCTGATGACCTGCGCAAATTGCTCCTGATTGCTCTTTTCCCCGGCAATATTAATCACCTGATTTCTGCGGTAGCAAAACTGCACAATGGGAGCCTGCCCATACCAGCCTACGACCTCAATTACATCTCCCATGCAATATCGGTACAGTCCGGAATGATTTGTGAACACAAGCTCATACCTTTCCCCCACGCTGACTTCCCACATAAATAAAGGCTGCTCATATTTTTTCAATTTATCTGATAGCGGAAGGAACTCAAAAAAACCTGCCTCCGGAAAGAGAATATAACGGTCGGGCTGATCCATTTTTTCTGCAACGCCAAAAATCCCCTCCGAAGCCGCATAAGCATAATGATAGATAGGGACAGAGCCCGCATATCCTTCCATCTTCTCTGTATAATAAGCAAATGATTTCCCGCCGATTGCCAACACATACCGAACCTTGGGCCAAATCTTTTTTATCATATCTTTACGCAGCGTTTCATAAGAAAGATGGCGCAGTTCCTGCGCCCGCAAAGGATTGGGCGGCAGCTTGCGCCCTACATATTCCCGCCATTGATTGCTCAGACCTACGCTTTCATCTACGCTTCCCTGCTCCATATCTGTGAGCAGCATTTCCCAGTTACGCCAGATATAATCCATGACCCCAGCCACCCGGTTGATAAAAACGCCGTGTATGGCGCAAAGACTTCGCTCCTCCAGGGCAAACCGCACTTTGATATAGAGCAAATCTTCCAATGTATCAGGAAAAAGAATCTCTTTGGGTACACAGTAATCTCTGGCGTCAAATTGTCCATCCCTGTCCAGCCATTGGTACAGGCAGCCGGAACGTATACCATTCATCACACCATTTTCCATATAGGTTTTTGCAAATTCCCCAATCTGGAAAATCTTGCCAAAAACCTCCTCCCCCGGCAAATCGCGATAATATTCCCCCACCATGCCAAAGGGAATTCCATACGCATATCTGTGCTGAATCTTTAAATCCGTCTCTGTGAGCGGCAAATACTTCGCCTCCCCAGTCGTGCCGGAACTGATGCAGTAATAAACACCGGGCTCCTCTGTGAGCACTTTTTCCTCGCCCGCAATCATCCGCAGAATGTAATCTTCATAATTTCTATACACAGAAAGCGGCACTTTCCTCTGGAACTCCCCGGTGGTCTCAATATCCCCAAAACCGTATTTTTTTCCATACACCGTATCACAGTTGCGGCGCATAATCTCAGCGAGCAGCCGCAGCTGCACATCCGCTGCCAGTTCTGAGGTCTTCCTGAGTGAATCCATGGATTCCTGCCCCAGTTTCCCATAGTCGGTTTTCATGCTTACCTCCGTTTCCTGTCATATGTATATCTGAATCGTATTCATGCCAAATGTGCGCTGGTACAATGATGTCTCCACCATATCCTCAATCATACGGATACCCATGTACATATCATCTAATTCTGCTGCATCAGAGCTTTTCCCCTGCACAACATCATCCCTCTGAACAGCATTATCCTGGGCACAGCACAAGGGATTGAACTCCCTGCCGCTGTAACGGATACGGATTCCGATAACGCCCTCCAGGGAATATACCCTGAGGTCAAACTCCACGCTGCCCGCAGGATTCACAGACGTAATCACTGTCATAAGTTCCTCCATTGCTAGGCTCACGCGCATAACCTGCCCCGGCAGCATTCCATTTTCCTCACAGAATACGGTAATCTTGCTGCTGGCATCACAGATATCCTCCGCCTCTCCACGCACAGAAAAATTGATGACACGCCCGGTCTCCTCCAGGGTATTATCCATCAGCAGGAAGCGGGAACAGCGACTGTAAAAATGGTGATAAATCCCCGTCGCCGCAAACCAGATTAATAACGTGAAAACTTCGCCGGCAAATAAAAACCACCATGGATTCTGCGAAAGCCGCCAAAGCACAAACAGACTGGCACAGGGCATCACAAATACGCGCAGCAAAATAATTATATTTGCCCACATCGAGTGCCCTGATACATTATAATAGCCTGATAAAATACAATTACACAGCGCGGGAATCATGCCCAGCGACAGACAAAAAAAGGCAAATCCCAGAGATTCTGTCAGCCCATACGCACCAGCAATCAAATCTGCCCCCGCAAGAATCACGGCAGAAAACAGCAGACAATAAGGCACGCCGCTTTTTATCTGCCGCTTTATCAACATGCGGGCGCTCTTATTGTCGTGCTCACCACTGTAAATACCCAGCATTGCCGCTGCCGCCTGCGGCACACCTCCAGTAACGCTCTCCTCAAATGCACAGATACAGTTTACAGCTGTAAACGCCGCTACCAATCCGCTGCCGCCACTCCACAAAAGCAGCGTGTTCACTGCCATGACGCGCAGCGTTTGAAACAGATTGTTCATGGCTGACGGACTGCCCGCCTTAGCAACTTGCATAAAAGAAACGCCCTTGCAGACAACGCAGACTCCAAGGGGAAAGCTGCTCCTTTTATCACACAGCCAGACAAACCCCATCAGGCAGGAAGCCGCCGTAGCTACGACACTGGCCAGCGCAGCGCCAAATACGCCCATGTCAAACGTATACAAAAACAACAAATCCAACAGGACGTTTCCCACACCCATCACAAGCATCATCCATGTAACCTGCCGGTTCCTGCCATCCAGCCTGAGATACCAGAAAGGAATATAGATGAGGATTTTCGGCAACGCCCCGGCAAGGGTCACGCCGACATATTCCATCACCAATGGCGACACTGATTTCTCAGAACACAACAAGCTTGCCAGAGGTTTTAAGCATACCAGTCCTGCTGCCGTAATCACTGCCGATAGCAGCAAGCACCAGAAAATTGATATCTTATAAAGCTCCTGCGCCTCACCGCCCTGGTTATCTCCGATTGCCGCCGCCGCACAGATTGCGGTTCCCGATACGACAAAGGAACCTGCTATACACAGGACAAGATAGACTGGCAAACTGAAATTAATAGCAGCTAAGGCATCCATCCCGAGCCGCTGCCCGACAAGGATGCCATCTGCAAGGATATTGATATTGCCGCTCAAAATGGACAGCATACAGGGAATCAATGCCTTCCCATATGCCTTTTTCAGAAACTGTTCATTTTGCTCCAGTGAAACGACGGATGCCTGTTCACTCATGATTCAATCGTAAGTATATCTGCAAACCCGGTCACTTCAAATATTTCCATTATCGTCTCATTCACATTCGTGACTTTCATGCTGCCCTGCTTGTTCATCCGCTTCTGCGCGCCCAAAAGAATACGCAGACCCGCTGATGACAAGTAATCAAGCGCACCCATATCAAAGGTAAGTTCCGTTACCCCATCCAGGCCAGACGCCAGAACCTTCTCAAGTTCCGGCGCTGTTGTCGTATCTAACCTTCCCTCCAGGGAAATACATAGCTGATTTCCATTTAATTTCTCTGTAATATTCATTTTCTTATCTCCTTAATCTCCAATATCAGTGTGCCCCTGCTCAAATTCCCATTGCAGGCCATATTTGTCAACAAAATAAAAATACTTGGTGTTGCCCAGAATATCTGCCGCTTTCTGTTTTCCTGCAGCATCCTTTTCTTTCGCTTCATCAAAATAGTAAAAGTCTGACGGCTCTGTCTTGCTAATCTGAAAAACTTTATAATCCTCTGTCGTATTAATCAAAGTTACGTCCGGCTGTGCTTTTATGTAATCAAAAGCTTCCTCAATATTGATGACCTTCAATGCCACATGCCTGGCGCCGCTGATATCGTTAGCTTTAAAAACCATAGGCTCCTGGCGTCCCTTAGGATTGTGATAGCACATCAGTTCAATCGTGAACTTTGTGCCCGGCACATCCATAAAGCCGATGGAAACCTCCGCCTCCTCTGCCTCCTCAATAAATCCGCCTGCCTGAAAAAATCCCTTATTTTTCCAATGCGGAATATGCTGGTTGGGCACTGCCCCCAAAATCCTCTCGTAATATTTAAATGCCTCCGTCACATCATCTACAAAAATGCAGACGTGTGACAATCCGGTAAAAACTGGTTTTCCCATATGTATTTGCTCCTTTCTGATTGTTTTTCACCCTCTGCCAATATTCAGTTCTATCACTGTATTGTTCATATTCAGCACCCGCATATACTGGAACTCGGATGATATCTTGCGAATCAGGGCAATCCCTCCCACAGTCACCGATTCTTCCTCCTGCTGCTGATACTCCAAAGGATTAAAGGGCACGCCGTCATCGCGGATTCTCAGCATGTATTTATCATCCTGTATGGTGAAACTGATATCCATATAATTTTTTCCGCTGCGGTAGCCATACTGCACAATATTGGCAGCAATCTCCTCCACGGCAAGACCGAGGATTTTCGCATCCCTTTCAGAAATGCCATTATCTGCACAAAAGAGGAAAAGCTTTTCCCGGAAAGCAATAACCTCCTCCAGATTATTCTCGATGGAACAATCCAGGGATTTCTCATCGCTAATCCGCGGCAGCATATAGACGCCGCCTCCCTCAAATTTCCCGCTTCGCTGCCCCAGTATCCGCCAGAGGGAAGCAACAAGGATTGTCACCGCCTCGCTTGCCACAGCCATCAGGCACACGCCTGTGAGCCCCCAGAAGAAAATTCCCGCCAAAGTCAGAGGCACAATCACCACAAACCCCTGCAACACGGTCACCACCGTGGACAGCCCCGGCTGCAGAATCGTCTGGTAGTAAGACATCAGGAACTTATTATACACATAGAAAGGGAAGCTGCAGGCAAAAATACGCAGCGCCATCTCACACAGTGCAAGCATATCTCCCTCGGCAATACCGAATAGCCCGGCAATCACCCCAGGAACTGCAAAAAATATCACCAGCAAAACCGCTATGGCAACGTAACTGTAAGTAAGCACTCTTTTGCAGAGCGTACGGATGCCATAGTAATCACGCTCCCCATAGAGAATGCCCGCAATATTCTGAATCAGTCCGATAATGCCTCCCACGCACAGTTCCGCGATCAGCACGGCATTGACGCAGACGGAATACACCGCCATAGGGTCATTTCCCAGAATGCGCACAATCGCAGAATTGATAATCACGGATTTCAAGGCAGACATCAGCGTAAATGCCGCGCTTGGAATGCCGGCTTTCACGGCAAGCCCCACATAATGGAAAGCCTTTTTGTCCAGTTTACGCAAACGCAGCATCCGCTGTTTAGAGCGGAAATAAACTATTACCGTCACCATCCCGGTCAGATAGCCTATGACCGTAGAGAGCGCACTTCCCGCCATCCCCATATGGAAGCTCTGGATAAACAAAAAATCAAGCGCCAGATTTACCACATTGGCAATAATGAAAAGCGCACTTCCCAACTGCGGATGATTATCTGCATTCATGAAATAGCAGAAGATAATAGCTACCGTCAGAATGGGAATTCCCGCAAAATTCACCATCATATACGGCTCAGCAAGCGCAGCCAAATCGCCATTACCGGCAAGCAGCATGGCAAGCGGTCCCGGCAAAATTGGCGTAAACAACGCAAAGAACACTGATACCGCCAGGCCGGCTGCCAGCGAGGCAGTAAACACCCCGCCGGCTTTTTCCATGTCACGTTTGCCAAGAAGCACCGCCGCCTCTGCCGCACCGCCCATGGCAAGCATCATCGCCGTCATCTGCAAGAGCAAAAGCACCGGCATGGATATCTCAATCGCCGCCATCGCCTCCGCTCCCAGGAGGTTGCCGACAATCATGCCGTCCACCACATTGCCGAGCTGCATGGCGACCGTCATCAGCACGCCCGGCAGGATATACTGGTGGATTTTCTTGTTGATTAAAAATGCATTTCTTTCCATCGAAACCTCCCATGACCGTTCAGCTCACGCTTTATAGCCTTCCATCAAAGAATCCCAGCGTTTCCAGCGCAGTCAGCGCATTTTTGAGGTAAACGCTGTCCGGCATCGGCCATTTAAAGCCAAGGCGGTACAATGCTTTGGTAGTAAAGCTGTTATCGGCGTCAATGTAGACCGTACTGTTATCCGCATCGCTGGAGGCATAAGCAATCAGCCCGGAAATCAGCTCGTTCTTCTCTTCATCCTCCAAAGCTGCCAGCAGCGACTGCTGGAATTCCTCGTCACTGACCGTCTCTACAAGGATGCCAGATGCATTCATCTGCTCAATCACGTCTGCCATCTGGATTAAATAGCTGCTGTATGCATGGAACACTGTGAACCCACCCTGGACAGCAGATAATTTGACAATCGCCTCCGCCGTGGAATCAATCGGCGAGAACTCTGTCGGCACATCCAGCATGGACACCGGAAATCTGCCCAGCGCCACATAGCCGCGCAAGGTACGCATAAATCCATTCGTCACCGAGTTAATCTGGAATTCACCATCGCTGACACGGCTCATCAGGTTTCCTACGCGGATGACCTTGCCTTTCATGCCCTGTGCTGCCGCCTCTAAGACAGCCTTTTCTGCACGGAACTTGGTGTCAATATATTTGTTGGAGAGGCTCTGCCCAAAGTATAATTCATGCTCGTGCAGCTTCTTCTCAAGCGGGAACTTACCTCCCACATTCTCCCCAGCGATGCTCACCGTAGAAATCTGAATCAGCTCGCGCCCAGTCTTTTCACACAGACGAATCAGGTTCAAAACACCCTGGTAATTTACCTGTTCTAACGTGTCGTCCGCAGAAAAATGCTTGACACATGCCGCACAGTTAATCACACGCTCAAAATCATACTGTTCCAGGCTATCCATCATAGCGGCGTCCGTAATATCACCTTCGATTAACTGAATGCGGTTGCCAAACAGCTCTTCATAGGGATTGCTGAAATAATACACAAGCATACTCTTCAAGCGTTTCTCCAGGGTGGAAGCTTTACCCTTGCGCATCAAACAATATATCGTATTGTCCTCATTGTCAATCATATTCTTTAAAATATGTGCGCCCAAAAAGCCGTTCGCGCCTGTAAGCAGGACATTGCCGAGGGCAGATGGCGTAATCTCGTCTACATGCTCCGAGACGTTGCGGCTTAATACCTGCTCTAAAGCGCTTTGCCCATCGCCGCTTTCCTCTTCTCCTCCTGCCGCAGCGCTCACACCCTGCAGTTCCTGGATATGACGTTCCAATTCCAGAGGCGTCTTGTAGTCAAACAAGTCGGCATACGAAATCGGAATGCCCGCGCTCATGCACTTCATTGCCACCTTGGAGGCAGACAAGGAGGTACCGCCATTTTCAAAGAAATCATCCTCAATGCCAATCTGCTCCACACCAAGAGCCATCTCAAAGATTTCACATAATTTGCGCTGCAATTCAGTGCGTGGCTTCACATAATTTTTATTTTCCACCGTGTACTCCGGCTCCGGCAGCGCGCGCTTATTCACCTTGCCGTTGTTGGTAAGCGGCAGTTCGGGAAGCTGCATGAGCACGCTCGGTACCATATAGGGCGTCAGATATTTCTGCATGAAACAGGTCAGATTCTGCTTTTCCACCTGGCTCTCCGCCACAAAATAGCCGCACAGGAATTGGTTGGAATCTTTTTCTTTCACCAGCACCACGCTGGATTTGACCGTTGGATACTGGTTCATGACATTTTCAATCTCATCCAGCTCAACACGCAGCCCGCGCAGTTTCACCTGGTTATCCATGCGTCCCATAAATTCAATCTTGCCATGGTGGTTCCACTTCGCCAAATCGCCGCTGCGGTACGCATTCCTGCCCTCAAACTGGATAAATTTATCCGCCGTCATTTCCGGCTTGCCCACATATCCTCTGCCAACTCCGTTTCCGATAATCAGCAGTTCGCCCGGCACGCCGGCAGGCAGCAGGTTGCGGTACTTGTCAATCATCACCATCTTAATATTTGCCATCGGCTTGCCAATCGTAATCTTATCCCCGGTCACCTGGTCAAACGCACAGCCAATCGTGGTCTCCGTAGGTCCATAACCATTGAACGTGATGGCATTCGTTCCCAGCGCCATTATTTTGTCATACAACGCCTCAGGGAATGCCTCTGCTCCCACATTAAATACTTTAATCTGCGACAACGCTTTCTTCATCTCTGGCATGTCAATAATATTGATTAAGAATGACGGCGTACAGGTCATCATGTCCACGCCATTTTCCAGAATCAGCTTGGAAAGCGCAAGCGGATTGTGGATTTCCTCTTCGTTTGCCATGCAGACGGTAATGCCATGGTACAGCGGAATGCATTCCTCCAAAATGGACACGTCAAACGTAATCGCCGCAAATGCCAGCGATACCGTGGCATTGTATACATAAGACTGCGCCTCCACATTGTAGGGATTGTCATCCACATAATTCACCAGGTTCCGATGCTCAATCATTACGCCCTTGGGCTTTCCGGTCGAGCCGGAAGTATAGATACAATAACAGAGATTCTCTGGTTTGATATCTACCTTAGGATTCTCCGTATTGCCATCCTCTGCCAAAAGTTCTTCCAAAATCAACACTTTTGCGGACAGATTGTCAATCAGCATTTTCCGCTCTTTGGCAAGTTCTCCGGGCATCAACACAAATTCTGCCCTGGAATCTTCCAGAATATAGCTGATACGCTCATCCGGGTATTCGGGGTCTATAGGCAGGAATGCTCCGCCTGCTTTCATGATACCCTGCCTTGCAGCATAGACGTCCACAGTCCTCGGCAGCATCACGCCCACCATCTGCTCGATGGATAAGCCCATGGCAATTAAACGGTTGGCAATCTTATTGGCATTCGCATTCAGTTCGCGGAACGTAAGGCTCTTCCCACAAGCTATCACTGCCGGCTTATCAGGATAGAGTTCTGCCTGTCGTTCAAACAGTACATTTGCCGTGGTCTGCTCCACTGCATGGTCCGTCTCATTGTAACTGTCCAGTTCACGGCGCGCCTTGGGGCTTACCATGCAGACTTCCTTCAACTGTTTTCTTGCCTGGAATTCCTGTACTGTCACTGCAAGGCTGTCAATCAGTCCGGCAATCGTGCGCTCCTCATACATATCGCTGCGGTATTCCACCTGATAGCAGATCTCGTTTTCATTGACCATTACATCAATGGACAGCGGGGCCTTTGCCGTGTCTAAGGAAAGCTGCTCACTGACGGCTTTCTCCCCGGCAATCTCCTCAAACCGGAAATTATCGCCCTGGAACGCAAACATGATGTCGGCCTTGATATTGTAAGCCCGGCTAATTTCTGCAAAGGAATAGATGTCGGCGTTCATGCTGTTCATCAATTGTTCCCCGGTCTCTTTCAGGTAAGAGCTAATCTCTTTTTCCCCATCCAGGTTACAGTAGACTGGCAGCGTCTTCACTAGCATATTGATGGTGGAGGACAGCCGAGAATCATTTCTGCCATTATAAATGGTCGTAAACACTGCCTCATCCTTGTAGACATAACGTCCCGTCACAAATCCAAACGCTGCCGTAAACAACGTATTCAAGGTAATCTTCTGTTCGGTGCAGAACCGGCGCAGCGCTTCCATGTCAGTCTCATCCGCCCTATGGTACATGCCAAGCCCCGGCGTTTCCTCCCTGTGGTCTTTAGCCGGAAGGAAATCGGTATCACAGCCTGCAAAAATGGAATCATAATACTGTTTCGCAAGCGCATACTCCTGTCCCTGCAATGCTTTCTGTTCCACAAGCGCAACCTCATAGCCGCTGAACTTTTCTTTCGCCGGTGACTTCCCTCCATACGCCTCGTTCATGTCACGCAGGAAAATGCCGCAGGACTCCCCATCACTGATAATATGGTGGAATTCCAGGAAAAGATATTTGCCTTCCGGCGTATCAAACAATTGGATACGGAACAGCCTGTCGCCAAGAATCTGATACGGCTTCACCAATTCTTCTCTATGCAGTTCCCCACAAATCTCAGTTTCAAACGCCAGCTCATCATTGCGCTTCTGCCAGATATCGCCGTCATCATCCATCGTAAGCGTGGTCTTAATATAAGGATGCGCCTCCACCGTCTCCTCAATCGCCTTTTTCAGACGCTGCAAATCCACATTCTCTCCCAGACGGAACAAGAACGGAATATTGTAAATCGTACTTCCCGGATTGGCAGCGCACTCCACGAAAATACCATTCT
Source organism: uncultured Lachnospiraceae bacterium (assembly GCA_947565305.1). Lineage (GTDB taxonomy): Bacteria > Bacillota > Clostridia > Lachnospirales > Lachnospiraceae > Petralouisia. The sequence continues at coordinate 11,650 of CANOFO010000010.1, read as the reverse complement.
GCGTCTGGGTCAGCGGGTACATTTCCTGTTTTTCAAACGTTTCTTTACGGTCGCTGCCAGCCAGGAATTTTTCTAACTTCTCTACCGTATCGTGCTCTTTCAAATCCTTATTGCGGATAACCGCACCCTCAAAAGCATCGGACAGCAGTACGTTTAGCTTAACCGCGCCAATCGAAGTCAGCCCCGCTTTATAGATATCCGTATTCACGCCAAATTCCCGGTGCCCAATAACTTCTGCCACGCAGTCAAAAATCTTCTGCTGCACTTCTCCCTCGGGCATTACCAAATCTTCCTGCTTGCGCTCCGGCATGGGCAGCGCGCGTTTATTGACTTTCTGGTTCTGGTTCAGCGGAATCTTGTCAATCTGCATCGTCACCGCCGGAACCATGTACGGCGGCTTGCTCTCCTCGATAAACGCATTCATCGCTTCCACGTCAACTTCTTCGTCCGATACCACATAGGCGGCGATATATTTACCGCCCGAAGGCTCGTCAAACGCTGCCACAGTCGCATCCTTTATGCCTGGGAAACGGCGGATAATCTCTTCCACCTCAGTCAGCTCGATGCGGAATCCGCGAATCTTCACCTGACCATCCCGCCTGCCGATAAACTGGATGTTGCCGTCCGGTAGGTAACGCACAATGTCACCCGTATGGTATATCCTGCCATACTCCGGCAAATCGCTATACGGATTGTCCCCATACACTTCCGCCGTTTTCTCCGGGCGGTTCAGGTAACCTCTGGACACATGGACGCCGGCAATGCACAGCTCGCCCGGCACGCCCACCGGAACCCTTCTGCCCATTTTGTCCGCAATATATAATTTGACATTCGGCAGGGGCTTGCCGATTGGCATATCTTCTTCATATTTCTCAAGCGGGTAGGCAGTCACTAATATCGTACACTCCGTAGGCCCATACACATTCAGGCAACGCGTGCTGCCCTCGGGCGCAAACGGAGCCAGCGCTTCCCCACCCATCAGCAGGTATTTCAAATGCGTATCCTCTGCAGACGCCGCACTGCCCTTACGCGCCGTGCCGGATAGCATGCTGGTGGCAAACGCCCGCCCAATCTGGGTCGTCATAAATGAGTTGGTAATCCCCTGCTCCTCAAAATACTCATGCAATGCATTCAAGTCTAAACGGATGGATTCATCTATGATATGAAGTTCAGCGCCGGACGTCAGCGTAGGATATGTATCCATCATATTGGCGTCAAACCCATAGCTCGCGTATGCCGCCACACGGCTATCTTCCGTCAGTTCATATTCCCTGCTGTAGCTGTTGCAGAATGCCGCGATATTCCGATGCTCCAACATACATCCCTTGGGCACGCCCGTGGAACCTGAAGTGTAAAGCAAGATAAACAAATCCTCCGGTTTCGGCGGCTCCGGCAGCTTCTCTGCCTTAGGCAGATTGGGAATATCTTTCGTCAGCAGAACCTTTCCCTGCCACTCCGGCACCAGCGGCAAAAGTTCCTCATCTGCAATCAGCAGCTTTGCCGCAGAATCCTCCATCATGAACGCTAACCTCTCTTTCGGATAAGAGGGGTCTAAGGGCTGATATGCCGCGCCGGACTTGGACACGCCAATTGAAGCAATCGCCATGTATTCACATCTGGGAATCAGCACGGACACGACATCTTCCCTGCCAATGTTAAGCCCCGCAACGTAAGCGGCAAGACGGTCTGTCATCTCATTCACCTGAGCATAGGTATAGCTTCTGTCTGTGTAGACAACGGCTGTATGGTCCGGCGTTCTCTGCGCCTGTTCGCGGAACAGATCAATCACTGTCTTGCTGTTGTCATAGGAAACGGCTGTCTCATTAAAACGGTCCAAAATCTGCAGGTCCAGCTCCGAGGCAAGGGCAATCTGCCCAAGGCTGTCGCTCGTTAACATGCCTTTCAATGCCTGCAGCAACATGTTAAGCAGCCCTCTTGCCGTCTCTTCACGGTACAAATCTGTGCGGTATTCCAGAGAGATTTCATAACCTCCCCCCTGCTTCATCACCATCACCGAAACATCCGCCTGTACATCCCCGGTTGCCAAGGGCTCAGCCGCATACTGCCTGCCGTTCATCGAAAGCCCCTGCAGCATCTCCCCCTGATAGACAAAGAGGATATCAGAAGCGATACCGTAATCTTTCGCCAATTCAGCAAAAGAAATGCAGTCATGATTCATTATCTCATAGAACTCCTCCTGGAAGCTTTGCAGATAATCATCCACTAAAACGCTTTCCTCCCAGGAATGGTAAATTGGCAGTGTGCGCACAAACATTCCCGTGGAATTTGCCATATTTACCGTATGCCTGCCGTTATTGACCGTACAGAACAGGCTCTTGTTTTCCCCGCTGAATTTGCCCAGCGCATAGGAAAATGCACCCAGAAACAGCGTATTTTCAGAAATTCCCCTCTGCCTTACAAACTGCTCCACCGCCATAGACGATAATTCCTCGCCTAACGAAATCCTGACCTCATTGCTGGCGGGAGATATAGTCTTTTTCTTAAAATCTTTGATTAAGGCATCGCCAAAATCTTCCCCTGCAAGTTTGCCCGCAAAAAACTCCCGGGCTTTCTGGTATTTCGCCGTATTTTTTAATTTTTCCTCATAGACAGACAAATCCATCAGGGAAATGCCCTCTGCCTTCGGCTCCTCTCCGCGGTAAATCTGGGAAATTTCATCAAGAAATACCGTGACCGATGTGCCGTCAAAAATAATGTGGTGCACATCAAACAGGAAATAACGTTTCTTCCCGCAGCGGTACAGCGCCATACGGTACAGCGGCTCCCCCTCCAGGCGGAATGGACGCACAAATGTCCTTTTGACGGCTTCGATATCCTCTGTCTCCCACTCACTGACATCTGCTCTCAGATATTCCGGGTGCAGGCACATCACTGGCGTACCCTTGCTCAAAGCAATATTCACGCCAAAGGAAGGATGCATTGCCACTGCTTCCTTCACGGCATCCTTAAATTTCTCCATATCTACATCAGCCGGCAGCTCGCAGTACATAGGAATATTATACATAGTCGCCTGCGGGTCATTGAGGCATTCTAAGTAAACGCCCATCTGGGAATCGGTAAGAATATATTCCTCCCTCTCCCCGGCAGACTTCTCCAATTTGTCTTCCTGTTCCTTCTCCAAAAGCGCAGCAATCCTTGTGGGCGTCCTGCCACTCAGTACCATCTCCGGTGCCAGGGCAATATCACTGAGAAATTCTGCCAGTTTCAAAACATTGATAGAATCGCCGCCCAGCTTGAAGAAATCATCATCCACGCCGACCCTGCCGCAGTGCAGGACTTCCTCAAATCCCTGGCAGATACGTTTCTCACGATTGCTCTGCGGCTCTTTGTACGCCGTCTTATATTCGTCCAATCCTGGTGGCAGCAATACCGTGCGGTCCAGCTTGCCATTCGCATTCTTCGGAAGACTGTCCAAACGCTTAAAGAAACGGGGAACCATATAATCAGGAAGCGTCTCTTTCAGATAGCCGCGGATTTGCTCCGTCTCTATCTCTTTTTCTGATACATAATATGCACAGAGGTAATTCTGCCCATTGTCATCCTCAAAAGCCTTAACCACGGCATTTTCCACTTCCGGCATCGATGAAATACGCAGTTCAATCTCTCCGGTCTCCACGCGCTGTCCATTGATTTTTACCATCCAGTCCTTGCGGTTGACATAGACATAGTTTCCGTCCGGAAGCCTGCGCCCCATATCCCCAGTATGCAAAAGAATGCTGCCATCCTCCTGGCGGATAAATGTCTTCGCGCTCTGTTCCTCCAGATTAAGGTAAGACTCGGCAACAACGCCTTTGACGCAAATTTCACCTTCTTCCCCATCTGCGACTTCTTTTCCGTCCTCATCCAGCAGGAAAAACTCCAGTCCCTCCACCGGCTTGCCGATAGGCGTATTTTCCATGGGTTCCTCAATTTTATAGTACGATGCCACCACTGCCGTCTCGCTGGAACCATAGGTATTATACAACTCAAAACCATCCCCTGCCAGCATGGAAACACGCTCGCTTCCGGTTACCACTTTTTTCAGGGTGTTGCTCTTATTCTTAAACAGCCGCATCAGCTGCGGGCTGATAAATGCACAGGTAATGCCGTTGGCGACATAATAATCCGCCAAAAGCCGTACGTCTTTTCTTGTCTCTTCCGGCAGGATATGGGAACAGCCGCCGCGTGAAAGCACCGCAAAATACTCTAAGACCAAGGCAACGAAAGACATCGGCGCCCCCGCTGCCTGCACATCGTTTTCATCTATGTACATGATGCCCCTATTCCGCCAAACCGCCTGCGTGAGGCTCTCCATAGTATGTACAATCCCCTTGGGACGTCCGGTAGAGCCGGAGGTGTAAATCAACATTGCACGGCTTTTATCCTCCCTTGATACCGGCTGGATAGGGTCATACGTACCGATATCTGCCAGCCATTTATCATCAATCACTGTTGCCGCCTGGCAATCCTTTTCGATGTACGAAAGCCGCTCCTCGGGATATTCCGGCAGCACCGGAACAAAAGCCGCCCCTGCCATCATGATGCCGATTTCCGCCGCAATATATTCCATCTTCCTGCCCATGCAGACCATCACGACTCTGTCTGACATTTCCCCTGACTGCACAAGCTTGGCGGCAATCCTTCCGCTTAACGTATTAAGCTCCCTATACGTTGTAATTCGCTCACCATTACAGTCCGCCAACGCTGCCCTCTGCGGGTATTTGTGCACCATAAATTGAAATTCATCCAAAAAATTCATTTCTTATCCTCCTATACATACTCTATTTTCTGCCAATATCTATTCCAGCCAAATACAAACCAGCTATAAATCCAACTTTTGTTTCAGCGCATATCATTGATTACTATTTCTAAGTTGGAAGATTTAACAAAATCCTTGTAACAAATTGCCCATTTTCCATGGTAAAATCTGTCTCTCCATCATAGCGGGAAGCTGCTTTGAGGATACTGAAAACCCCCATGCCACCGCCTTTGTCCGACTTGGGCAATCCCTTGCGGAACGTTACATCCGGGCTGCTTGTATTGCGGCACTGGATAATTACCTTATTCCCTTTCTGGGCAATATAGATATTAATCTTCTGCTCAGACATCCCAGAATATATGCATCCATGAATAGCATTTTCAAATACGTTTGCCAAAAGCGACACCCAGTCGATATCCCGGATAGCCAGCCCCTCTGCCACCCTTACATCTAAGGCAACCTGAATATTCTGGCTCCTTGCTTTTTGGGCATAAGCAGACAATATGCTGTTTACTACACGGTTCCTGCTGACATCTTTTACTTTGCGGCTTTCCACATCTTCCCCATACTGTTCAAGATAGGCAAGAAGTTCCTCAACCTCACCCTTGCTGACATATTCCTTAATCAGAAGGATATGATGATGCATATCATGGCGAATCCGCGCCGCCTCCTTCTCCGATTCCCTCATAAATTCCATCTGCTGGTGCAAAAGCTGTTCATTTACCTCTAACAGCTCCTTTTCTGCCTGATAGTAATGTTCCTGACCCAAGTGAATATACAGATGAAGGATTGCATACTGCAGGACGCCCGCCATAAACAAAATCAGAAACGCCCGCACCATATTAAAAACAGAAAAGCCTTGAAGATTAGGCCAATAAGCCATGATTGCGCCCAGTATCACCGAGACAAAAAGAGTTGCCGCACTGAACAAATCCATCTCCTGAATCAGAAAATCTACACCATTTAAAAACTGTTTGCGGAATTTATACCATGTAAAAATAAGGATTATCACCAGACAGATAAAGCGCACTAAAATATCTATCCATAAATTCCCATCACACCACCAGCGCGCCACATCTACACCGCAAAAGGTGCATACAGAAAACAAATAAAATGCTAACGCCATTTTATACAAGGACAGATATAAGACCTCTCCGCTCATCAAGCTGCAGAAAACACAAATAACCGGAAGCACAGACAATGCCGCAAATTTAACAAAACTGACTGCCTCTATCAGATACCAACAGCTATAACCAACTATCAGGGAAACACCAAAAACAACATAACAACACACCGTTTTCTTCATGGAAAATCTCGGACGGTCCAGCATCAAAAAGAAAGACAGCATGAGAACCACACTGATGGTATTGCGCAAAAACGCAATCCAAAAAGAACCTCCCAACATAGCCCTCAACCCTCCTTATTGACAGAATACTATATGGATTCAATATATCATCGGCAAATGGGAAATTCCACAACTTGGGACAAGTGGCAATTTTTTGGGGACAAAAAAATCCCCTTTCCCAAAAAGAAAAGAGAATCTTTTTCTTACTTTCGTCCTGATTCCACGATACTGCCAACACAAAATATGTTCAGGTCAATTCTTCTCTGTTATCAAAATAATATGCGAAATACTCCTTCTTAAATTCTGCTGCCTTATTGCGCGGTATGTATATGGTACGACCATTATCCATGACAATCTCCTCCCGCTCCACAGAAAGGATATGGTTCATGTTCAGAATATAAGAACGTCCACATCTGCCAAACTGTGGAAAACGTTCCAATAGTTCCCACAGTTTCGCCGCTGTCATGCGTACTCTGTATTCCTCTCCTGTCATGTAGAAAATCTGATAATTTTTCTGCGATTCACAATAGACAATATTATCCAGTTGAATCTGCCGTACACCACCGGCAACCTTAATCATCACCTGGCTCTCTTCCATCCTGCGAATCTGCCCTATAGCAGAATCCATGGCATGGAAAAAACGTTTTCCATCCAGGGGCTTTACAAGATACTGAATAGCATCAACCTCATATGCTTCCAGTGCATACTCCGTTGACGTTGTAAGAAAGACAATCGGCATACACAGGCCCAGCTGCCTTACTTCTTCCGCAGCTTCTATGCCTGTTTTGCCAGGCATAAATATATCCAAAAGTAAAATATCTGGCGCATACCCCTCTTCCCTGACCTGCTGCAGCAATTCCTCCGCGCTGGAGAATCGTTCCGTCCTATATTCCAACGTCTGCTTCCTATCCTGATAACTTGCCAGAAATTCTTCAATCTGGTCAAGCTCTTTTATCTCATCATCACACAATGCTATCGAGTACAACTTTTCTACATCCTCCGATTTCCTGCCAACACTTGCCGCCTTCAGTCGATTTCGACAAAATACGCATAATCTAATTTAATATTATACGGTGATGTAGGGGAAAAAGCAACTGATTTCCTGTGGAAGAAATTTCTTCTGCTATTGATATGAAATCCCTGCCGTTCCTGCGAGGCAATATTTTTCCATTCTGGAAGCAGAATAAATCTTCCTTCTTTCAATGCAAAATTTGGATAAGCTCAATCCCTTCCTTTCTCCCTAGATTCCGGCTGTATTTCCTGCTGATTGGATGATTCCAATGTTCATGCACGCCTAAATTTCTGACATTGCTGCCAATCCCATTCTGGTACACATTGCCGGAGGGCGCAGCACTTACCAGCCCGGCTTCATGCAGATAATTTTCTACTGTGGCATTGTCTTTTAAGCTGCCATTATTGTTCGTGACTGTCGGCTCATTCATCAAAAAATCTGCCCCCACCGAATCAATTGCCACCGGGTCCTGAGACACAAACACACTGGAAGTATATCCGCCATTAAACGGATATTGCCGCCATCTGGCATTGCTGCCCACGATGTCATCACCCTCCGATGGCGCACATATCAAAGCATCCAGCATATATAAAACGGTCTTGCCGCCCAATTGGTAATTTGCCATCAAATCCACCAGCGGACTATAGATTCCCATCTCATCCATTGTCAGGAACTGATGGAGGTTTGCGCCTTCCGGCGGGCGCATCTCATTGCCATTGATAAAAGAGCCAAAATGATTTTTTCCACAGAGCGTAATCCCATAACTGTGCCCTTTTAAATTAGCAAGGTTAATGATATATTGGGCTTCTGTCACACAGGTTGGCAGGTAATTGACAGCTCCTTTAAATTTATAAGACCAATTAATCGGCTTATCTTTGTCCGCCATGCCGTTATTCCTGCCTACAAATTTCACGCCTTTTAATTCATCTTCTTTACACATACTTACCATGTACGCAGGAAAGATGCGCGAGACGTCATAAACAGTAATATCAGAAGGATTCACGCCCGCATCCTTTACCAAAGAACGCAAAAGACCTTCTTTGAACCTCCCAGAGATGCCACGCTCTCCCTGACCATTTTTAAAACCGTTTTTTCTTGAAAATTTGCCGTCCTCCACCAATAACCCCTTCCATTCCAATCTACCGCCTGGGGATTATAACTCCATACCACCCGCCCGGGCTTCGCCCCTATGCCCTTACCGTATGGCGAATGCTGGGGATATACGTTTTGGATACTCCTTACAGCCACAGAAACCATGAGCTGCTTTGTTATTTTTTTCCCTGACATTCTGTAACTAATGTTACAGGTAATGACGGCGCTTCCTGCTTTCTGACCTGTAACTGTCCCATTTTTTACGACAGCAATTTTTTTATTGCTGCTCTTCCATGATACATTGGCAGCTTTTGGTTTGTTTTTAATTTTTATTCTTTGGGAAATCCCCACTCGCAACGTTATTTTCCCTGTGCTAAGTGTTGGCTCATTTCCCCTTGCTGCCACATAAGCCGGGGATGCCCCGGAGAATATCAGCGCAAATACCAGCAATATGGATAAAATTTTCTTCATCAATAAACACCCCCGGATTGATTTGTTCATGGCAGCACAGCCCTCTTGCCATCAATTACTGAAGATTTTCCTTAAAAAAGTTTTCTATCTTATCAAATGGAATCACCTCCAGATTATCATATAAATCTGTATGGACTGCATCCGGAATAATCATCAGCTCTTTGTTATCACCTTTGAGCCTCTTATATACGTCTCTGCTAAAATAACAGGAATGGGCTTTCTCTCCGTGAATCAATAGAACCGCACTGCGGATTTCCTCTGCATACTGCAAAATCAGCATATTCAGGAAAGATAGCGCAGACGTTACATTCCAGCCGCCATTGGAGTTGAGGGAACGCGCATGATAACCACGGTCCGTTTTGTAATAAGCATGATAATCCCTAAAATAAAACGGTGCATCCTCCGGCATCGGGTCAGCAACACCACCGGCAAGCGCATACGTCCCATTTTTGTAATCTTCGATTCTCTGGGCATTCATGGCCTTGCGCTTCTCATAACGGGCATTTTCGCTGTCCTCTTCATCAAAATACCCTTTTGCATTCACACGCGTCATGTCATACATAGTTGACGCAACTGTTGCCTTAATCCTGGTGTCAATCGCTGCCGCATTGATTGCCATGCCGCCCCAGCCACAGATACCGATAATGCCGATTCTCTCCGGGTCCACATTTTCCTGCAAAGAAAGGAAATCCACCGCCGCCTGGAAGTCCTCCGTATTGATATCCGGCGAAGCTACATAGCGAGGCTCTCCGCCGCTCTCACCAGTAAAAGATGGGTCAAAGGCAATCGCAAGAAAGCCGCGCTCTGCCATCGTCTGTGCATACAGACCTGCCGCCTGCTCTTTTACCGCGCCAAAAGGTCCGCAGACGGCAACGGCTGCCAGTTTGCCAGAAGCTTTTTTGGGCACATACATATCCGCCGCCAACGTGATACCATAACGGTTGTGGAACGTTACCTTGCTGTGGTTTACCTCTTCGCTTTGGGGGAATGTCTTATCCCACTCAGCCACCAAATTTAATTCCTCATTCTTCATTGAAAATTCCTCCCTTTCGCTTAATTGACAATCTCTTCGTTATTCAGATTCTAAGGCTTTAGGCATAAAATAGCAAATACTTAAATTGAAAATCATATTATGCCTTACAGGCATATTGTGCAAAAAAATTTATTCCAATTTATACCTATAAACAACAAAATAAAAACATGCCACAAAGATTAAATATTGCTACCAGTATTCCAATAAGATATAATGACAACATATCAGAAAATATAATGAAAAAGTTTGTTTTACAGGCAAGGAAAACCAAGCAAGACCTCTACATAAACACATCTTAAAACTAGGAAGGGAACCCTACATGGAAATAAGAGTTTTACGCTACTTTCTGGCAATCGCCAGAGAGGGCAGCATCACAAATGCAGCCAATTTTCTGCATGTCACGCAGCCCACGCTTTCCAGGCAGATTCATGATTTAGAAGAAGAATTGGGGCAGAAGCTTTTCACCCGCAGCAGCCGCAGCATGGCCTTAACTGCAGAGGACATGATTTTAAGAAAACGCGCTGAGGAAATCGTATCCATGGTGGATAAGACAGAAGCCGAATTCAGCTACATGGAAAATGATATCGGCGGAGATATTTATATTGGCGGCGGTGAGACAGAGGCAATTAAACTGGTGGCACAGATTGCCAAAGACCTGCGTGACACCTATCCCAACATACACTACCATCTGTACAGCGGCAACTCGGAAGATGTAACGGAACGCCTCGACAAAGGGCTTTTAGATTTCGGCATCTTAATCCAGCCCGCAAACATTACAAAATACGATTATATCCACATTCCGGCAAAAGATACCTGGGGCGTAATCATGCGAAAAGACAGCCCACTGGCAGCAAAAGATTACATCTGCAAAAAAGATTTGCTGGACGTTCCCCTGATTTGTTCCCGACAGGCTATCTATCAGGAACGTTCCAGAAATGAATTTGCCGATTGGTTCGGGGAAGATTTTGATAAACTGGATATCGTCACGACCTTCAACCTGATATACAATGCCGCTATTATGGTAGAGGCTGGCATCGGCTATGCCGTGACAATCGATAAGATAACCAATACTTCAGAAGACAGCAGCCTCTGTTTCCGTCCGTTAAAACCACGGCTTGATTCCGGGCTTGATATTGTCTGGAAAAAATATCAGGTCTTTTCCTCCGCAGCAGAAATATTTCTAGAACGGTTGCGGCAGGATTTTACAAATATAAATAATCCGTGATGGCTGCGGCAGAAATTTTCAAATATTAATAATCCGTGAGCGATAACAGAAACCTATCCTCTGTCACCCCTCGCGGATAATACGCACATGAAACTGTACATATTTAATCTGGGAAAACACCATGAAGGCCGCCATAACAGCCATAATTAGTTTTGCTGCCCACAGAGGGATGTTCCAAAATAACAGCAAGGCAAACAGCCCGACATCCAATACTGCCGTGCAGATTTTCCCATACCACTGCGCGCCATTCCAAACATGTTTCTTCTTTTTCAGATATATGCCCATAAGCAGCATATAGCCCTCTTTGAGGAGAAACAGGATGACAAGCGCATACATCAGAGGATAACGGGAAGACACTGCCAGTATCAAAGTCCCTTGCGTCAGCTTATCCGCCATGGGGTCCAGTGCTTTTCCGAACTCCGTTATCATGTCAAACCGTCTGGCAATCCTGCCATCAAAGAAATCCGTCAGGAATGATATCGCAAGCACCGCAAATGCTGCTGCATACTCCCTGGCAGTGGCTGCATGGGTATACAGTATCAAAAATATCGGAAGCATCAATATACGGAAATATCCCATCAAATTGGGAATGCTGAAATATTCTTTGAACCACTTTTTCTTCATTTGTATCCCTCTCAAGTCTTTGCTTATTGAACAATGCTAAGTCACCAACCACCAGTTCAACTGGTGGTTTGATTTTAGCCCTCCAAAGG
>CANOFO010000009.1 GCA_947565305.1 uncultured Lachnospiraceae bacterium | reverse complement strand
AGATTTAGGTTCTAGTGGGCAACCCCCGTGCAGGTTCAAGTCCTGTTATCCGCATGATTTGGTTGAAATGAATAGATTTGCAAGAAAACATATTGAAAAAGTTTAAGAATCTTGGTAATATATAAGGAGAATACTTTTTTTGACAGAAATTCCGTACAAAGGGGGGAACTGTGATGGCAGCCTCAACGCAAAATGAACCCAAGGTTAGATTGAGCAGAGACAATATGAAGGCATATTTACTTTTGCCCAGACCGGAGTTTGAAGTCCATGATTTCAATTATATATTGGCCGTACTGAAGACCAGCGGTGTGACTTATGGGATTAATGAAGATAAGATTAAACAGATGATAGAGCAGCAGGTCTATAATCAGGAAGTTGTTGTTGCTGAAGGTCAGGTACCTGAAGACGGCATAGATGGGTATTATGAATATAAATTTGACATGAATTTCAGCAAGAAGCCTAAGGTGAAACCGGACGGTTCCGTTGACTACTGGAGCATTAAGATGGTGGAAATGGTTACCGAAGGTCAGGTGATAGCAGAGTACCACAAGTCAATCCAGGGCAAGGATGGTGTAGACCTGAGAGGCAAACCGGTTCTGGCAAAGCGTGGCAGGGATTTGGTCCCATTGCGCGGCAAAGGTTTTGAACGTTCAGAAGATGGCCTTACCTATACTTCCATGATGGATGGCAAGATTGAGAAGAGCGGTGAGCGAATTGTTATTTTACCAGTATATGAGATAAATGGCGATGCAGATTTATCTGTCGGGAATATTGATTTCCGCGGCGATGTGATTATCCATGGCAGCGTATGCAGTGGTCTGACAGTGAAAGCAACCGGAACTGTGACAGTAGATGGCATCGTAGAAGGCGCCAATATTGAGGCAGGTAAGGATATTGTACTTAGAAGCGGTGTTATGGGAGCATCCAGAGCTACGATTATTGCCAATGGCAATATCTCTGCCAAGTTTTTTGAATATACCAGAGTCCATGCCAATGGGACGATTCAAGCGGATGTATTTTTGAACTGCCAGGTATCCTGCGGAGAGAGCATTGTCCTCAATGGGAAGAAGGCAAGCATAATCGGCGGCGAAGTTGGTGCGATTGAGAGCATTGAAGTAGATACGCTGGGCAGCGAAGGTGAAGTAAGGACCCATGTAAAGATTGGCAATGACATGGCTACGCGGCGCAGGATAAGCGTTTTACAGAATAAGATTAAGATAGAGAAGACCAACCTCAGCAAGATAGAGGAGGGGCTTAAGATTTTACAGAATATGAAGAATGACCCCAGAAGGACCGACCTTTTGCGAGTGAAGATCAGGGACACAGCATTGCTGGCAGGTGATGAAGCGGAACTTGAGAAGCTGCAGGATCAGATTGAACGTGCCAGGGGCGGTACTGTCAGAGTGACAGGCAATGTATATCCGGGCGTCAGGGTGGAGATTGACGAACTGCGGGTACTGGTGAAGGAGCAGCAGAAACGGTTAGAGTTTGTGCGTGACCAGGATAAGATTCTCATGTGCGCTTTGGAGTCTTAGGCATATTGAAATTAAGAAGTGGAATGTGGCAGCTGCCTGTTGGATATAAATATCCGGCAGGCAGTTTTTTGTAGAAGTTTGTCATACGAAAGTTTGGTATTTTCTGCAATTAGGTCTGGATTTCGCGTCTCTGCTGTATTATAATGGGCACTGCAAATAGATACAGAGGAAAGCAGGAAATAATGAGGACTTATGAGGAAACAGTGAGGGCTATTCTGGAAATCCCCGGATTTACCACTAAGAACAAATTGGAGCATACGAGAGAACTTCTTTACCGGCTGGGGAATCCCCAGGAGAAGTTCAAGGTCGTCCATGTGGCTGGGAGCAATGGCAAGGGCAGCGTCTGTGCCTTTGTGGACAGTGTCTTTCGGGCGGCAGGAAAGCGAACAGGTCTGTTTACTTCCCCCCATCTGGTAAATATTGAGGAACGGTTTGCAGTGGATGGAAAGCCTTGTGACCGGGAGGATTTCGTCTGGGCAGCAGAGCAGGTCAGACATGTCTCTGAATCCATGGTGGCGCAGGGGCTGCCCCACCCTACTTTTTTTGAATATATCTTTGCCGTGGGCATGGTAATCTTTGAAAAATGCCAGGTGGAGTATGCAGTGTTGGAGACAGGGCTCGGAGGAAGGCTGGATGCCACGAATGTCGTAAAACATCCGATTCTTACGGTCATCACGTCTATCAGCCTGGAGCACACAGAGATTCTTGGGGATACGGTTGCAGAGATTGCGAAGGAGAAGGCGGGTATCCTGAAACAGGGGATTCCCATTGTATACGATGCTTCTTTGCCGGAAGCTGTGCGGGTCATAGAGGATTGTGCTTTAAGGCAGCGATGCCCGGTTTATCCGGTTTATTCAGATAAAGTTAAAATTTTATTAATCACAGGAAAAAAGATTGCATTTTCTTATAATTCTGGTTATGATGGTACTGTTACCAAATTTGAGATTCCATTTGGTGCACCTTATCAGGCAAGGAATGCGGCAGTGGCTTTGCAGGCGTTGCGTTGTCTGGCAGAGGATGAGGGGATTTCTGAGGAAGCGATGCAGCAGGGATTTGCCGGGGTACGCTGGAAAGGAAGGATGCAGCAGGTTTGCCCTGAGATTTATTTTGATGGGGCGCACAATACAGACGGCATTGGGAAATTTCTGGAGGCGGCAGGACAGATTACTGCAGAGCCGGGGATTTTGCTTTTTTCCATGGTCAGGGAGAAGGATTATGTATGTGCAGCAGAACTTTTGCTTCATCGTGGCAACTGGGAGGAGATTATCATCACTTCCGTTCCGGGAGAGCGGGGCAGGGACTGCCGGACGCTGGCAGAAGCATTTGAGAATCTTGCAGACAAGAGCCATCAGACAGTGAAAATTACAGTAATAGAGAATATAGAAGAAGCATATGCGCGGGCGCTGTTATCAAAAAAGCCGGGACAGGTATTATTTTGCGCAGGTTCGCTTTATCTCATCGGAGCGTTAGAACAGATTGCAGGAGGCATGGAATGATTAATTTTGAAGAAGAATTGAAGAATTTTAAACCCAGCCTGGAAGTGGAAGAGGTTGAGGATGCGATATATGACAGGGACCTTACCGACATGACAGATATCATGCAGGAGATTATCAAGGAAGCAAGGCAACAGCGGTAAGCGTTCAGAGAGATAGTGAGGATTGATATGGATACTTATAATAAAATTATCCGTCTGTCGAATACGTTTTATAATGACGGATTGGCAAAGGCAAATGTGCGTGATTTGTCTGGTGCAGTGAAATCTTTAAGAAAGAGCCTGCAGTACTATAAGGCAAATATCCAGGCCCGTAATTTGCTGGGGCTTGTTTACTATGAAATGGGCGAGGTGGTTGATGCCTTGAGTGAGTGGGTAATCAGCCGCAGCCTGAAGCCGGAGGACAATCCGGCGGAGCAATACTTAGAGGCGATTCAGTCCAACCGTTCTCGTTTAAGTTCCGTGAACCAGACCATCAAGAAATATAACCAGGCGTTACTCTATTGTAAACAGGACAGTAAGGACCTGGCAATTATCCAGCTGAAAAAGGTACTTTCCATGAATCCGGGATTTGTCAAGGGGCATCAGCTCCTGGCATTACTGTATATGGAGGAGGGGAAGTATGAGCGTGCCAAGCGGGAATTGAGCGATGCGGCTAAGGTCGACACAAGCAACCTTACGACACTGCGTTATCTGCGGGAGGTTAACCAGCATTTGCAGAAAGATTCATCTTCGTCCAAGGCTGGCGGGAATAAGAAGGAGGAGACGGCATCTTACCGCAGCGGCAATGAGACCATTATCCAGCCGGTGAATATCCGGGATACTTCACCATTTATGACGATTTTAAATCTGGTTATCGGAGTGGCAATCGGGGCGTTGATTACCTGGTTCCTCATTATTCCTACGGTTCGCCAGAATGTTATTTCAGAGGCTCGTAAGGCAGAGATAGAGGCGAATAACGAGCTGACGACAAGGACGCAGGAAATGAATGGGCTGAATCAGGAGATTGAGGATTTGAAAGCCCAGATTGAGAATATGGAGGGAGAATCTGCAGATACGCAGAAAATCATAGATAATTATGAACAGATGATAAAGGTGTGTTATGATTACTCTAAACAGGACGTACAGGCGGCAGGAGATGGAATGGATAAGGTCGACCCTGGGTTGTTGGGAGCGCAGGCGAAGGCGGTCTATGATGATATGAATGGTCTGGTAAATGAGCAATATATGACCGCTGTATATGAGCAGGCCGAGCAGGATTACAACAGCCGGAACTTTGAGGCGGCAATTCCGGGGCTTCTGAAAGTTGTGCAGGCGGAGGAAGACCATGATGATGGCTATGCAATCTATCATCTGGCGCACTGTTACCGGCAGACCGGGGATGCAGAGAACGCCAAGAAATATTACCAGCGTATGATAGAACTTCATCCGGGAACCCAGCGGGCAAAGGCATCCCAGCAGTATCTGGATGAACTGAACAGGCAGTAGAACTTAATGAAAGCAGTACATTACAAAAGACGTCATATATGGGCGTCTTTTTTATTTTATAGGAAAGTAGTCTTTACAAGATTTCGATGAAATATAGAAAGGAAGGAAGTATATGGATCACAAATACAGAAAAGAATTTGGATGTCTGATTTTGAAAATGCCTGCGGAACTGGACCATCATGCGGCAGAGTTTCTGAAAGAGGAGGCGGATGGGCTGATTTTAAAATATCCAGTGCGCAGCCTGGTGTTTGATTTCTCTGATACCAGGTTTATGGACAGTTCTGGAATTGGAGTCGTCATTGGGCGGTGTAAAAATGTGCGTTTTTCCGGAGGATATGTGAAGGCAGTGCATCTCAATGAGCAGATACAGAGGATTTTTCAGTTATCCGGTTTAAGGAAGATTATGGAAGTGGAGTAGGCGAGAAAAGGAGGAATCTATGGAGGATTTAAAAAACGAGATGAAGATGGAGTTTCTGGCGGCATCTTCCAACGAAGGGTTTGCAAGAGTTGCGGTGGGGGCATTTGTGGCAGGTTTGAATCCAACGGTGGACGAGCTGGCAGATATCAAGACGGCAGTCAGCGAGGCGGTGACCAACTGTATCATCCACGGCTATGAACAGAAGGGAGGACATGTCTGGATTCATTGCAGCATTGAGGGAAACCAGGTGGAAATCTCCGTGATGGATACGGGAAAGGGCATTTCCGATATAGCGCAGGCACGGGCGCCGATGTTTACCACAAAACCGGAATTGGAGAGGTCTGGAATGGGGTTTGCATTTATGGAGGCGTTCATGGATACGGTGGAAGTGGTTTCTGAACCGCGGAAGGGAACTTGTGTCACCATGCGCAAGGCCATAGGGGAAGGGTGAGTGGCTTGGATGAGTTGAGGATGGCAGTGACGGAAGAGGAAAGGGAAGCGTTACATAGAAAACTTCTGCAGCAGTCCCAGGCAGGCGACCGCAAGGCAAGGGATGCCATGGTGCAGAGCAATATGGGGTTGGTGTGGAGCATTGTCCACAGGTTCAGCAACCGAGGGTATGAGCCTGAGGATTTGTTTCAGATTGGCAGCATAGGGCTGATGAAAGCTATTGATAAATTTGATGTGTCCTTCTCCGTGAAATTCTCCACCTATGCCGTACCTATGATTACGGGGGAGATTCGGCGTTTTCTGCGGGATGACGGCATGATTAAGGTCAGCCGCAGCCTGAAAGAGAGTGGGGCAAAGATGAAACTTGCGCGGGAGAAGCTGCAGGCTGAATTGGGCAGAGAGCCTACGCTGCAGGAACTCTCAGAGGAGACCGGGCTGCCGCGTGAGGAAATCGTTATGGCGTTGGAGGCGAATGGGGAGATAGAATCCATTTATAAGAATACAGCAGCGTCAGAAGGCAAAGAAATCTGCCTGGCCGACCGTCTGCCCCAGGAGGGGGACAGCCATGAGAAATTGCTGAACCATATGGTGCTGGAGCAGCTTTTGCAGGAGCTAGGAGAGACGGAACGCCATCTGATAGAACTTCGCTATTTTAAGGAGCGGACACAGACGCAGATAGCGGAAGAGATGGGGGTCAGCCAGGTACAGGTAAGCCGCATGGAAAAAAAGATTTTGCTGGAAATGCGCAGGAAGCTTAACCGGTAGCCGTCATGGTTAGGAGTATAAGTCGCGAAACTCCCCAGGCGTCATCTGATACGACTCCTTGAATACACGGTAAAAATTGCTGACATCTGTATAACCCACCTTATAGACGATTTCCTCCACGCTGAGGCTGGAATTGATGAGCAGGTAGGCAGCTTCTTTGAGACGCAGTTTTTGCACCAGTGCGGAAAAAGTATAGCCTGTGCGGGATTTGATGTAGCGGCTCAAATAACCCTGGCTGAGCCCGAAATGCGCGGCAGCTTTGCCTAAAGTAATGTCAGTCTTGTGTTCCGTAATATACTGGAAGATTTTGGCTGTATTTTGGGTGCTGTCTGCTCCGGAGAGTTTCTGCACATCTTTGATATGGTTGCGGATAAGCTGTGCAAATACTAGCAGGACGTAGCTGTTGATAATAAGCAGGCTGTGATTATGGTTTATCTGTGATTCATAATATAGCTGCAGGACAAGATGGCGGATTTCCCGGTTATTGGAACAGTGAAACAGCAGGATGGAGGAAAAATCTTTTTCGTATAGCATCTGCCAGAAATAATCGGACAGTTCATTGCTTTCCATGAGCAGCGGCAGGAACATTTTCTCAAAGGAGGAAGTGCGCATGATGATGTTCAGCACGAGGTCCTCATCGTGGGGGGCGAAAAAGCTCTGCACGGTATCCGGTCCTACTACTATCAGGCTTCCGGTGGGAAGCTGGTATGTCTTGCCGTTGAGGTTGAAGCTGCTGCTTCCTTGCAGAACATATACCAGCTTGACGAATTCCAGGGCGTGGTCAAACACCGGAAGGTAGCGCAGATGTTTGAAGATTACGCATTCTGAATTCGCCACAGGAGGATAGACCATCTCAAAGGCA
Organism: uncultured Lachnospiraceae bacterium; assembly: GCA_947565305.1. Classification (GTDB taxonomy): domain Bacteria; phylum Bacillota; class Clostridia; order Lachnospirales; family Lachnospiraceae; genus Petralouisia. The sequence goes on along the minus strand of CANOFO010000009.1, from coordinate 42,256 downwards.
TTGGGAGATGGCTCTTGCGGAATCAGCGTCCTTGGGGAGAAGAACTGGCTTTCATAAAAATAAGTAGAAATATCAGAAATAGGCTCTGTGGGAATTTCCACAGGGCTTTTCATAATTTTACGGTACTGTGTGGTGAAGTCATCCCAATCGCGGACAGGTGGAATGCCATCGTAGGGATTGGCAAGGTATAGCTTGCGGTAGGCGGATTCTGCAGGCTCAAATTCTTTCAACAAGGCAAGGATTTTTTTATCATTCATAGATGTTTCTCCCTTTGTATTCATCAATATTCATAATTAATCAGAACATATATCTATATTTTATCAGAAAGGTCATATAAAGCAAGTGCCTTGCAACAGTGACAGCGGAGGAAAAACCATATTATAATAACTATATCTGTATAAATTTAGTGAAGGGAAGGGTGAGACATGAAGAGAAGGAAAAGATGGCTTGCTGCTATGCTTGCCGGCTGCGTGGTGTTTTCTTTGTTTCCGGTGCCAATGGCACAGGCAGCAGGAGACAGGGAGCAGTACCTGGCAGAGCAGGGCACAGTGGGCGTGGAGCAAGGCGTGACAGCCGGGAGTACGCGGCAGGATGTGGCGGCAAAGACTAAGGTGACACATCTGACCACAAATTATCAGACGAATCCCATAGGGATTGAAACCAAGAAGATTCGTTTTGCATGGCAGATGGATTCGGCGGTGATTGGGGCGAAACAGTCTGCTTACCAGATTAAGGTGTTTGCAGAGGACGGTATTGCGGTCTGGGACAGCGGCAAGGTGGACAGCGATTGTTCCACCGGCATTGCCTGTGGAGGAGAGATTTCTGAGAGAAATATTTACCGGTGGGAGCTTACGGTCTGGGACCAGGCAGGGAAGTCTTATGCCGGGGAAGCTTTCTTTGAGACTGGGGTCAGCAATCTGCAGGAGTGGAAATCTGCGGAGTTTATCTGCATGAATAAGAGCCGTCTGGCGCCTGTATTTCGGGCGGAGAAAGCGTTGGAGCACAAGGAAATCCGCAAAGCAAGGCTTTATATTACGGCGCTGGGCGCTTATCAGGCTTATATCAATGGCAGTCAGGTGGGAGAATGGGATGAGGACGGAAAACTGGTTTACCACCACATGAATCCCGGTTATGGAAATGCCAATATGAGCCTTGGCTATCAGACGTATGACGTTACGTCTTTCCTGTCCGGGGCGGATTCTGCGGCGGTGGCAGTCAATGCCGGGACCGGATGGTACAATGGAATGGGCAATACGGACACCAGCAGCCCGGCGGTGAAGGCGCTTCTGATGATTGATTATGCAGATGGAAGCAGCCAGGTGATAAAGACCAATACCGTGGACTGGAAGGGGACGCTTGCAGGGGGAATTACTGCCAGCGGTATTTATTATGGAGAGGATTACAATGCTATCTTTGCTAAGGAATTAGGAGATTATACCAAGGCGGGCTATGATGACAGCGCCTGGGTCACTGCACAGGGCAGTGGGGCAGAAATGGGACAGCCGACAAGCCCTTGCATTGTCAATCAGTTTCCGCAGCAGACATCATCCTATGTGCGCCTCCTCGTACATGAGTCAGGTCCGGCGATTGAGAGTTCCAAAGAAAATCTGCTGCAGATTATGGAACTGGAGCTTTTGGATGCAGAAAAGAACAACGTAGTAAAGAATCTTGTACCGGACATTTCTAACTGCTGGGAGCCGACCGGGCAGTGGAATAAGAAATTTTTGACCGATGGCGACCTGGGGCTAAACAGCGGCAACGGATATACTTCCAATATGATGGGCAACAGCGGGCAGACGTCCTATCATTTTGCCGAGCCGGTGAGCATCACGTTTGACCTCGGTGGGGAGAAAGCATTTGAAACTTTAAAACTGTACCCGAGGACAAGTGAGAAATCGGTGTCTGGCAATGAGTGCGCCAATTATCCTAAGAAATACACGCTTCAGGTTTCGCAGGATGGGCAGAACTGGACGGACGTGGATTTGAATGGGGAAGAATCAGGGACAGATTACACTGTAGAGAGTCTGCGTAACACGGAACTGTTCCCGGAAGTTCAGGCGGCGCATGTGGATACGGAATTTGGTAAAAACATTACGGCGAAGAAAGTAAGAATCAGCGTATCCCAGGTTGGGCCGGCGGTCTATGAGACAAGCGACAATGATAAGGAGAACCGTCTGCAGATTATGGAGCTGGAGCTATGGGATGGTACCAGGAATGTTGCCGCAGACGTGGTTCCGGCGGTCAGCAATAATTTTGAGGCGGGCACACAATGGCGGGCTTCTAACCTTACAGACGGAGATTACGGCGTGGCTTCCGATGCGGGCTATACTTCTGATATTTTAGGCAGGATGGAGCCAGTTATGCAATTGGATGAACCTATCACCATAGAGTTTGATTTTGCAGAGGCGGTAGAATTTTCCAGTCTGCGTGTGTTCCCCAGAAGCGGTAAGGACTCCGTTCTGGGCGGAATTTATGCCAATTATCCTAAGGCTTATACGGTATCTGTCTCAGAAAATGGGACGGACTGGAAGGAAGTTGTGAAAGAAGATAAGGGGATGGTAAGGAAGCAGGAGGACTTACAGAATATGAGAATGTCCACGGTTACCTTTCCAGGCGTTATCCGGGCGCAGACCGGGCTTCCGGGGCGGATGACCGGGGAATTTGACCAGAATCCGGTGTCGGCAGTCGTATACAGCGGCACTAAGGCGCAGTCTGAGTATAAGGGCGGCGAGATTGACCCGATTGCAGAGTATACAGGGGCAGATATGTTTGCCAATGGTATTTCCTTGGCAAAGGGACAGACCATAGTCGTAAACATGGGGCAGAACCTGACGGCTGTGCCTAATGTACGTTTTTCTGCTCCCTGCGGCACCAGGGCGCGGCTGCGGTTTGCCGAGATGCTCAATGACGGAAGTGAAGTGGGTGCGGGCGCGACCCAGGCAGACGGACCCAAAGGCTCCATCTACCAGAAGAGCATAAGAAATGCGCGTTCCCAGGCAACTTATGTCTTTGCCGGCGATGGCGTGGAGACGTATCAGCCCAGTATGTCTTTCTTTGGTTACCAGTATGTGGAACTGACTGCCAGCGATGACATGGTCATCTATGGGCTGACCTCGAAGGGAATCTCCTCCGTATCAGAGCAGACCGGGCAGATAACTACCAACAATGCGGATGTCAATAAATTTTTTAACAATGTATTGTTTGGTCAGCTCAGCAATTATTATACAGCGCCTACCGACTGCAACCAGAGGGATGAGCGTCTGTCATGGACCGGAGATACCCAGGCGTTTGCCCAGACGGCAGTATACAATTTCAATTCCTATGCATTTTTGCAGGATATGCAGGAAATATTTAATGAAAACACCAAGAAAAATGGCTATGTGGCGGCTGTGACAGATATGGTGGACACGAATGCTTTCTTCGGCAACTGGGCGGCAGGCTGGAGCGATGTGCTGATTATTGTGCCCTGGGTACTGTACCAGCAGACCGGGGACATTAGCTTTCTGGCAGATAACTGGGAATATCTGGACACATACATGGAGTTCCTCGCCGGTAAAGAGCGCGGCGCAAACCAGTGCTGGATACCCAATAATGCCAGGAATTATGGAGACTGGCTCTCATTCCAAGGCACCAGCATTGAGGTGATATATGATTATTATTATGGATATATGAATCAGCTGATGGCACAGATTGCCGGTATCCTCGGCAATGAGGAGAAGCAGGCAGCATATCAGACAAAGTTTGAGAATATCAAACAGACGTTCCTTAATACCCATGTGACGTTTGCAGATGGAGACCTGGTCATAAAATCAGGGGAAGGAAACAAGAATTATCAGTTTATGTACAGCGCCGGCAAAGGCGGCGTGTGGGAGAACAATTCCCAGACCTCGCTGCTGTGGATGTTAAAACTTGGTTTCTATGATAGTGATGAGATGAAGGAAGCGGCAGAGAAGCTGCTGATTGAAAACATCAAAAACGAAAGCCCTGACCAATCCAGCATTCGTGCACAGGCGGGGAAGAATACGCTTGCCGTAGGGTTTCTGGGGTCTAATGTAATCACGCCAGTGCTCACAGATACCGGAAATGCTGAAGTGTCCTATGATTTGCTGCTGCAAAATGGCTTGCCCTCCTGGCTTTTCGAGGTAAAGGCTGGCGCGACCACTGTATGGGAGCGCTGGAATTCCTACACACCTGGCGTAGGGTTTGGAGACAGTGAGATGAATTCCTTTAACCATTATGCTTACGGTTCTGTGGTAGAATGGATGTACCGTTATATGGCAGGTATCAGCGCCGATGTGGAGAATCCGGGATTTAAGCATATTATCTTGCAGCCTACGCTGGATACAGGCGAGAAATACAATGACGAAGAACGTATCAACAGCTTATCTTCCTCCTACGAATCCCTGTATGGGCGAATTGATTCATCGTGGAAGAGTGAAGAAGGAAAACTTGCATTTTACCATGCCAGGATTCCCGCAAATACGACAGCGACCTTATACCTTCCGGCGGAAGGTGTGGATTTGGGGCAGCTTCCCGCGGTTTCTGGCATAGCATTTCAAGGCATGACAGAACACAATGGCAATATTGTTGCAGAATTTACGTTGGAATCCGGCGGCTATGATTTTACAGTCAGCGGCGGAAAGCTTATTCCCGCTCCTGCCAAAGATTATGACAAGGAAGACAGTAACGGCAATGCAGGAGATAAAGATGATAATAAAGGAGATAAGATTTCCCTGTCCGTTTGCCAGATTGGCGATATCCCTGCGCAGTACTATAATGGGCAGAAGAAAACACCCGGCGTGAGCGTTAAATATCAGGGAAAAACGCTGGTAGAAAATACGGATTATACGATTGCTTATAGCAATCATACGAATATTGGCAATGCGAGCGTGAGCATAAGCGGAAAAGGGAGATTTACCGGGACGGTCACCAGGACATTTGTGATTACTGTTAAGAAAAATGCTTTTTACACGGTGGGGAATTATAAATACCGTATCACCAACGCCCGCACAAACGGGAAAGGGACGGTCAGCCTTACCGGCGTAAAGAGCAACTCCCTGAGAAAGAAACTAAAGAAGATTACAGTTGCGGCGAGTGTTAAGATTGGCGGCAAAAGTTTTAAGGTGACGGCGATTGGCAGCAATGCGTTTAAGAACTGCGGCAAGGCATCCAGTGCGGAGATTAAGGCAAATGTGACTTCCATCGGCAGCAAAGCATTTTATAACTGCAAGAAATTAAAAAAACTCACAATCCGCAGCACAAAATTAAAGACGGTCGGCAAAAATGCTTTGCAGAAAATCAATGCCAAAGCTTCTGTGCGTGTGCCGAAAGCAAAACTAAAAACATACCAGAAAAAATTAAAAGGAAAGGGACAGAAAAAGACGGTTACAATTACCGCTATTAAAAAATAAGAATAAAAATCTGGTTATTATGACATACTACTTCCAAAGATGGAAAAAGGAAGTGAGTATATGAGCCATAGTACCATTTATCGGATATGCCTTCTGGTAGTTGTGATACTCACGATTATCGGAGGCATATTTTATTATGTGAATTATCTGGAAAGCCAGGTGAAAGTGACAGAGGGAACCCTTGTGATGGAGGATTCTGCGGATGGGCAGCAGAAGGATAAATCTGTCAGCCCCCAAGAAGAATGGGAGAAGGCGGTGGCATAGATGGCAGAAATCGTATATCTGAAAATAGAGCAGAATGTGAAAGTAACAGAGCCATCGGTAGTCTTAAAAGACATAGCCAAGCTCACCAGCACAGACCGTCCGCTCATCAATAAGATGAAGCAGATGAAAGTTTATAATTTCCACATGCCGGCAAACCAGAGTAAGAAAAAAACACAGATGCAGGTGTTTTCGGTTCTCAAGATTATTGAGTTGATTGGTCAGGAGTTTCCCAATGTGGAAATACAAAATATTGGCGAGAAAGATTTTGTGATTGAGTACGTGCCCAAGCAGGAGCCCAAATGGCTGCTGTATCTAAAGACAGCAGTTTTATGTATCTTAATCTTTTTTGGTTCGGCATTCACCATCATGACGTTTAACAACGACGTGGGCGTGGGGGAAGTCTTTGCGGATTTCTACCAGCAGGTCATGGGGACAGAATCGAACGGCTTCACGGTTCTTGAAATCTGTTATTCGATTGGGCTGTTTCTGGGAATTATGATATTCTTTAACCATGTAGGGCATAAGAAAATCACCCCGGACCCCACGCCTATCCAGGTGGAAATGCGTACTTACGAGAAAGATGTCGATACCACCTTTATTGAAAACTGCGGGCGGAAAGGGTCGAGCAATGATGTGGATTAAGGAAATATTTCTGGGGTTTATCGGTCTGGCAAGCGGGACGGCGGTTTCCGCCGGCGTGTTCAGTTTTATCATCACCGTAGGGGTAGTGCCGAGGATCATCGGCAAGAGCCGCACGGCAACAGATATCGTGCTCTATGAGAATGCAGTAATCCTCGGCGGCGTATGCGGAAATATTTTTGCGCTGTTCCATATCCAGATGCAGTTGGGGCTCTGGCTGGTAATCCTGTTTGGTTTGTCGGCAGGTGTCTTTGTCGGCTGCCTGGCGGTGGCGCTGGCGGAAATCCTTAATACCTTTCCCATTATGTTCCGCCGCTTCGGTATTAAAGAAGGACTGAGCTGGATTATGATGTTCATGGCGCTGGGAAAGATGGCAGGAGCATTTTATTTCTATGCCAACCATATGCAGAAAATGTCCTAAGGAGGGACCAAATGACATGAGGAGGGACCCACGAAGTGGGAGGAGACCTGATGTCTCTTATCGGCTTCAACAAGGTAAAACGAAGTTGGGAGGATGCCTTAGGACTCGTGCCGAAGCCATTGAAGTTGAAGTCCTAAGGAGTGACCAAATGGCATGAGGATAAAATAATAACTATGGAAAGCGAGGAGAAATCATGGCACAGCAAGAGACGATGGAACAGAAAGAAAAGAAAAATCAGGAATATAATGAATACGTCAAGCAGGTGACCCCCACACATTCCCTGCCGGCAAATATGGCAAAGGCGTTCGTGGTGGGAGGGATTATCTGTGCAATTGGGCAGTTTATCTTGAACATGGCAGCCAATAATTTCGGTCTGGACAAGGAGACGGCCGGGAGCTGGTGCAGCATGATACTGGTTTTCTTAAGCGTGCTGCTGACTGGGTTAAACATCTATCCTTCCATTGCCAACTGGGGCGGCGCTGGTGCGCTGGTACCCATCACGGGGTTTGCCAATTCCGTGGCGGCTCCGGCGATTGAGTTCCAGAAAGAGGGACAGGTCTTTGGCATTGGCTGCAAGATTTTCACGATTGCAGGTCCGGTTATTCTTTATGGGATTTTCACGAGTTGGCTGCTGGGGCTGATTTACTGGATATTGAAACTGATGGGAGTATGTTAGAAGGAGGAAGGCAAATGCGCAGCATAGGAGGAAGGCAAATGCGAAGCATAGGAGGAAGGCAAATGCGAAGCATAGGAGGAAAGCAAATGCGAAGCATTTCTGGAATGCCTTCCGCCGAAATGGCAGGTGCCGCAAAGCGGGACGTGCCGTTACCCGAGAGGAATGCCTTCCGCCGAAATGGCAGGTGCCGCAAAGCGGGACGTGCCGTTACCCGAGAGGAATGCCTTCCGCCGAAATGGCAGGTGCCGCAAAGCGGGGCGTGCCGTTACCATGTGAAAGGAGGAATTGCGTATGGATGGAAAAACAGATTACAGTTATGATATGCCTATGGGCTTAAGCTTCCAGCTTGGGATGAACCCCAAAGCGATGGATGCGTATGGCAAACTGAACGATGAGGAAAAACGCCAGGTGGTAGAGGCGGCAAGGAATGTTACCACTAAATCGGAAATGCATCAGATTGTGGAAGGGCTGGAGCAGAATTTCTGCTGATACTGCGTATGAGCAAGCAGTCTGTTCCTTAATGCTCTGGAGGATTTCATCTTTCATCGCCCCTCGTATAGGGGGGGCGAGAATTGAAATCGAGATAGGAAAACGCCTTGACAGGCAGGATAGGGTCGCCCCACGAGTAGGGGAGAGAATTAAAATATGCAAGATGGACGCGATAACAACAGATTCTTCCGTTCCCCTTGAGCAGAGGAGAGAAGGGAAATGCACTTAACCCTTTATTTATGTAGCACTCTACAGGTCGCCTTTGGAGTAGGGGCTGGGAGTGCGGCTGTTTAATATGTATAAAGCAAATTATCTCTCTGAATAAATTTGACAATTATGGAAAGGTATACTCGCGAGAGCATTGTTTCTGGGTCATTTCAAAACGTTTGTAGAGAATTAAAATTGTGTAGATATAAATAGACGAACGTTCTGATTCTATTTGAAAAAGATTTTGCCATGTTAAAATAAGATAAGTTTGAGTAAAAAGATTGACTGTAAACCTTGTTTATGCTTTATTTTAAGTATTGACATTGGAAAAATTGGATAAAATGGAATGGAGAAGGAAGATTATGACAATTAAGGAGGCAGAAGCGAGGACGGGACTTGCGCGTTCCAGCATTCGTTTTTATGAGAAAGAAAATTTGATACAACCTGCCAGGGATGAGAGCAATGGTTACCGGATTTATACAGAAGAAGATATTGATAATATCCGGAAAATTGCATATCTGCGAACATTGGGCATTTCAATTGAAAATATCCATCAAATTATGGAACATAAAATAGAATTGCGTACAGTGATTGAAAAACAACTGAAAAAACTTGATGGGCAGATAGAAGATTTGGAAAAATCGAAATCGATATGTAATAAGATGCTGGCTGATGAGGAAATAACCTACGATGGGTTGGATATAGAAGCCTATGTGCCGGAAGTTGTGGATTATTGGGAATCTAACAGTAAAATATTTGAAATGGATTCTGTCGGTTTTATTTATCTGTGGGGTGGTTCATTAGCATGGGCATTTATTATGGGGGCATGTGCATTGCTTGCACTTTCCGTGTTTCCCTATTTGCCAGCGTACATTCCAATTCAATGGAGTGATGGGGAAGCAAGCAGTGAAGTTGGGAAAATCTTCATTTTTGCATATCCAATAGCATGTATCGTTGTAAGATTTTTATTGCGCCCATATATATGGAGATGGCTGGAACATAATTTTAATTGCAGTGATGTTGTTAGTGATTACATAACAAACTATTTTTGTTTTATTATCTTTTCATTGGAAATGTTTACTATTTTCTTCATAAAGGGAATTGTAAGGCATGTTACAGCGCTCCTGTTGGCCGACACTGCTGTACTCATTGGAATTTTACTTATATCATGGAGGAACCTGGATACTCATAAAATGAAAAAGTGAAAAAAGAGATTGACAAATGCCAGAAAGGGGCATATAATTTCAAACACAATGAAGAACCACATGAGTGAGGAATCAGTCTGGGTGGTTCTTTTTTTACCCTACAGAAAATGATGGAGGAGGTAGCTGCTATGGCAAAAAGTGTAACAAAAGATATGACAGTGGGGTCTCCGATTCGCCTGATTTTGCAGTTCTGCATACCGCTGTTTTTTGGAATGTTGTTCCAGCAGTTTTACAATATGATGGATACGCTGATTGTCGGTCAGTTTTTAGGTGTTTCCGCCTTGGCATCTGTGGGAGCTACCGGCTCTATTAATTTTATGATTATCGGTTTTTGCATGGGAGTGTGCAATGGGTTTGCTATTCCGGTGGCGCAGCGGTTTGGGGCAGGTGATTACCACAGCCTTAGGAAATATGTGGCAAACAGCGTGTGGCTGTCCATTGCATTTGCCGGAGTGATGACGGTGGCAGTCTGTGTACTTTGCAGACAGATTCTGTTGTGGATGAATACGCCCCTGGATATCATAGATGGCTCTTACAGCTACATTTTTGTAATATTTATGGGGATTCCGGCAGTGTATCTGTATAATTTGCTGTCCGGGATTATACGTTCTCTGGGAGACAGCAAAAGCCCATTGCTTTTTTTAGTATTTTCGTCTATTCTGAATATAATTTTGGATGTTACGCTGATACTGGCATTTCATATGGGGGTGGCAGGTGCAGCCTGGGCAACGGTGATTTCCCAATTGATTTCAGGGATTGCCTGTCTGTTCTATATGATACGGCGGTTCGATATATTAAAAATTACCAGGGATGAATGGCGCATTGACAGCAATTGCGTGGGAATCCTCTGTAACATGGGAATCCCTATGGGGCTGCAGTATTCCATCACAGCGATTGGCAGCGTTATCCTGCAGACAGCGGTGAACAGCCTCGGCTCCATATCGGTTGCCGCAGTTGCTGCGGGCAGCAAAATCAGCATGTTTTTTGCCTGTCCTTTCGATGCCATGGGTTCCACGATGGCAACGTATGCGGGGCAGAATGTGGGGGCAGGGAAGCTGGAACGTATTTCCCAGGGCATCAAGTCTACCAGTCTGCTGGGGCTGGGGTATTCTGTTTTGGCGTGTGTTGTGCTGGTATGTTTTGGGGGAACAATTGCTTTGCTGTTTGTGGCTCCTTCCGAGACGCTGATAATCCAACAGGTTTCCTGGTTCCTTGCTGCCAACTCCGCTTTCTTTTTCCCGCTTGCACTGGTAAATATTGTGCGGTTTACTATCCAGGGTCTGGGATTCAGTCGGTTTGCCATACTGGCTGGGGTCTGTGAGATGGCAGCGCGCAGCCTTGTGGCGATGATGCTTGTACCCTTGTTCGGATATGCAGCAATCTGTTTTGCAAGCCCGGCGGCATGGATATTGGCGGACTTGTTCTTAGTTCCGGCGTATCTGTATGTGATGAAAAAGCTGCGGCAGCAGGGGCTTGCAGAATCTTAATAAATATTAATAATTTTTTTAGAAGGAAAGGTTGATTTTTTCCACAGGTGCATCATATGATGAAAGAGTAGAAAAGTTACTTTTGATGTAAGGAGAGATAAGATGGAAAAGCATCAGGATACTTATGAGAGAAAGAGCAATAAGGAACAGGGCAGGAAGTATAGGCAGAGAAAGAGAGATATGCAAAAAAGGCTGATTAAGACATTTTTCACCCTTTTGGTAATGACCGGGATAGGGATTACGGCGGTAGTTCTCATTCCCAAGAATGATAAAGGCAAGGTCTCCGGCCAGGGGGAGTCCCTGCAGACCAGCGCCAAACCAGTGGACAAGGAAGAGGAATCTAAGGATTTAGGTTCCCAAGAGCCGGATGTGCAGAAATCGCAGGAGAAGCAGGACAATGTGGACGAGGTGCGTACGGCAGTAATTACACAGGCAGATTTGCTGGCGGCGGGATATGATTATGACAGTGCCATTGAGACCGTGAAGAGCTTTGAGGGATATGAGAGAGATTCAGAGCTGACAGCCAAAATTACAGATTATGAGAACCGGAAAGCGACTTGTGTTCCGGTGGATATAGATAAGGTTACCCATGTGTTCTACCATTCGCTGGTGGTAGACCCTGAGCTTTGCTTTGCTAATCAGGATACAGACCCACAGGCAGTGGGAAATAACCAGTGGATGACGACCATTGAGGAATTTAACAAGATTACCCAGACAATGTATGATGAAGGGTATGTGTTGGTGGATTTGCACGATATGGTTAAAGAGACGACAGATGAGAATGGAAATGTGCATTTTGAGAAGGGGGAGATTATGCTCCCGCCGGATAAGAAAGCATTTGTGCTCTCTGTGGATGACCTTTGCTATTATCACAGCTATGATGGTTATGGCTATGCCTCTAAGATGGTTTTGGATGAGAATGGAAAGCCCAAATGTGAGTACATACAAAGGGATGGAACTACCGTTGTCGGGGATTATGATGTTGTACCGTTGATGAACAAATTTATTGAGGAGCATCCGGATGCATCCTATCATGGAGCGCGGGGGACGATTGCCCTTACCGGGTACAATGGCATTTTGGGATATCGGACAGATATCAGTTATCAGACAAAGCCTGCCGATATGAATGCGGATAAGCTGAAATGGCTGGAAGAGCACCCGGATTTCAGTCTGGATACAGAGCGGGCCGAGGCGAAGAAAGTGGCGGATGCCATCAAAGAGCAAGGATGGAGGTTTGCCAGCCATACCTGGGGGCATTTGAAAGTGGGCGAAGCCTCAATGGAGCGTCTGCGGGCAGACACGGAGAAATGGAAAGAGAATGTAGAACCGCTGGTAGGAAGCACTGACACGATTATTTTTGCCCATGGTCAGGATTTGGCAGAGTGGACCACCGGATATACGCCGGATAATGAGAAATATAATTATCTGAAATCACAGGGATTCAATTATTTCTGCAATGTAGATTCCCAGCAGTACGCCGTACAGATTACGGATACCTATTTCAGGCAGGGGAGAAGGAACCTTGACGGATATCGCATCTATTATAATTCCATTGGCGAGATGGATAGCCTGTCTGATTTGTTTAATGCTTCAGACGTAATTGACCCGAAGCGTCCTCCGGTGCCAAGATTAAATTAGCAAAAATACCGATTTATCATAATCATCAGAAGGAATGAGAGAAAATCTCATTCCTTTTTTTGAGTAAAAAAGCAGATTTCGGGCAAAATAACAGCAGGAAAATGCAAACAGGAGGAGAAATTATGTCACAGACAATCGGGACGCAGAGCATACAATTTGACCAGGCTCCCTATATTCTTGGCAGCGCCAGCATTGTAGGAACTAAGGAGGGCGAAGGTCCGCTTGGCGAGTTGTTTGATTTGGTCGGAGAAGACGATAAGTTTGGGGAGGACACCTGGGAGGAGGCGGAAAGTACGCTGCAGAAAGAGGCAGCTTCCATGGCAATCGGCAAAGCAGGTATTTTGAATGAGGATATCCGCTATATTTTTGGCGGCGACCTCCTGGGGCAGAATATTGCCACAACCTTTGGCTTGATGGAATTAAATATTCCGCTGTTTGGATTGTATGGAGCCTGCTCCACAGCCGGGGAATCTCTTGCCCTTGGTGCAATGGCAGTCGCAGGCGGTTATGGTGACCATGTGCTTGCTGTAACGTCCAGCCATTTTGCCAGTGCAGAAAAGCAGTTCCGTTTTCCTTTGGAATATGCCAATCAAAGACCCCTGTCGGCCACCTGGACAGTGACAGGAAGCGGGGCCTTTGTGCTTGGCAAGAAGCGCAGTAAAGTGCGGATTACCGGAATCACTCCGGGAAAAGTCGTGGATTACGGCATTAAGGATTCCATGAACATGGGTGCGGCGATGGCGCCGGCAGCGTGCAATACCATACGTCAGAATCTGATGGACTTTAACCGTAAGCCGGAAGATTACGATAAGATTGTCACCGGGGATTTGGGTAAGGTTGGGCAGGAAATCCTCTTTGACCTTTTAAAGGAGAAAGGTTTTGATATTTCCAAGGTGCACATGGATTGCGGGATTGAGATTTTTGACAGTGAGACACAGAATACCAATGCTGGCGGCAGTGGCTGCGGATGTTCTGCAGTGACTCTGAGTGCGTATATTTTGCCCAAACTGGAGACAGGCACCTGGAAGCGGGTGCTTTTTGTGCCGACCGGGGCGCTGCTGTCTACAGTGAGCTTTAATGAGGGGCAGAGCGTACCGGGGATTGCCCATGGGGTTGTCATTGAACATGCCGGATGATTCAAAGCTTTATGGGGAGAATAGGTCAAAAAATAATTAGGAAAAGGAGAAAAAGTATGGATTATGTAAATGCATTCTGGGTAGGCGGCCTTATATGCGCACTGGTTCAGATTCTTATGGAAAAGACAAAGATGCTTCCGGGAAGGATTATGGTCTTGCTGGTATGCAGCGGAGCAGTTCTGGGTGCGCTGCAATTATACGAGCCTTTTCAGGAATTTGCCGGGGCAGGAGCCAGCGTCCCTCTGCTGGGATTTGGAAATGTGCTCTGGAAAGGCATCCAGAAGGCCGTGGACTCTGATGGATTTTTAGGAATCTTCATGGGAGGCTTTACTGCAAGCGCAGTGGGTATTTCCGCAGCGTTGGTATTTGGCTATTTGGCAAGTCTCATTTTCCAGCCTAAGATGAAAAAATAAAAAATAAGTATAAATTAGAAAATTTTGTTCATAATGGATAGAGAAAAGAAAATTATTTGCAAAGGAGACTTTATTATGAAACAGTTAAAAAAAGTGCTGATGGGCTGTCTGCTCATCCTGGTATTGGGAAGTGTTACCGCTTGCGGAAATAATGATAACGCGGATAACAATACGGACAATAATACGACAAATGATGTGACGAACGGGACAGACAACAATGGTGCAGGGACAAATGATACGAACAAGAATGACACCAATACGAACAATACCGACAAGAATAACAACAATAACACCAACAACACGAACAACAACGACGATACCGCTGGTAACGGAGCTGGCGTGATGGATGAAGTAGGAGATGATATTGTCGATGGTGTGGAAGATATCGGCGAAGACGTCAAAGACGGCGTAGATGATATGACAGATGAGAACGGTGCAGGAAACGGCAACAACACAGACACTAACAATACAAATAATACGAACAATACCAACAAGAACAATACAACCAAGGAGACACCGAATCCGTAAACTGGCGTAAAAAGAATTCAAGACCTCATGAGGAGGCCTTGAATTCTTTTATGTACACTCGCAGAGGGATAATGTTATCGCTATTGCAGCTTGCAGGCAATGCCTGCAAAACGATAACGCGAGGCACATGCTTATTCATCTATACTGTAGTTTGGCGCTTCCTTAGTGATATGAATATCATGCGGATGGCTTTCTTTAAGGGAAGCTGCTGAAATCTTTACGAATCTTCCAGTCTGCTTCAGTGTCTCAATATTGACAGCGCCGCAATAGCCCATGCCGGAGCGTAGACCGCCGATTAACTGGAAGACAGTATCTTCCACGGAACCTTTATAGGCTACTCGCCCTTCTACGCCCTCCGGTACAAGTTTTCTTGCATTTTCCTGGAAATAACGGTCTTTGGAGCCATTCTCCATAGCAGCGAGGGAACCCATGCCGCGGTAGACTTTGTATTTTCTTCCCTGATATAATTCAAATGTTCCCGGGCTTTCATCACAGCCGGCAAACATGCTTCCCATCATACATACATTGGCTCCGGCGGCGATTGCCTTGGTCATGTCTCCTGAGTATTTGATGCCTCCGTCCGCGATAATCGGGATGCCATATTCTTTCGCTACTTCATAACAGTCCATGATAGCAGTAATCTGGGGAACGCCGATTCCGGCAACTACGCGTGTGGTGCAGATGGAGCCTGGTCCGATTCCGACCTTTACAGCGTCCGCGCCCGCCTCTATCAATGCCCTTGTCGCTTCGCCGGTAGCAATATTTCCGGCAATGACCTGCAGGTCAGGAAAGGCAGCTTTGATACGTTTGACAGCATCCAAAATATTGCGGGAATGCCCATGGGCAGAATCCACAACGATGACGTCTACTTTTGCTTTTACCAGTGCATCTACGCGTTCCCGCATATCAGCGGTAATCCCCACGCCTGCGCCGCAGAGCAGCCTGCCCTGTGCATCCTTGGCGGACAATGGGTATTTAATCTGCTTTTCAATATCTTTGATGGTAATTAAGCCTTTCAGATAGAAATTGTCGTCTACAATCGGAAGTTTTTCTTTCCTTGCCTTGGCAAGAATCTTCTTTGCCTCATCTAACGTGATGCCTTCGCGTGCAGTCACAAGATTCTCAGAGGTCATGCAGTTTTTGATTTTCTTGGTGAAATCTTCCTCAAACTTTAAGTCGCGGTTGGTGATGATGCCCACGAGTTTGCCGTTCTCTGTGATTGGAACGCCGGAAATGCGGAACTTAGCCATGAGGTTGTCTGCGTCCTGTAATGTATGTTCCGGGGAAAGAGAAAATGGATCAGTAATCACACCGTTTTCAGAACGCTTTACTTTGTCGACTTCTTCGGCCTGGGCTTCGATGGACATGTTCTTATGTATAATGCCGATGCCGCCCTGGCGCGCCATGGCAATTGCCATTCTGTGTTCCGTGACGGTGTCCATGCTTGCGCTCATCATAGGGATGTTCAGTTTTACTTTTTTGGTCAGGTTGGTAGACAAATCTACCATATTTGGTGTAACTTCGGAGTATGCAGGGACTAATAATACATCATCAAATGTAATTCCTTCGCCGATAATCGTACCCATTTTTTCTTCCTCGCTTTCTTAAAAGTTTTTTTGTTATTCCCACGATTTTAACAAAAAAGATGGCAACTGTCAACGACTGAATAAAATTATTTTATGAAAATTGCTGTAGTTCAGTCATGAAAATTTTTGTTGTGAAAAAGCTGGTTTTTGCTTATAATGGAAACGAGAAAAAAATCGTAGAGTATGAGGAGAGCCACATGGAATTTCGACCTTGCATAGATATCCACAATGGAAAAGTGAAACAAATCATAGGGGGCAGCCTTAAGGATATGGGCAGTCAGGCAGTTGAGAATTTTGTCGCCAGCCAGGATGCTGCGTTTTTTGCCAGGCTGTATCAGAGCCATCATATCAAAGGCGGTCATATCATCCTGCTGAATCCTGCGGGGAGCGAATATTATGAAGCGACAAAGGAGCAGGCAATACAGGCATTGCGTGCCTATCCTGGCGGGATGCAGGTAGGCGGAGGCATAACCCCTGACAATGCGGGGCAGTTCCTGGCGGCAGGGGCAAGCCATGTGATTGTTACCTCTTATGTATTTCAGGGCGGCATGGTGCATTATGAGAATTTAGAGCGGCTTTCTGCTGCTGTGGGCAGAGAGCATCTGGTATTGGACCTGAGCTGCCGCAGACAGGGTGGAGACTATTACATTGTAACAGACCGCTGGCAGAAGTTTACACAGGAGACAGTGACCTTAGCTTTGTTGGACAAATTGTCGCAATATGCGGATGAATTTTTAATCCATGCGGTTGATGTGGAAGGAAAAGCCAGTGGGATTGAAGAGGATTTGGCAGCATTATTGGGCGAGTGGGGGAAACTGCCGGTCACTTATGCCGGCGGCGTAGGCAGCTTTGCAGATTTGCAGTTGCTCAAAGAGCTTGGCAAGGGACGCCTGAATGTGACGATTGGCAGCGCCCTTGATTTGTTTGGCGGAGACATGCAGTTTGAGAAGGTGCTCGATTTTCTGCATTAGTGAAAGGAGGAGGCTTATGAGGAGAAGAGAACGAAAAAGTGTTTATCTGGGAGGGAAAATGGCATTGTTTGCGACAATGTGTGCCTGTGTTTTTATGCTTTCAGGCTGCGGCGGCGCAACCTATGATGATTCTGCAGCTGAAATGAGCAGTGAGGAGATTGGCTTTGAGAATTATGATGAGGATAAAGATGTCGCTATGGATGATACGGCAGAGGTAGCGGAGATAGAAACGGTTGATACTGAGGATAACGCGGATGCTGATTCTGCAGACAGCAAGGAGGAAGATATCCCTTCCCAGCAGGAGCAGGACAAAATTCTGGTTTACACTGGGGCTGTGTCCATTGATACGATGGAGTTCGAGGATACCGTGCTTGCCTTTAAGAAAGCCATAGAAGAATATGGGGGATTTTTAGAAAATGAGCAGAGCTACGGTGCGGGCAGCAAGTATGCGGAAGAAAGTTTTTATAATGCGAGTGTCCCCAGGACATTTCAGGCGACTGCCAGGATTCCCTCGGAGAAGTATCAGGAATTTATGGATAAGACCCAGGGGCTGGGCGTGGTCACGGAGAGCAATTCCCAGGTGACGAACATGACCAGGCAGTATGGCACCCTGAAAGCGGAACTTGAAATTTATGAGGCAGAATATGAGAGATACTTGAAGATGTTCGATGAAGTATCGGAAGACAGCGCCATGCTTGCCATTCAGGAAAAGCTTACCGAATTGTCGCTTGATATTGCAAGGACGAAGAGCGAGATGGCGGTGATAGATACGGATAGTATGTACAGTACGGTGGAGATGAGGATTCAGGAGGTCACAGCTTTTGAGGAGAAGGAATCTGGATTTTTTAACCGCCTTGTAAAGGTGCTGTCACAGAGCTGGCAAGGCATGTTACGCTTTTTTGAGGCTATTTTGTTCTTCTTTATCCTGCACTGGTATAAGTTGCTGCTGTTCTTTTTGGTTATCTTCTTTATCGTGAAGTTCATCAAAAGGTATCAGGTTAAGAGAGAACGGGAGCGGCAGCGGGTCATGCAGGATTACCAGGCGAGACAGCAGAGCTCTCAGAGAACGCAGCAGCAAATGAAAGGAAAGCAATTTCAAGGGGAACAGCAAATGCAAGGAGAACAGCAGCAGGCGCAAGGAGAGAAATCCCAGGAGGGACAGCAGATGCAAGGAGAAAAATCTCAGGGGGAACAGCAAAATGCTTTGGCAGAAGTGGAGCGTGGGGAAAAACCGCAGGAAGATGGAAAAGAGTAGAGGAAGAGGAGAACCGTAATTATGAATAATTATACCAAGCAAGATATTATCCGTATGGTGGAGGAGGAAGATGTTGAGTTCATTCGCCTGCAGTTTACCGACATGTTCGGAACGCTCAAAAATGTGGCGATTACCAAGAGACAGCTGGAGAAAGCGCTGAACAACAGGTGTATGTTTGATGCTTCCTCCATCGAGGGATTTGTGCGTATTGAAGAATCGGATATGTATCTCTATCCAGACTTAGACACGTTTGCAATTTTTCCCTGGCGTCCCCAGCAAGGCAAGGTGGCGCGCATTATCTGTGATATCTACCGCCCGGATAAGACGCCTTTTGAGGGGGACCCACGCTATATTTTGCGGCGGACGATTGATGAGGCGGCAAAGTTTGGATATCATCTTGATGTGGGGCCGGAATGCGAGTTCTTCCTGTTCCATACCGATGAAGATGGAGGTCCTACCACGGTTTCCCATGAGCGCGCCGGGTTCTTCGATTTAGGTCCGGTGGATTTGGGAGAGAATGCAAGGCGTGATATGGTGCTGACGTTGGAGGATATGGGATTTGAGATTGAGTCTTCCCACCATGAAGCGGCTCCTGCACAGCACCGCATTGATTTCCGCTATGATGAGGCGTTGAAGACGGCGGACAATATCATGACCTTTAAGCTGGCAGTGAAGACAATTGCCAAAAGATTTGGCCTGTTTGCCAGTTTTATGCCCAAGCCGAAATACGGCATCAATGGGTCTGGGATGCATCTCAATATATCAGTAACTAAGGACGGCAGGAATATTTTTGCAGACCCGCAAGATAAGCGGGGCCTGAGCGAGGAAGCATACTTTTTTATTGGTGGTCTGATGAAACATATGCGTGGCCTGGCAGCCGTGACGAATCCTCTGGTAAATTCTTATAAACGTCTGGTGCCGGGATTTGAGGCGCCAATCTATATCACCTGGTCGGAAAGCCATAGGCGTCCGTTGATTCGCATACCAGTGGAAAGAGGGGAATCTACGCGGATTGAACTGCGCAGCCCGGACCCGGCAGCTAATCCGTACCTTGCCCTTGCCGTGTGCCTGGCCGCGGGTCTTGATGGCATAAAGAACAGGATTCTGCCGCCGGAACCTGTCAGTGCCAGCGTTATGGAAATGACGGAAGCAGAGAGAAGGGCCCTTCATATTACTGCATTGCCGGCGGACTTGAATGAGGCGGTCGATGAACTTGAGAAAGACCCGCTGCTGCGCAAAGTGCTGGGAGACCACATTTCCGACAAATATGCAGAGGAAAAGCGTGCCGAATGGGAAGATTACTGCAGGCAGGTGACAGAATGGGAAATTGACAATTATCTCTACAAGATATAGTTCCATGGAGGAAGTGTTTTGATTAATGTGATTGTCGCATTTCCCAGACAGGAAAATGCAAAGAGCATAAAAAGCATATTGGTGAAAAGTGGGTTTGGGGTAAATGCCGTGTGCACAACAGGCGCACGCG
Organism: uncultured Lachnospiraceae bacterium; assembly: GCA_947565305.1. GTDB lineage: Bacteria > Bacillota > Clostridia > Lachnospirales > Lachnospiraceae > Petralouisia. Next base: position 22,447 of record CANOFO010000009.1, on the reverse strand, counting down.
TCTTGCAGCACGCAGATATGCTGGGGGAGGGAATTGTGGTGTGTGCCGGGCGGCTGCAGGATATGATGTATACACAGCTGCGGGAATACCTGCCGCCGCATTTTCCAATGCTCGTGGTGTCCTCCCCTAAGCAGAGGGAGGAAGGCACGAGGGATAATGTGGTATTTCTTACTATGCCCTTGAAGGTGCATGAACTTGTAAGCACTTTGGAGATGATGTCCCATGACTTTGTGCGCAGACGCAAGAAAAGGAACAATCCGCCGAAACGCAGCGAGGAGGAGAGGCAGATGCTGCAAAAGGCGAAGGAGGTGCTGATGGTGCGCAACAACATGACAGAGGAAGAAGCCCACCGTTACATACAAAAAAGCAGTATGGACAGCGGAACCGGGCTGGTTGAGACGGCACAGATGATTTTGAGCATGATGGGCTGATGAAGATATTTTGTATAGAAAGGAGCGTCATATGAAATTTACAAAAATGCAGGGGGCTGGCAATGATTATATCTATGTCAACTGTTTTGAAGAGAAGGTAAAGAATCCGTCTGAAGTGGCTAAGTACGTCAGTGACAGGCATTTTGGCATTGGAGGGGATGGGCTGATTCTGATTAAGCCGTCAGAATGTGCCGACTTTGAGATGGCAATGTACAATGCGGATGGCTCTCAGGGCGAAATGTGCGGAAATGCTATCCGCTGTGTGGGCAAATACGTCTATGACCGGGGGATGACAGATAAAACGAGTATCAGCGTAAATACCCTTGCCGGGATAAAATATCTTGAGTTAACGTTAGAGAACAGTAAAGTTTCTAAAGTTAAAGTGGATATGGGAGCGCCCTGCCTTGTGGCAGAGCAGATTCCGGTGGCAGCCGATGTGGAACGGGTAATAGATGAGCCCATTGAAGTGGACGGCAGGACATACCAGATGACAGCAGTGTCCATGGGAAATCCCCATTGCGTCATTTTTATGGAGGAGGATGTGCGGGAACTGGACCTGGCAGCAATTGGTCCTCTGTTTGAGAACCATCCTCGTTTCCCCAAACGGATTAATACGGAATTTGTCAATGTTGTTGACGCTTCGACCTTGCGTATGCGTGTGTGGGAGCGCGGCAGCGGTGAGACGCTTGCCTGTGGAACTGGTTCCTGTGCCACGGCTGTGGCGGCTATCTTAAATGAAAAGACCGGGCATGAGGTTACCGTTCAGCTTTTGGGCGGGGAACTTGAAATTTCCTGGGCAGGAGGCGAGGCTCCGGTGTATATGACAGGACCGGCGGTGACAGTGTTTGACGGTGAAATAGAGCTGCCGGAGGAATTGCGATAGTTTATGAAAAACATTTATTAGGAGGAAGGCAAATGCGAAGCATTTATGAAGCTGCCTTCCGCCGAACTGGCAGGTGACGCAAAGCGGCACGTGCCGATACCATTATTATATTAGGAGGATATTATGTTTCAGATTAATGAGAATTACCAGAAGTTACCAGGAAGTTATTTATTCAGCACGATAGCGAAAAAGGTGGCAGCTTTCACCGAGGCAAACCCGGACAAAGACATTATCCGTCTGGGAATTGGCGATGTCACGCAGCCGCTGGCGCCGGCAGTGATTGAGGCTATGCATAAGGCAGTCGATGAGATGGGCAAGGCGGAGACCTTTCACGGATATGCCCCGGATTTGGGCTATGCTTTTTTGCGGGATGCTATCGTGGAGAATGATTATAAATCGAGAGGCTGTGATATTTCTGCAGATGAAGTCTTTGTCTCAGACGGCGCCAAAAGCGATTCTGCCAATATCCAGGAGATTTTCGGACCCAGGAACCGTATTGCAGTCTGTGACCCGGTCTATCCGGTTTATGTGGATTCCAATGTAATGTCCGGCAGGACAGGCGTGTATGATGCTGCGTCCGAGACATGGAGTGACGTTATCTATATGCCCTGCACAATGGAAAATCAGTTTGTGCCGGAATTCCCCAAGGAGACGCCAGACATGATTTACCTTTGCCTTCCCAATAACCCAACCGGAACAACCATCACCAAGCCCCAACTGCAGGAATGGGTGGATTATGCCAATAAAGTGGGGGCAGTGATTATCTACGATGCTGCGTATGAGGCGTACATTTCAGAGGATGATGTGGCGCATTCCATCTATGAGTGCGAGGGCGCAAAGACCTGTGCCATTGAGCTCAAGAGTTTTTCCAAAAATGCCGGATTTACCGGTGTGCGCCTTGGCTATGCCGTAGTGCCCAAGGATTTGAAATGCGGGGAAGTTTCTTTGAATGCCATGTGGGCACGCCGCCACGGAACGAAGTTTAACGGTGCGCCCTACATTGTACAGCGCGCCGGGGAGGCTACCTATAGCCCTGAGGGCAAAGCGCAGTTAAAGGAGCAGGTTGCTTATTATATGAAGAATGCTTCCACGATTAAGAAAGGTTTACAGGATGCGGGCTACACGGTGTTCGGCGGTGTCAATGCACCGTATATCTGGCTGAAAACGCCGGATAAGATGACGTCCTGGGAGTTCTTTGATTATCTCCTGAATAATGCAAATGTTGTGGGAACGCCAGGTTCTGGCTTCGGTCCCAGCGGGGAAGGTTATTTCAGATTGACCGCATTTGGAAGTTATGAGAATACGCTGGGGGCGCTTGCGCGCATTCAGAAGTTATAATGCAGATTTTAAGGACGAGACTGTACAGACAGAAATGAAAAGACAGAAATGAGAGAAAAATCGGCACGGCTATTGCCAAATAGCAGAACCAGGGGTGGCAGATTGCAATAATCCGCCCCTGGTTTTTTGTATGTTTTTACTGAAAAGTGATTTTCTTACTTATAAATTTAGTAAAATGCTTGAAAATTTTACTAAAAAATCCTAAAATAAGGATAATAGATGCAGGGTGGAAGGGATCACCATGCACTAAAAAAAGAAAAGGAGAAGAGGAAGATGAGAGGATTAAAAAAATGTATCAGCACTGTCCTTGCAGCAGCTCTTGTTTTCACGGCATTGCCAATGGACGGACTAGGTCAGGCACAGGCAGCAGGCAGTGCCCGGGAAGCGGCAGTGGATGCGACAGTGAAAGTGCTCCCAGACAAATCGTCGCCGTTCAATGACACGGATGGCGATGGGCTGGGAGAGTTTGAAGGCTGGGGCACGTCCCTTTGCTGGTGGGCAAACCGTCTGGGTTATGACACCACCATGACGGATAAGGCGGCAGAGGCTTTCTTTGACAAGGAGAAGGGTCTGGGCCTGAACATCGGTCGTTACAACGTAGGTGGCGGCGACAACACAGGTGACACGCCGTTGGTAACACCGAATGATGCCGCAGAGGTATTTGGCGTGGAGAAGCAAGAGGGTGTTCTCTCTTATGCAGGTTCAAGTATGAAAGTGGGTACAGAGAGCAGATTTAAGGATGCCGCCTATTTGTTCTCCGATGCAGACTTCGGGTTTACCAAGGGGCAGAAGGTCGGTGAATTCCAATATGTAGGCTGGGTGAATAAGCTAAGCGATACTGTAGGAGAGGGGGATCATCTGCATTATACGGTAAATGCGCAAACAGCGACAAATTACACCGTAAAATTGCTTGGGTACCACAATTCCAATTTAACGCGGGATATTGCAATCAAAGTAAATAATGAGACGGAATATGTTGTTACTAAGGATCAGCTCTTAGAGAATAAGATTGCAAACAGTACAACTGGTAATAAAGGGTTGTTCCTGGCAACTATTAAGGACGTGGCGTTGAAGCAGGGTGCAAATACGATTGAGGTAGCGGGTAAGGATGACTGGACCTTGGATTTCGTAAACATGCTGGTAGTAGAAACCAGTAAGGAGGGTACATTGCCTGAGGCAGACCCATTCCTGCATCCAGCACACATCAAGCGTTCTGATTCCGACATGCCAGGTTACTGGAAAGATGTGACGAAGATTGATACGCAAAAACATACCATAGAATGGTACAAACAGAACTTTGCCAGGGCAGACGAAGAATGCGGTTATGCCTGGAACTATGACTGGAACAAAGATGCGAACCAGAGGAATATCTTAAACGCAGCCAAGAAAGCCAGCGGTGATGAGTTCATTGCGGAGGCATTTTCCAATTCACCGCCCTACTTTATGACAGTCAGCGGATGTACCTCAGGGGCAGCCAGCGGAAGCAGTGACAATCTGCGCAAAGATTCTTACAATGCGTTTGCCGCATATATGGCGGATGTAATTGCGCATTATGCAGAGGCAGGTATCGTGGACTTCACGAGTGCAACGGCGATGAATGAGCCGTATACGAGTTATTGGAGTGCCAACAGCGCGAAGCAGGAGGGCTGCCACTTTGACCAGGGAGATTCCGAGTCCAATATGATTCTTGCGTTCCAGAAAGCGCTGAAAGAGAAAGCGGAAGCGTCTACAAACCAGAAAGTCAAAGATGTGCTGAACAGCATTATCCTTTCCGGAACGGATGAGACCAGCATCGACACGGCGATTGATTCTTATAACAAATTGTCAAGTGCGGCAAAGAAAGCAATTCAGCGTATTGATACCCATACATATGGCGGCTCTAAGCGTGCCGAGTTATCTGAGTTGGCGCAGAAGGCAAATAAGAATCTGTGGATGTCCGAGATTGACGGCGCGTCCAGGGCAGGCACAGATGCCGGAGAGATGGCTGGCGGTTTGGGATTTGCCCAGAGAATTATCACAGACATCAACGGCCTTAAGAGTTCTGCATGGATTATGTGGAATGCCGTGGACCTTAATGTGGATGCCAACAATGAATTTGACGCTGATTCCATCGAAGATTTGAAGACGAAGACAAATGATAGCGGTGAAATCATGTATGACCCTGATAACAAAGGCTGGTGGGGCATCGCCATCGGCGACCACAACAACAAAGAACTTGTCCTGACAAGGAAATATTACGCTTATGGACAATTCTCCAGATATATCCGTCCGGGCTACACGATTATGGGAACCAGCGATGACGCCAATACCTTGGTGGCTTATGATCCTGAAGGAAGTAAGGCAGTCATCGTGGCAGTCAACACGGCAAAGGAAGATAAGACCTGGAAGTTTGACCTCAGCAGGTTTGAGACTATGGGAAGTACAATCACGGCTACCCGTACCAGCGGTTCTTCGGAGGAAGGCGAGAACTGGGTAGATGTATCAGCATCTGTCAATACCGCTGCAGATACAGCTAACAAAGCGTTTACGGCTACGGTGAAAGGCAACTCTATCACCACCTTTGTTGTGGATGGCGTGACGTTCGATAAAGAGAAAGATGATGAGTATGTCAAGAGACAACAAAACTTAGAGAAAATGCAGACGGAAATCATGAGTACCTTGGACTTGAGTGATATAGATTTAGACAGCCAGAATATCACGCTTACGGAGGGCATGGTAAGCGGAAGCGCACCATACCAGAACAGCACGACAAATACGGTTGCTAAGGTTATTGACGGCGATTTCAGCACGTTCTTTGATGGCGTTTCGAGTGGTTATGTGCAGATTGACTTGGGAGCAGGCAATGCGAAAGCAATTGCTGCTTATGGCTATGCACCGAGGTATGTGAACAATGACAGCCAATATGTGGGCAGATGCGTGGGAGCATCTCTTTACGGTTCCAATGATGCAACGAACTGGGAGCTGCTGCATACAATTGCCAAGACGCCGGAAGGCGGCAAGTTTAATTATGCCTATGCGAATGAGTTTGCTTCAGCAGAAGTGATAGGAAAGGCATACCGCTATTATAAGTATGCGGTGACTGCCAGTGGAAACTGTAACATTGCGGAACTCAGCCTTTATGAAATGCCGCAGAATATTTCTGTGCCGGAATTACCGGATACACTGGAGAAGTGGGTAACCTATTGCGAAGGAAAGACAAATAACCATAACTATTCCCAGTCGACCAAGACAGCTTACGACAGAGCTCTTGCGGCAGCGAAAGCCTTAAGTTCTTCTTCGGATGCGACAGCTAGGGAAGATGCCATGTATGCACTGTTTGAGGCGTACCTGAATCTGAAAGAAATTTATAATTACACAACGTTCTCCGGCGCAGATGGCGCGACAATTTATGACAATAACGGAGAGGTCATTCAGGCGCACGGCGGTCAGGTGCAGAGGATTCAATGGGAAGAAGGCTATGACTTTAATGGAAATGGGCAGATAGAAGCAAGTGAGAAGGAATTCTGGTATTGGATTGGCGAGGATAAAACCAATGATTACCGTCCATGTCCGGGAATACACGCATACATCTCTCAGGATTTATTCAATTGGGTAGATATGGGGCGTGTGCTTCGCACGGTACCTAACTGGGAAACGTTTACAACCGATAAGTATTTCACGGATTTATATGGAAATCTGTCGGAGGATGAGCAAAAATTAGCTTACAATGATATCTGGACTGACGATGATGCCACGGATTCCGGCTGTGTCATTGAACGTCCGAAGATGATTTATAATGAAAAGACAAAACAGTATGTGATTTGGTTTCACGCAGACGGTCAGATTCCGGGCAGCAGCGGTGGCAACTATGCCAAAGCGAAAGCGGGTGTGGCAGTGTCATCCAGCCCATTCGGACCGTTCCAGATGAAGGGCTCTTATCTGCTCAACTATGTCGATGGCTTGAAGCAGGGCTTTGCCGATGGGCACGGAAATGTGCGTGACATGAACTTGTTTAAGGATGATGACGGAACAGCATATGTTATCTACTCCTCAGACGGTAATGCAAATATGTACATTGCCAAACTGAATGATTCCTACACGAATATTGCCAAGACAAATGACGAAGGCGCCATCCAGGGCGTGGACTTCTCCGTCAACTTTATCGGCAGTTCCCGGGAAGCGCCGGCAATGTTTAAATACAATGACAAATATTACCTGATTACTTCGGGCTGCAGCGGCTGGTCGCCCAATGCGGCACAGTATGCAGTGGCAGACACTCCGTTGGGTCCCTGGAAAGTGATGGGAGATCCCTGTACGGATGAAGATGCCAATACCACCTACTTTACCCAGAGTACCTGTGTCATTCCTATGGATGCTGAGAAGGGTCAGTATATCTACATGGGAGACCGCTGGTATAATCCCGAGATTTCTGTAGGACCAGGGGCTGGCGGCAGTCTGCGCGATTCCAGATATGTGTGGCTGCCCATTGAGTTCACCGGTGATGGTGAGATTGCGCTGAGAAAGTACAGTGACTGGGATAAGAGTATATTTGAAAATATAGAGCCTTACGAGGTAGTGGCTGGGCAGCTGCCAGCGACAGCAAAATCTGTAGCAGAACTGCAAACGAAACTGCCGGCAACACTTAAGATTAAACTTGCTTCTGATACGGCAGAGACAACGGCGGCTGTTGTTTGGGATACGGATTCACTGCCGGAGGAAAAGACCTTGGGTGAGATTACCGTGTCGGGTACGATGACATACACCAAGAATACGAAAGAGCATGAGCGCGCCATTACCCACAAGGTGACTTTGTGGAATGAGAAACTTATCTACTTCTTTGACTGTGCGGCAGAAGAGTCCCAGTATCATGATATATTGAGGAATGAATTGGAAGATAAGCTGCGCAATGCAGATGTGGATCAGCCATATTCAGTAGAGAACCTTGCCGGATATACCGGAGAAAACGGTGGAGAAGGAATTGCGAGCAGTGATACAACGTATGACTTCGGTGTGAAGAGCGATGGCGACGACATGTGGTCAATTGGGTATTGGGCAACCAAGAACAGCACCATCGATTATGCGTTTGTCTTAGAAAAAGGAACTTATACGGTGGCTACCGGCTACCATGAGTGGTGGAGCGGCGACCGGAATACGAAGATTGTGGTTACCTCCAATGGCAAGGACCTCGTTTCTTCCGATACGTTTAAAGTGGCAGGAAGCAAGAAGCTGCAGAAGAATGTGGCATTCACTTTGACGGAGAATGCCAAAGTGACGGTGAGCATTACCGGAAGCGGAGCGGATCCAATCTTAAGCTGGATTGCAGTGATTCAGGACGAAAAGCAGGGCAGCCTTGAAAGTGAAGATAAGGAGGCTTTGCAGGAACTTATCGGAGAGGCAGAGAGTGTAGAAAAAGGCAATTATACCGATAGAAGCTGGGAGAAATTCCAGGAAGCATTGGAGAAAGCAGTTGAAGTACAGAGGTATGTGCTGTCAACGCAGGAAGAAATTGCAGCTGCAGTTTTGGAACTGCGGGATGCCATGAATGCATTGCAGACCCCGAAAGAGTATCTGCAGTCATCCATCGAGAAGATTGCCATATCTGCAACGGATGAGAAGAACTATGAGAAGGACGCTATGTGGACTTATTACCAGGAGGTTCTTTCCGCTGCCAGAGCGCTTGCTGAGGAAGAGGGGCTGACGGAAGCAGAGGCAGAGGAAGCAGTGAAAGATTTGCAGGATGCCGTTGACCTGCTGACGCCGGCAAAACAGCAGCCGCAGAAGCCAGGACCATCAGACCCGACAGGTCCGACCGCGCAGAAGAAAGATCAGGTAATCAATGTCAAGGCCAGCATCACCAAGGCATTTGGCGATAAAGCATTTGATTTGGGAGCGAAAACCAATGGCGATGGCAAGCTGAGTTACACAAGTTCGGATAAGAAGGTGGCAGACTACAATGCCAAGAATGGTAAAATAGAAATCAAAGGCTGTGGAATCTGCACCATCACCGTAACAGCACAGGAGACAGCTAACTATAAGTCAAAGACAGCAAATGTGACCTTGACGGTAAATCCGAAAAAGGCTGCATTGAGCAAGCTGAAACCGGGCAAAAAGCAGCTTAAGGTGACCTGGAAAAAAGATACGAAGGCAAGCGGATATGAAGTACAGTGCTGCCTGAATAAGAAGTTTAAATCTGGCGTTAAAAAAGTGGACATCAAGAAGGCAAAAACGACATCTACAACCATTAAGAAGCTGAAAAAGGGCAAGAAATATTATGTGCGCATCCGTGCATACAAGACGGTGAAGGTAAACGGCAAGACTAAGAAGCTTACCGGTGCATGGAGCAAGGTCCTGACCAGCAAAAAGGTGAAGTAAGACCTGAGTGGATGTAAAACAGGGAACAGGCTTGCGCAGAGCTAAGGCAAGCGGAAATTAAGATAATGGAGGCAGATATGGGTAAGAAGAAATGGAAATCCGGTATCTCCCTGTTTCTGGCAGCAGTACTTGCCGTGACCAGTTTGGGCATGGCAAGTCCGCTGACAGCGGATGCGGCGAAAGCGGGCACAGAAACGCCATCCGCAGAAAGCAGAGCGGCAGGAGACACGAATGTAACTGGAGATAACGGTACATATTATATTGATGCTGTAAACGGAAATGACACAAACGATGGTAAATCAGAAGCAAAGCCATGGAAATCATTTAAGAAGGTTTCTGACTTGAGGCTTGTAGCAGGAGGCAAAGTGCTGCTGAAAGCGGGATGCACCTGGAATGACCAGAAGCTGATGATTAAAGATGCCAAAGGAACAGCGGAGAATCCGGTTGTCATTGGCAAATATGGCGATGGAGATAATCCGCTCATCAACGGCAACGGAAGCAAATGGCTTGACAGCCAGAACCGAAGCGCCTTAAATAAAGAGGATGTTGCTGCCGTGCATATCCAGAACTCTGAGTACATTACGATTGAGAATCTGGAAGTGACCAACTGGGAGAGCGACAAGGCGGATTTGGAGGGCAGGCTGGGCAAGACCAATTCCAACAGCAACAGCCCGGGAAGAGAAATTTTATTTGACCAGAGTAAGTATATGCTGACTGGCATTCTGGTGGAGAACCATGATGCCGGGGAACTGAAAGGCGTTACGATTCAGAACAACTATGTCCATGACGTCAACGGCTATATGTCGCAGAATGGTTCGGAAGGACATAAGAAAGGCTCCGGCGGAATTATGGTTCTGGTAACCGGCGGCGAGACGGAGTCTTATTTCAAGGATTTAAAGATTTATGGCAATCAGGTAGAGAAAGTCTGCCATGAAGCCATCTATATGGAAAGCTGCTGGGCAGCCCGCAAGCTGGTCGGCGGCGCAGGCAGCCAGCAGGCAGGAAGCAAGCCGTGGGTAGGTTGGCCCTCTGTCCATGTAAAGAACAATTATGTGCATGATGTTGCCGGGGATGGTATCGTGTTAATCAATGCGGACGGCGGCGTGGCAGAGAACAACCTGGTGGTAAAGGCGGCCAGTGAGGACTGGTATTATGCGAGGAATCCGGCACATGCCTCAATCTGGGCATGGGATTGCAACAATGTGACATTCCAGAATAATGAGGCAGCTTATACGGAGAGCACACAGGACGGTATGGCGTTCGATTCCGATTACGGTAACCAGAATGTGTTATTCCAGTATAACTACAGCCATGACAATAAGGGCGGTTTCTGGATGGCCTGCCCGGGACCTTATTATTCCATCAATTCTGTAGTACGCTACAACGTCAGCGTCAATGACGGCAGATATGACGGCTCCCGCGTCCTTTGGGTCGGAGAATCTGGAAGTATCGGACATCAGGTTTATAACAATACCATGTATTGGGACAATGGATATGAAAACATACAGGCAGTAAAACAGGGTTCCTGGATATCGGGTACTGCTACGGCAAAGACCAGCGGAACCGATATTTACAATAATATTTTCTATGGGGACAGTTCAGAGTTCGTCAACCATGAGGGCGTACATTACGGGAACAACTGTGTCTGGGGAGGAGCAGAGAAAGCATATCCCTGGGAGGAGGACCTTACGGGAATCGCGGCTGACCCAGGGCTTAAGGATGTAACGGATTGTACAGACGGAACATTTGCAGGAGGCACGGTAAGGCTTGGCAAGACGGAAGGTCTGGAACTGACAGAGACCTCTCCCTGTATCGATGCCGGAGAGGCTTACATGGCAGTGCCCAATGAATCTTTTGATGCGGTGGCGGATGAGAAGCTGCCGGATGACAAGACGCAGATTACTTTAGAAAATAAAGACTACAAGGGCAGTGATGTTCCTTACAAAGCAGGTGCAGAGGCAACCGCGGCTGAGAAAGTTGATATCGGCGCTTTCGAGTACCAGGGAGCACGCCAGGGCAGCTTTGAGGCGCCAGCAGATGATACAGCATGGCTGCAGGAGATGGTAACTTTGGCAGGAGATGTTGACAAGACGAAATTTGAAGCTGCAAGCGTACAGGATTTAGAGAGTGCGCTCGAAGCTGCCAATACGGCGTTAGAGAGCAATCCAGTCCAGGTAAGCGCCATGGTATACCGCATGGAGCATGTGCTGATGAACATGGTGAAAGAAGGAGAAGGCGGAGCCGGCGGGGCAACAGATAATGTGCTGACCGAGGCACAGTCTGGCTTTGAAAGCGGAAAAGGTGATTGGGGAAATTGGCCCTCTGACGTTTCCGTGACGGCATCCACAGAGCAGAAGCGCAGTGGCAGCCAGAGTTTGAAGATTAATTATGCCAATGCAGCCAGCGATACGGCTTTTTCAGAGCTTGGCGGTATCACAGTAGAGCCGAATACCGACTATGTACTGGAAGCGTGGATGTACTGCAGCAGTGCCAGCGATGCATCCAAAGTGGGAATGGAAGCCAAACATCATAATAGTGTCACTGGAGGCAATGACATTAAACTGGGAAATGCCGTGGCATCGGTGGAGGATGCAGACCATCCTGGCTGGTATAAGGTGACGCTTGCATTTACCACACAAGGTTACAATAAAGTCAGCATTGCATTCAGCAGCAGTATTACAACTACCTATGCAGATGACGTTGCGCTCTATCCGGCACAGAAGACGGTAACGAAGCTGGACCGCACCCAAATAGAGGCTGCGCTTGCAAAAGAGCCGCAGTATGGACAGGAAGATTACCCGACTGCGCTGTGGGAGGCTTACCAAAGTGCTTACAATTCAGCGAAGGTTATGCGTGTAAATCCGGCAGCAGAGCAGAAAGACATCGATGCTGCAGCCAAAGCGCTCAACACGGCATATAATAACCTGGCAAAGAAAGCTGACAAGACGGGGCTTTTACGCGCTTACTATACGACCCATGCTTCCAAGCAGAAGGGGAATTACACGGATGTCAGCTGGAACCGCTTTACAGCAGCTTTACAGGCGGCAAAAGATGTGCTGGATTTGGGAGACCAGGCGACTCAGGAGGCTGCTGACAAGGCTCTGGCTGATTTGAAGACGGCAGTGAACGGCTTGACACTGAAACCATCCGAGGAGAAACCGCCAGTCGTAAATCCGCCAGCCCAGAAGAAAGACCAGGCAATCAGCGTTTCTAAGACCAGCGTGACTAAAGCATTTGGTGACAAAGCGTTCAGCCTGGGCGCTAAGGTTACCGTCGGCGATGGAGCGCTGACGTACAAGAGTTCTGATGAGAAAGTGGCAGTGGCAGACGCTAACGGCAATGTATCTGTCAAAGGAATCGGAACCTGTACCATCACAGTAACGGCTTCAGGGACAGCAAATTATAACCAGAAGGCGGTAAATGTAACTGTCACGGTTAATCCGGGAAAAGCAAAATTGAAAGCGCTGAAACCGGGTAAAAAGCAGCTTAAGGTGACCTGGAATAAGGATGCCAAGGTGAGCGGATATGAGGTACAGTGCTGCCTGAATAAGAAATTTAAATCAGGCGTTAAGAAAGCCAATATCAAAAAGGCGAATACCACGGCCACAACTTTCAAGAAGCTGAAAAAGGGTAAGAAATATTATGTGCGTATCCGTGCATATAAGACCGTAAAGGTAAACGGTAAGTCCACGAAGCTTACCGGCGCATGGAGCAAGGTTTTGACCAGCAAAAAGATTAAGTAACGCTTTTGAGGAAGGAATAAAGAGCCAATATGCGAAAAAGGTATGTCAAATATCTCCTGTGCATTCTGGCAGTCTTTTGTGCCGCAGCATTTATGGGCTGCGGCACAAAGACTGTCGGGGACAGTGAGGTAGTCATGGAAATTGCAGGCCAGCCAGTGGTGAAAGCAGAATATCAGATGATTGTTGACAGCTGCCAGGCCAAAATCAAACAGCAGTATGATACGGATACGGTTAACAGCAAGGATTTCTGGAACACAGGAGAGCCGGGAGAACGGCCTTTGGATAAAGCCATGCAGCTTGCCAGGGAAGCCTTGGTGTCTAATAAAACGGTAGCGCAGCTTGCCGAGGAGAAAGGGATTGCGGCAGAACTGGACTACCTGTCCCTGGCGGAACAGCAGGAGGGGGAAAATGCCAGGCGTGAGGGAGCAGAAGCGTCAGGAGGGACTCTCTATGGCATCACTGCTTTTGGTATCCGGGAATACTACGATTATGCCTATACTCAGGCAGAGCATGAGCTGATAGAGATTCTCAAAGGGGAACAGGACATTTCCGATGAGGAACTGCAGACAATTTATGAGGAAAACCAGCAGGAGTATACCAGTGATGTGAGCGTGGACATGCTGGTTGCCGAGATGGCGGCCGATGTAGGGGATGAACAGGCTGCACATGTGGCAGAAGATTTAAAAGAGCATACGGATTTACCGTATCTTGCAGAGAAATATCCCACGGTAAATTTCTACGAGCTTACAATGTCGTCCCTCAATATGCAGGAGGGAAAGAGCGGGGCATATATGCAGCGTTGGCTGACTGCCTCTGCCATGCAGCAGGGGGAAGTGTGCGAACCTTTTGCGATAGGGGAAAACCTGATGGTTATGCGCTGTCTTAAGAGGTCTGAACAGGCAGTGCAGCCCTTTGAAGAAGTGAAAGGGCTGCTGAAAGACAGCGTCCAGAGCAGCCTGGCGTATGAGGAGATAGAAGCCAGGCAGAAAGAAGCTGAGATTGAACTTAAGATATCGCAGGAGCAGTTAGAAGCGATTGCCCTAGAAGCGCTGCAGTCTGCTTCTTAAGATTGTCCGAGAAGCGCTGCAGTCTGCTTCTTAAAAGTGTTCAAGAAAGCGCTGCAACCTGCTTCTTAAGAGTGCTTTGGGGGCGTTGCAGTTTACTTTTTTAAGGCTGCCCGCTTGCGCAGAGTCGGGTCCAGAATCCGTTTGCGGATGCGCAGGCTCTTAGGCGTAACCTCCAGAAGTTCATCTGTCTCGATAAATTCTAATGCCTGTTCCAGGCTGAGGATTTTGGGCGGTGTCAGGGTGAGCGCCTCATCTGCACTCGAAGAGCGGGTATTGGTGAGGTGCTTTTTCTTGCACACGTTGAGTTCAATGTCTTCTGGCTTGGCACACTGTCCGATGACCATGCCGGCGTAAACTTTCTCTCCGGGACCGATAAACAAAGTACCGCGGTCCTGGGCGCTGAACAGTCCATAGGTGACGGATTCGCCGGATTCAAAGGCGATAAGGGAGCCTTGCTTGCGGTAAGCGATGTCTCCTTTATAAGGCTCATAGCCGTTAAAAATCGTGTTGATAATACCGTTTCCTTTTGTGTCTGTCATAAATTCATTGCGGTAGCCGATAAGCCCCCGGGAGGGAATGTTGAACTCCAACCGTGTGTAGCCGCCGCTGATGGGTCCCATATTCCGAAGTTCCCCTTTGCGCTGGCTCAGCTTTTCAATGACGGAGCCGGTAAATTCATCCGGCACATCGACATAGGCAAGTTCCATGGGCTCTAAACGCTTGCCTTTTTCGTCTGTGTGGTATAACACTTCTGCCTTGCTGACAGCAAACTCGTAGCCTTCCCGGCGCATGTTTTCAATCAGTACGGAAAGATGCAGCTCCCCTCTGCCCGATACTTTCAGGCAGTCCGGGCTGTCTGTCTCCTCCACGCGCAGCGAGACGTCTGTGTTCAGTTCGCGGAACAGGCGGTCGCGGATATGGCGGGAGGTCACGAATTTGCCTTCCTGTCCGGCAAGCGGGCTGTCATTGACAATAAAATTCATGGAAATCGTGGGTTCGGAAATCTTCTGGAAATCAATGGCCTGCGGATTTTCCGGGGCGCAGATGGTATCTCCGATATGGATGTCCGCGATGCCGGAGATGGCAACGATGGAGCCGATTTTTGCTTCAGTGACGTCCACCTTGTTCAGCCCATCAAATTCATATAATTTGCTGATGCGCACTTTCTGTAGCTTATCCGGTTCATGGTGGTTCACCACTACGGCGTCCTGGTTGATTTTCAGGCAGCCGTTGTCCACTTTGCCCACTCCGATACGTCCGACATATTCATTGTAGTCGATGGTGCTGATTAACACCTGCGTGTTGGCGTCCGGGTCTCCCTCCGGTGCGGGGATATACTCTAAAATGGTCTCAAACAGCGCGGTCATGTCTTTCTTTTCATCATTTAAGTCTTTTACGGCGTAGCCGTCTCTTGCCGAGGCATAAACAAAGGGGCAGTCGAGCTGCTCATCGGAGGCGTCCAAATCCATGAACAGTTCCAGTACTTCGTCAATCACATCATCCGGGCGCGCTTCCGGGCGGTCAATTTTGTTGATGCATACAATCACCGGGAGGTCCAGGGCGAGGGCTTTCATCAGCACGAATTTTGTCTGCGGCATGGCGCCCTCGAAAGCGTCCACCACGAGCACAACGCCGTTTACCATCTTAAGCACACGCTCCACTTCGCCGCCGAAGTCTGCATGTCCCGGGGTGTCAATAATGTTGATTTTTGTATCCTTATAAAAAACAGCGGTATTTTTGGAAAGGATGGTAATCCCGCGTTCCCGCTCAATATCGTTGGAATCCATCACGCGCTCCTGCACTTCCTGGTTGGCGCGGAATACGCCGCTTTGTTTTAGCAGCTCATCCACCAGCGTGGTCTTGCCGTGGTCGACATGGGCGATGATGGCGATGTTGCGTATATCTTCACGTTTCATTTTCATAAAAATATCCCTCTTTCTCAAATCGGTAAATTGCTACTATTATTTATCACTAGCGTATTATACTGCCCGCGGCGGCATTTGGCAAGACCCGGTTTACTGCGCGTTTGTATTTTTGTTGCTGTTTTGCAGATTGACATGGAAAGCAGAAGTTATATAATAATTGTAAGGACTAATGTAAAGGATATGGGAGGAGGGTCTATGAACAAAAGATTAATAGCGGTAATTTTGTCGATCTGCATGTTTTTTTCGATGCTGCCGATGACAGCAGCGGCGGCAGAAGAAGCCGGGACGATAGCATCCGGCAGCTGCGGGAGGCAGGTAAACTGGACATTGGCAAGTGATGGGACATTGACAATCAGCGGAAGCGGAGCCATGGACAATTATCAAATGGAAGCGTATCCGCCCTCAAACAATATTGAAGCTCCGTGGTATGGAAATCGGGAAACTATCACGCGCATAGTAGTGGAAGATGGCGTGACCCGTTTAGGAAAGTGTGCTTTTTGGGATTGTACGAATGTAAATGAAGCGCTTCTATCAGATTCTGTTACGGATTTGGGCTATAAATCTTTCAAAGGCTGCACCCGGCTGACCTGTATGAGGATTCCGGCAAATGTAAAATATATTGGAATCTGCGTGTTTGGAAATTGCAGATATTTGCGCGAAGTTATTATACCAGATGGTGTGAAGGAGATAGGGTCTTCAGCGTTTTATGGCTGCAGCAGTCTGCGGGAATTAACCATACCATTGAGTGTCACTGAAATAGGTAGTTCGGCATTTAAGGATTGCAGCAGTTTACGGGAGATAGTGATTCCGGATGGCGTAACAAAGATACAAAGTTCGTTATTTCAGGGCTGCAGTAATCTGCAGAATGTTGTAATTCCATCTGGAATAACGGAGTTGGGGGCATATGTATTTGCAGGATGTGAGAATCTGCAGGAATTCACAATTCCATCTGCTGTAACAAAGATAGAGATGTATGCGTTTCAGGGCTGCAGCATACAAGAGATGGTGATTCCGGAAAAAGTGACAGAAATAGGAAATAATGCCTTTGAGTCCTGTAAAAGTTTGCAAAATGTGGTATTGCCGAAAGGCTTAACAGATATAGCAAGCTGTGCATTTCGTGACTGCATTGCCTTAACGCAGCTAATCGTCCCATCATCTGTTGTGACGATTGGGGAGGTTGTGTTTTCTGGAGACAGGAATCTAACACTTGTCGGGGCAAAAGGTTCAGCGATAGAAACATATGCCCAAAAGAATGGATATCATTTTGAGGAACATGCACATGAGTGGGATGATGGAGATACGAGCAATCTTAACTGTGCAAATAATAGGGTGTTCTCTACCTGTACAGTATGCGGAGCTGCGGAAGAACGGGAAATTACAGTGCCGCATCGTGAAATAGTTGTGGCAAATGAGTTTGGAAATATCTGTTCTGGAATCGAAGGCAAAGCATATCACAAGTGTGTGCTGTGCGGCAGATATTTTCTTGATCAATCAGGCGATGTGGAAATAGCTCTTGAAGATATTATGGAAAGGGCGGAACATAGTCTCGCTAAAGTGGAAGAAATTCAGGCTACGTGTGGAACGGCGGGCAATATAGAACATTACAAATGTGAAAAATGTGGGAGACTATTCCGCGATGCAGAGGCAGCAGAGGAAATAAGGGCAGAGGATATTGTCATAGGGAAGCCTGCCCACAGCCTTGTGAAAGAGGAAGGAGTGCAGGCAACCTGCACGGCGGAGGGGAGAATTGCCTGCTATACATGTGAAAATTGCGGGAAATTATTCCGCGATGCAGATGCAGCGCAGGAAATAACATTAGGGGATACCAAAATAGAAAAGCTTGGGCACAGTATTGTAAAGGTGGAGGCGAAACCGGCAAGCTGTGCAGAAGCTGGCAGCATAGAGCATTACAAATGTGGCAGATGTGAGAAATTGTACCGAGATATGGATGGCATGGAAGAAATCACACCAGACGAAATTTACACGGAGAAATTCGGGCACAGTCTGGTGAAAGTGGGAGCAAAACCGCCAACTTGCAAGGAAGAGGGACGTATTGCCTATTATACATGTGAAAACTGCGGGAAACTGTACCGCGATGCGGAGGGAATGGAAGAACTTGCGGCGGAGGATATTGTAATAAAGCCGAGGGAGCACAGCCTTTGGCGTGTAGAGGCGAAAAAAGCAACTTGTACGCAGAAAGGAAATATACAATTTTTTTATTGTGAAGAATGCGGGAATAAATTTAGTGATATGTCCGGCAGCAAGCAGATTACCAAGGTGGAAGTGAATCCATTGGGACATAAGTATTATCAGCAGACGGTAAAGGCTACCTTGAGCAGCGATGGCGGTACGGCAAATATCTGTCTGAACTGCGGGCATAAGGTTCCCATAAACACTTATTACAGAATCAGCACATTGCGGCTTTCCCAAGATACCTACCGTTATAATGGGAAAGCCCAGACGCCGAAAGTTATCGTGAAAGACAGCAAGGGGAGAACTATCCCAGCTTCAAATTATACTGTTTCCTATGCAAAGAAGAAATCGAAAAATATTGGAATATATAAGGTGGCAGTCAGATTTAAGGGCAATATGTATGCGGGCATGAAAACCTTGAATTATACAATCCTGCCGCCAAATACCTCGCTGAAATCTGTCTCCGCCAGTGCCGAGGGACAGCTTAGAGTCAAATGGGGAGCCAAGAAAAACATCGACGGTTACCAAGTCCGCTATTCCTCGAAAAGCAGTATGAAAGGAAGCAAAACAAAGAAAGTGAAAGGCGCGAAAACAAAACAGATTATTTTAAAGAAACTTGCCAAGGGGAAAAAGTACTATGTGCAGGTCAGATGCTATAAGAAAGTTTCAGGAAAAATATATTATGGCGCCTGGAGCAAGAAAAAATCAGCGAAGACACGGAATATAAGGCTGAATTATAAGTCATTGTCTCTGGAAACAGGACAGACAGTAACTTTGAAATTACTGGGAGCGAAAAGTCCCATAGTTTGGAAGAGTTCCAATCCGGCAGTGGCAAGTGTAAATTCCGCCGGCAAGGTGACTGCCGTAGCCGATGGAGCAGCCAAAGTTACCGCAGAATGCCAGGGACGTGCTTATTCCTGCACAGTCAGTGTCAAAACAGTGACGAATTTTGATAGATTGTACAATTATATCAATGTCATGGGAGATGTGGATTCTTCCGGCGACCGTTATATCAGCTATTCCTTCTATGTGGATGGTCAGCTTTGGCAAACAGGAATTTTCTATGACCCGAGTACAAGTCAGTTTTATTTTATCTGTACAGGTCCGGGCAGGGCTGCTATTTCAATGATAATGGGAAGGAATGGGAGTACAACGGCACCATGTTATTTTTCTTATGATGCTTCCTATGATATGTTTTGTGAGGCAGCGACTTTTATTGATGTTGCGAGTTTTACAAATTATACGAAACTGAATTTTAATTTTGAATCGTACAGCGGAGCGCCAACGGAAATGTACAACGAATTGGCAAATGCAGAACTGCGGGTTGGTATGTCTGCCTGGAGTGTCCTGCTAAAAAGGAAACTAGGGTTCGGGATGTCAGGGTTAGGATTTACCAGCTATTATTGATATTTCTTGTATTATAAAATCAGGTCTGTTATAATTGTTTACAGTAACTATATGGAAGTCGTAAGAAGCAACAGGTGGGAGGATTTACATGAGCGAAGATAACAACATGTTTGGAAATAATGGGCAGCAGCCCGAGGTATCCCGGCAGTCAGAGGTGGACCTGAACAAGAGAGCCGACCAGCAGTCAGAGGTAAGCTTGCAGAAAAGAGCCGACCAGCAGTCGGAAGTGAGTCACACGCCGGAGGCAGGACAGCAGAATTACCAACAGCAGCAGAGCTATAGCGGACAACAGCCAGACTACAGTGGACAGCAGCCAGGCTATAGCCAGCAGCAGGGCTACAGTGGTCCGCAAGGCTACAGCGGTCAGCAGCCAGCCAGCAGCCAGCAGCAGGGCTACAATGGTCAGCTGTCTGACTATAACAAGCAGCAAGGTTATAATCAGTATTATGGGGACCAGAACCAGCACACCCCGCTTTCTGGCTATGCAGAGCCGGTATATAACAACCAGTACAATGCCGAAAGTGAGGAGCAGGGACAGGGCTTTGGAATTGCTTCCCTGATTTGCGGTATCCTTTCCATCGTTACCTGCTGCTGCAGCTGTCCATGTGCGCCGCTGGCGATTGTGTCAATCGTGTTGGGAATCCTGCAGATTAGCAAGGGAGCAGGAAGCGGCAGGGGAATGGCGATTGCCGGTATTATCTGTTCTGCCGTTGGCTTGATTCTGATGGTGATAAGCATAGTATTTACCATTGTAATGAACAGTTCCGGGTTTACCGAAAGTTATTATCAGAATTATTATGACATAATTCAGGAACTTGAGAATATGGACAGTTACCGAACATATTGAGATTTGAGTTTTACAGGGCTGTGGAGCTGAAATAAGCGCCACAGCCCTAATTATGTCAATAGGAAAGCTTTACCGCTGATTTGGACATGCCTATTAAAAAATAAAGAATCCGTGGACAAAATGTCCCCCTGAGGAGTTTTATATATGTAAGCGTTTACAGATAATGACAGGAATTGCCGCCATGCGTAAAGACTAACGGACAGTCCCTGAGGGAAGGAGTGAGGAACATGCAGGTCAAAAATGCAGAGGAACTGTATGATAAATATTTTGCTGCAGTGTATAGCATCTGCTTTCTTTATATGAAAAACCAGGCGGATGCCTGTGACATGGTTCAGGAAACGTTTCTGCGGCTGCTGCAAGGGAATTTTGCTTATGAGGATGAAGAAAAAGCCAGGGCTTGGCTGATTGTGACAGCCTCAAACTGCTGCAAGAGCCAGCTCAGGAAAAGCTGGCGCAAGAAGCAGGTTGCCTATGATGCGGCTGTCCATGATAAAGGAAAAGAAGAGCCGGATAATTTGCTGCTTCGGATGGTGGAGGAATTGGAAGAGAAATACCGTCTGCCGGTGTATCTATATTATTTCGAGGGATACCACAGCGCGGAGATTGCCAAGATGCTCCGTGTCAATGCTTCCACTGTGAGGAGCCGCCTGGCAAAGGCGCGCAAAATACTGCGGCTGGAACTGGAAAGCATAGAACCGGCGGTGACATTTCCAGAAAACGAACCGCAAGAAAATGTGAGAAAGGCGTGGTGAACATGAGGTTGGATTACAGGAAAATGCAGGAAGAAATTCTGCCCAGTAAGGAAACGCAGGACTGGATGTGGGAAGAGATTGAAAAGAAAGCTGCGAGGGGAGAGAAAAAACACAAATGGGCCGGGCTGAAAATGGCAGCCAGCATTGCGGCGGCAGTGCTTGTATTTGTTGCCCTGATTCCGCAGACAAGCTGGGCGGACCAGATAACAGGAATAGTAAAGGAATTTTTCTATGCCAATGCGGATATCAAGCAGGACATTGTGCCCAATATCTATGAGGATGAGGGGAAATATGGGCATGTGAGGATGCGGATACAGGAGATGCTTTCAGATGGCGCCTGCGTGTACTGTACCATCTGCTATGAGGCGTTGGATGCGGAAGGGGAGCAATGGCTGAAAGAACAGAAATTTGATTCGGAAAGCATAAGATTTACCTCGTTTGCCGATGAAGATGATTATATAAATACTATAACGGTTGACGGTGAAACGGAAACGCTTATAGGCGGATGGAGTATGCATGAACAGAAAGAGCTGGCAACGGAGAAAGCGAGGTATTTTGCATTTTCCTTTGAGAATGGCGACAGCAACTTCTCCCTTAAAAACAGAAGTCTGACATTGTTCTATCCCATGTATAGAAGTCAGGGGATTGGCAAAGTAAAGGTAACCAGCAATCTTGATACCGTTTCCTACCGGTTAGTAGGCGACAAGTCTCCCAGTGAATATTATGAGCCGAAATATCTGGTTGTTTCCAAACTGTCTTATGCGTTGTATGGGAAGGATTATGGAACGTACAAGCGATGGTTTGATAAAGACGGAATGTTGTGCCAAGAATACAGTGAAGGCTTTTTTGAAGAGAAAGGAAATGAGGATGTTGGAAATTTTGTGTATCCAGATGGTATTCCTTTGGCATTTACGATGAAAGATGGCTCAACGCTGGAAATGGGTTATGCCACAGCAGGGTTTTATCAGGAAAAGGAGGCTGTTTCAGGTTTTGATTTCTGCATTTCTGCAGGACAGTTTAATGTGGACAGCGAGGATTGGGATAGGGTTATGCCGATAGACGACCCCAATGCGCTGACAGGCATAGAAATTGACGGTGTACATTATGATTTGGTAAAAGAAGAAACTGTGGAAAAATAATAGCTGATGTTTGCGCAAAGAGGATGCCGCTTGGCATCCTCTTAATTGCTATTCACTTTTTAGAGGTGGTTGTTGGTAAAGCTTGCGGTTAATTTCTTTTTTTAGGATTTCAATTTCTTCTTTTACTGCTTCAAGATTGCCTTTTTGCACTTGTCTCTCAATTCGTTCAACTAATGTCAGCTGGTCGAAAAGAGCAGCATTCAGTTCTTTTTCATTTATTGGCATACGCTTACCTCCCGGTTGTAAAAAATCTCTCTTTCGTTCATATTTTAACATATTTGATATACGATTGCCATATGTATTTATCATCTGTTTGACTGCCCTATAAATCCCACCATCACAAACAATCCTCTCTCTTCGTTCACAGAAGG
>CANOFO010000008.1 GCA_947565305.1 uncultured Lachnospiraceae bacterium | reverse complement strand
CCTGGGAGAGCAGCTTTCCCAGATACTCGCGGAACCCTTGATTGTCTATCTGTCCTCAAGCAGGGACTATTATCAGGATGCATTCCGCCTGTACGCCTTTAACTATATCTGCAAGCCGGTGGAGAGGAACATCCTGTTTCCGCTTTTTGATAAAATTGCCAATCATCTGCACAAGCAGGACAGCAACGTATTTATCCTCAAAACAGCAGAGGGAATCCAGCAGATTCCCTTTCACATGGTCGTATATGCAGAACTGCTCTCCCATGTCTGTCATTTTCATCTGGCAGATGGGAGGCATCTCAAAAGCCTGTATCTGCGCTCCGGCTTCAACCAGTTTCTGACACCGCTTTTAGAACAGCCCAATTTTATTAAGACACACACATCCTTTGTGGTAAACCTGAATTATTCAAACGGCCTGGCAACCAACACACTGTCCCTGACTACCGGCGATGTCGTTCCTGTTGCCCGCTCCTTTGCCGCAAAGGTTCAGCAAAGTTACATAAGTTACTGGCTCAAGGAGGGGAAAGAGATATGACATTAGGGAATTTCTATGATAATAATACCATTATCAATATCGTCCGTGTAACCCTGATTACTGCTCTTACACTGGGCATGATGTCAAGCCTGACGTCTTTCAAATACCATCCCCGGAAAGTACTGTCTTTATTTGGCATTTATTTGGTATGGATTGGCATAAGCACCGGGCTTATCATCCATTTTGCAGGATTTTTCACGTTCACCCGCTGCATGTTCTTCACGATTTCCGTGCCTGCCGTCGCACTTGCTTACGCCATGGACTGCAACTCTCCTGCCCTGTCTGTGTTTAACTATGCCACGCAAGTCATGATCTCTTACATACTGACAATGGCAGCGCTCCTGATAAATACCGCTGTCCATGGCAGAATCGTCAGTTATTTCCTGATTCTCATCGCTGTCTATACGCTTGTAATATTCCTGGAATATAGATATTTGCGGAGACCTTTCCTGGAACTGACAGAAGCTGTGCAGATTGGCTGGGCTTCCCTGTCGCTAATTCCGGTATTTTTCAGCGCACTGCTGCTTTTTGTAGCAAACTACCCTGTCTACTATACCAAAGAGCCTGTGCGTATCCTGTACTTATTGGGAATCCTCTTATTAATTCTGGTAGTCTATATTTTCGTCTATCAAAGCATCCTGCGGCAATATCAATATCAAATGATTTCCCATCAGCGGGACATCCTGACGCTGCAGATTTCCACGATGGAAACACAAGCCAGAAACATGCATGCCACCGAAGAAAAATTGAAAATACTGCGCCATGATATCCGGCATTTTTCCAATATCATGAATACCTGTTTACAGAATGGTTCTGTGGAGGAAGCGAGACGGCTATTGTCCGAGCTGGAAACAACCGTCGGCAAAATTAAAGTCAAAACTTACTGTAAGGATTCTATCATCAACGCCGTCCTGGCTTTTTACCTGGAACTTGCTGAGAATGAAGGCATCCAGGTTCGGACCGCTTTGCTGGCTCCTCCTACTGACAAGTTCAGTTCCCCGGCCTTTTCTGTTGCGCTTGCCAACGCTCTGGAAAATGCGCTGAACGCCTGTAAAAATGAACCCGGGCCACGTATCATCACGCTAAAAAGCCGCATGGTCGGAGAGCAGTACCTGATGGAACTCTCCAATACATGCAGCAAAACTATCCTGTTTGATAAAGAAGGGCTGCCTGTCTCACAAAGAGGTGAAAACCACGGCATCGGCACAAGAAGTATCCTCTCCTTTGCCAGACAGACCAATGCCATGGTCAATTTCCGTCAGGAAAATGGTTTCTTCACCCTGCAGATTATCGCCCATTCATAACTCTGTAAAGACTGTATAATGCTCTGGCTCTGCCTACTCTTCCATTAAGCCTGCCATGATATCCATGGCATTGCTCAAAGATTCCCCTTCCATCAACAGCAAAAGGGTACTGCAGAGCACTTCATAAATATTCATCAGCATGTCCACAATGCTGAAGCATTTTGCCAATTCCGCCTCATTGTCCAAATCGGTCAGCATCGTATAGCGGATACCAATAAGGTGGCGCACCTGCTCTTTCTCCTCCTCTTCCTGCATATAGAGGAATTGCCCAATGGGAATCTCCCTGTTGAGCAGATTAATCATCTGATAAATATTCAGTTCTGTGAACGCCTGAGGATTTTCTTCCATGATGGAAGTCAGTTCCAGCTGTCCATAATACTGCAGGACATTGCCAAACTCCGGTGCATAGACAAAATTGCAGCTGATGTCTATGCTTAAATCCTCCTCCATCTCCAAGCCCAGCAGCAGCGTGTCCATCGCCGCCTGTTTCCCTTCCTCCAGAAACATGTTCTTAATTCCCTGCTCGCTGACATATGCCTCCAGCCTTTTTAAGCCTTCCCGCAACTCTTCTTTATTCATGATTTCCTCCATTCTGCATGCCTATGGCACTGCGGTTATCGTCATCTCAAAACTATTCCCATAAATAGTTACGTCATATCTTATAAATATAATACTCTTTCAGTTCCGCTTTTCCAAGTATTTTTCCAGATTTCTCATATTCCTGCTGCAGCGCCTCCATGATATGCTTCATGCCAGTAATTTCTCTGCGGGAAGCAGCGATGAACGCCGCGTTCACGGCAATGTTCTTGATGCTTGCCCCAGAAAGTTCAAAATTGCCCGCAAGATAATCCATGTCGATATCCCCATCCAGCGGCATCTGCCGGGGAAACACTTTCTGCCAAAGCTGCCTGCGCTGTTCCTCCTGGGGAAAGGAAAAGCGGATGATGAATTTCATGCGCCGTTTATAGGCATCGTCAAAATTCTGCATCAGATTGGTGGCAAGGATGGTAATGCCGTCGTATTCCTCCATTTTCTGCAGGAGGTACGCCGTCTGCGCATTGGCGCTGATGTCCCTGGCATCTGAGACGTCCACGCGCTTTCCGAAAAGCACGTCCGCCTCATCAAAAAAGAGGATGCTCCTGCTCTTTTTCACCTCGTCAAATATCTCCCGCAGGTTTTTCTGCGTCTCCCCAATGTATTTCGACAGGACGCCGGAAAGGTCGACCTTATACAATTCCAGATTCAGTTCCCGGGCAATTACCTGCGCCGCCATGGTCTTGCCGGTTCCCGGAGGTCCTGCAAACAGGAGGGAAACGCCCCTGCCATAGGCAACTTTCTGTTCAAATCCCCATTCCTCATAGACCTTGCCGCGGAACGATACCTGCCCGCACGCCTGGCGCAGCAATTCCTTTGGTCCATCCTCAAGCACCAAATCATCCCAGGTATATGCCGCATTTACCCGGCTGGCGCGTTCCCCCAGCCGATGGGAAATTTTCTGCTGACAGGCGCGGTATAAAAAGGAGGCAGGAACTTCTTTCTGCCCCTGCACCTGTGCATCCCGACAAGCAATCTCAGCAGCCTCCTTTATCACGCCCGGCGAAAAATCAAACTGTGCTGCCAATTTGTCACAGACCTCTTCCTCTTTCAGGCACACCTCCCCCGCTGCCAGAAACGATTTCCACAACATGCTCCGTTCCTGGATGGAGGGAAAACGCAGATGGAATTCTTCACTTTCATACCCTTGCGGGTATTTTCCGCCAAAAATATCCTCACCCTGCGCTTCCTCTGCAGTAAGGAATACATGACCGAAGAACAAGGACGCCTTACGCAAAAATCCCAGCGCCGTCTGACGGCTCTTCTGCTCTTTCGTCCAGACAGTTTCCCAATGTTCAAACACCAGAAACGCCTGGTCTAAGACGGCGCGCACCACCGCATCGCAGACCGCTTCTGCCATCTGCTCTTCTTTCTGGCACCCTAACGCCCGCAAATCCACAAACAAAAC
Organism: uncultured Lachnospiraceae bacterium; assembly: GCA_947565305.1. GTDB lineage: Bacteria > Bacillota > Clostridia > Lachnospirales > Lachnospiraceae > Petralouisia. The sequence continues at coordinate 48,611 of CANOFO010000008.1, read as the reverse complement.
TGCATGGCCCAGGCTATTAGCCGCCCTGATTATCTGCAGCTTTTTCCCGCTGCCATATGGACCCCGCAGCAGGAACAGCCGCATTTCCTGCCCATCCTCCTTGACGTCTGCCCTATCCTGCATGCGTTTTACAATTTGTTCCGACACCTGGCGGTTGATGTTGTTTCCTTCCTCCACAGATGCGGCAGGGAGAACGACATGATAATCTGCTTTCCTGTCCAGCAAATCTGCTTCATAGAAAAACACAAAATCTATCAAATCATTCCTCAGCTTAAACTGCCAGGACCTTTCGCTCTCCTGTGTCATAGCCCTTGCGCCAAACACACAGCAGAGAACCTCCTTGCGGGCAAATACGCGGTGGATCAGCATATTCTGTATGTTCTCATCCATCACGTACATTTTGACGCACAGATCCAGGGATGGATACCTCCAGGCAAGGTCGTCCTGGAGATAGGCATACATGCGCTCAAACTCCCGGTTCAGTTCCGGCGCTATGGCAAGACAGGCAAGGTACTGCTCAAACTCATCCAGCCCCAGCCTGCGCAGCAGATAAGCAAAAGGAAGCATTACATTGCCTTCTTTGATAGTGCGGTAAGCTTTCTCATGGAACATGCGCCACTGCGCAAAAAGTTCTTTCCGCTCCCTGTCATAAACAGTGCGCTCCATATGCGCAAAGGGATCCTGCAAAATGTTGGCAAGTTCGTCCTTAAATAATTTGGTCTGGTAAATATGGCGGACCGTCCCTTTCTCCGTAAGGAGCACCGCATACTTCGTATAAAGGCTGATTTCTTTTCTTACCAGGACCAGCAGCTCCTGGAAATATTCTTCCTGCCCCGCAAACATCTCTCCACCATCCTAGCTATATCCCAGCCACCAGCAGCTTGCGAAACTCTTCTGCATTCTTGGCTTTAAAAACTGCTCCATAATTTACAAATGCACCCTTAAGCTGGTCATCGACAGCTTTGTACTTGGCAGCTACTCCTTTTGCCTCTGCTGCTTTCTCCGGCGATGGATCCGCCTCCAATGATTCAGAGATTCCTTTTAATCCATATTTATCATCATCCAGTCCATGGATATACCCCCAGAGCCTTCCCTTTATCATATCCGTCTCTTCACTGTTCTGCTTCTTTTGATTTTTCTTGTCAATTCCCAGCTTTGCCGCAGATACCTCTATTCCTGCAAAACCGCCAATTATACCCAGATGTGTACCTGCAGTCTTTGCTTTTTCATTGCCAGAATAAGATATTCCGGTAGCAATGCTTGAGCCCAATCCAATGGCATTTGCCACCAGACCGGAAGCCCCCATGATAATACCTGACTTTATATTTTCAACCATCCTGCACGCAGCAAGGTAACGGACAATCTTGTCTTTATCCTCATCCGAAACATCCTCCCGCTTAAGCAGCATGTTTGCCTGAGCCCGCCTCTCTTTCAGCGTTGCTTTGCGCTGCTTTGCATCTTCCCTCACCTGTTTGAGGCTGCGATGCTTTTTCTTCCCTTTCTCCTCCTGTTTCTTCTCCTCCTGTTTCTCCTCCTGTTTCTCCTCCTGTTTCTTCGTCTCCTCCTGTTTCTTCGTCTCCTCCCTCTCTTTCTCCTCCTTCTCCGATTCCCAGCCGTCCACATCATTGTCCCAGTAATTGTCAGCATCGCCTGGCTTTGGATTAACATTTGGCTTAATCAGCTCTACCTCTTTCCACATCTTATCCCGCAAAGCTTCCATATTTTTTCGTTTAGCCACAGATTTTTTCAGCCCACTGACGCCCGTTATGAGTCCACCAATCTGTGCAATGGAATTGGAGATTGTGGATATATATCCCACAACATTTTTTAATGTATCTTTGAATTGCCCCGCAAAAGTGGCAATTGACTGCACAATGGCAGCTGCCTTTGACACCGCCATGGCAAAATCTGAGAGAATGCCAATCACACCCATAACTTTATCCAGCTTGTTGTCTGCCGCCTTGAACCCCTTTATTTTCTCTACTAAAGACTTTATGGTCGTCACAAACCCTAACAGGTTGTGGGCAAGCCCTACCGCCTGGCTGACAACGGAACCTTTAAATGTAGCATCCAGCATACCCGCAGTAGCATTTATCCCCCCCACTAATTTCATCTTATCTGCTGCGGAATTAAAGCCGGAAGAATTGAAGAAACCCTTAAATTTATTATCTGCCATGGGGTTTTGTCCGCCTCTTTCCAGTTGCCGCGCCAGCACGACTGCCATATAAAGCTGCCCTCCCCGAAGAGCATCAATGTTCTTCTTAACAGCTTGCGGCGTATCCGCCTGCTCATCATTATCTTTCCCCTCTTCGTTTTTTTCAGCGTTATCTTGTCCCTCTTCGTTTTGTTCCTGTCCTTCCTTATTTTCCTGCTTTGCCCTTCTGCTCCTCCCGCTTCTTTTTTTCTTCGCTACCAGATCCTCCAGCTTATCAAAGGCATCGCCAGCCTCCTTTTGGTTATCGCCCCCCCCAAGATGATTCTTATCTGTAACTGAAGCCAATGTCAAAGCCGAATTCATTTTGACTTTATCGTTAGCCAGTACCTCTTTCTGAGCATTGCTTTCCTTATTTTTTCCCTCTCCCTCGGTTGGGGCGACTGTCCCTCCTTCATTTCCTCCCTCAGTTTTTCCCTCTCCCCCGGCTTTCGTGGCTGCCTCTGATCCTTTGACTTCCTCAGTCTTTCCCTCATCCTCAGTTTTGTCACCTGTCCCGGATTCTTTGACTTCCTCAGTTTTTCCACCCTCCACGGCTTTCGTGGCCGACCCGGATTCATTTCCTCCCGCAGTGCTTCCACCCTCCACGGCTTTCGTGGCCGACCCGGATTCTTTGACTTCCCCAGTTTTTCCCTCTCCCTCGGCTTTCGTTTCTGCCCCTGCTTCATTCCCTCCCCCAGCGTTTCCCTCTTCCACGGTTTTGGCGGCTGACCCGGACTCTTTGACTTCCGCAGCGCTTCCACCCTCCACGGCTTTCGTGGCTGTACTGGACTCATTGACTCCCGCAATGCCTCCCTCGTTTACCTTGCCGTCTATCGGCTTCTGTGGCTGGAGATTCCCCCCCATCTGCTGTACGCTATCGTTCTTCCCAACATTTCCATTCACATCAACTTCTTTCAATAATTCTTCTTCCATCTCCCACACCTCTCTTTCCAACGTTTTCAGAACTTCTCTATCACCGTCTCTATCTCCTCCGTATCCGCAAGCTTATAATATTTGTCACAGCGGTACAGATATTCCTTTGCCGCCTTATCCTTGCGGTGCTGTTTCAAGACCTCCACAAAAACCAGGCGCGCCTCGTAAAACTTCTTCGCTACAAATAAGTTCACGCCCCTCTCAAACAAGGGCTTCGTCAGATCCTTATAATAAAATTCCTCCTCCGCATCCCCATCGTATACGTCATAGACGCGCTCATAGGCATTGTTCGCGGAAAGATAAATATTGCCCAGATACCTGGCATGGTAATGCTCCTCAAAATCTGCTATCTGCTCATAGACCAGATGCGTGATGAGGATGTGCGCTCCATATCTATCACCCTTTAAGCGCAGTTCTTTTGCCAGGTCTGAATGGGCAGAAATTGTCGTGGCTTCCATGCGCTGTTCATGCCCAATCACGCCTATCATCACACGCCCATAGCTGATAGCAATTGTCCTGCCGTTGCCCGGCATCTGCTCTTCCAGCAAACGCTGGATGTCGACAGCTGCATCCAATGCCTCTCTGCTGCTGACCGCAAAAAATGCAGACAGCCCGGTATCTTCAAAATGCTCTACCACGCCGTGATGGCTGTTAATCGGTTCCACAAGCATGGACAGCACACGGTTGATATCCTTATATGCCTGCTCAGCCGAAAAAGAGGCGCTTTGCTTCGGATAATCCAATGCGTGCAGGGAAAGGATGGTAAATTCCCCTTGCATCTCATCGCCCAACTCCACGTCCTGAATGGAGTCTTTGCCCAACAAATCAATAATTTTTGCCGGAATGAATTTATAATACCCATCTGACATATTCTTGATATCCTGCACATAGTTGGCAATCTCCAGAGACATCTGGTTAAATGCCGCTGAGATATCCGCCACCTCATCATGCCCATGCACGGCGACCGTCACGCCAAGATTGCCTTCTGCCAGCGTACCCGCACACCGTTTCAATGCCTTTAACGGTTTTAGGAATATATAGAGGATTACCAACAATATCACCGTAAGGATAGAAAGCAGCGTAGAGGATGCATTTTTCAGATTCCACTGATAATACCAAATCTGATAATCTAATACATTTCCATCCGCTGAAACGGCAAGCACCCCATATTTCGTGCCGTCATTTAAGACAATCGGCACAAACTGGTTATTGCGCTTTCCATCCCTGCCCTCATCGCTCTTATCCACAACTTCCGATGCTTCATACGCCTGATAAATTGCCTCTGTAGTTTCCTGTGTATACACCCATTCCACGGGAACGCCGCAGTATTCCGACATAGACTCACTGACATATAAATGTCCATCCTCATCCGCTGCAAAAACGCTGTAGACATACATAGAAAGCCCGCCAATGCTCTCTCCTTCATTGATATTTGCGCAGCTGATTTTAAGCGCCCTTTTCCCGGATGGAAATTCTTCGGCATCCGTCTCAATATTGCGCGCGATATCCTCCTTGAGAATCTTCCCCAGCGCCGTTAGCGCAAACGTCTGGTTGCACTCCAATTGCTGACGCATGGACAAATCAATCCAGCCTTCCAGGAAACCGTCCATAACTATAAGCCCCATCAGGAAAATAACGCCAAGCCGAACTAAAATTGTCTGGAAATGGTACTTGACGCGCAGCACCCAATAGACACACAAAATGCCTAACAATTCCAGGATAGCAATATAAATCACATACATCCGGCGCAAGACTGTGAAAGCAGTTAACGAGACCTTACCGATATCCCGATGCTTACCATCCAGGTAAGTGCAGACAGAAACCGTCCCCTCTTCGTCCTCCACACCCGCGCAGAAACCGGACTGTGTGCAGTCGGGACTTTGAAGCGTCTGGAACGTAAAATCCGCATCGCTTTTCCTGATATTTTCTGCTGCAAACAATGGTCTGGAAGTCTTTTCTGCCAAATCAATTATACGGATACATTCTTCTTTATAGTCCAGGACATATGCGTGTTTCCCATCATCGGACAGGCTTTTGAACACACCTGGCTTCCCAGTTATGCCCTCAATTTGCAGACGGTGTTTTGCCCCCACTTCCTTGGCATAAACTTCCCCCGCATAATCCATCCATAATAGGATGTGTTCATCACTGAGGAAAAACTGGGTGTTTAAATACGGATATTTCAGTTTTACCTTTTCTAAAACCTGCCGCTCTCCCTGTAAATCGAGCGCCATCAGTTCTGCCTTTGCCGAACCTTTTTCCACCTCGGGCATACGGATATAATAAAGCTTGTCATCCTGTATGCGTGCAATCTCAACCAAGCTGGATGTTAAGACGTCTTCCGTCAGGTCATACTCCGTCTCTATCAGTTTTCCGGACGCGAAATCGCATTCATATACTTTACAGTTTACGTCATTCCAGGACTCCACATCTGTCTCCGCTACCAGCACATAGGCCGCGCCGTCACCGTCAAAAAAGATTTGCCGTACCGTCCGGTACTGCTCCTTGACATGGCGTTTGCAGACAATCATATTCCCATTGCTCCCATCCGGATCTGAACGGATAATTTTTAAATCATCGCCTTCCCCACGGTCCACGTAATAGAGATAGCCATCCTGAAGATGTATCTGTTCAATATAATTCAGTCTCACAGTGCTGCCATACACAGTGGCTATGATGATAGCGATAAATGAAACAGACAGGATAATGCATAAACCAACCAAACCTTTCTTGCCCATACCGCCAAAATTTTTTTTCTTTTCCATATTTGTTTTCCTCAGATTCAAACTCTGTCTATGCTTTAAAGCTGCACCTATGACAACCTATATTTCTATAACTGCACGGTCTGGCAGCCTGAATTTGTGAACTGTATCATCCCACCATAGGCGCAGGTAAGCTTACACTGGTTATTGACTGCCGGCTTGCCTCCGACTAACACCTGTGGGACACCTGGCGCCCAAGGACCTGCCGGAACCGGCGTGCAGGGCATAGGGGTCAAAACTCCCATAGCTGCGGCTGTCGCAGCAGCCACCGTAGGATTCGCCATGCTCTGGCACATTCCGAAAGGCGTAATATTCACAAAGGGCACATTATCTGCAATGGTTGCCAAAGGCATTGCTGACATGGTTTTTGCCGTTGGCAGCACATTTAACACCGAGGGCGCCATGCCAAAGGTACAAGTCATGGATGCCCCGCCTGTCACACATAATCCCATTTTCGTCTCCTCCTATAAAATATAATTGTCTTTCGCACGTAAAATCTCAATTTCCCCGGATTTTTCCGTGCCTGTGTTTCCATAAGAATAATGCAGCAGACATTTCTCCTCAGGAATCTGCCGAAACAATAAGTAAAACTCGCCATTCTCATCTGCTTCCGTTTCCTGGGCAGGACTTATCACCGTATCTTTCTTATGGTAAGCATATTTTAACGACTGGCTCAGATGGTAAACTTCCATCCCCTCATTAAAATTTTTTATGCGGAAAAACTCTCCCATTTTCTTCTGCTTTTCCTGAATATGCCAGAGAACGCTTTTGGTCCCGCCTCTTAAATAGAGGGAAATTTCTGCCTCCCCCTTTTTATAATCATTGATAAGACGGCTGCTGCTATCCTCATTCTCGACATAACACCTTAATATGCTTCCTGGCGCTGCCTTGCCCCGGACAGCAGTGCAGCCAGACCGCAAGGGATAGGAGGGAGATGGATACATCAGTACCTCTTCCACCTCTCTTCCTGCATCTGCTGCCAGGCAGATTTTCTTGCGCTGGTAGATGGGAGACTCCGTCTCTATTTCAAACTGGGGGCTTCCCACATCCAGAAACAGGAAATAGCCATCACTTTTCCTCTCCACTCTGCCTCCTGACAGGGAGCGGAGCCGGACTGCAGATGATACCGGCTCACCAGTAAATGCATCCCTTAAGAGGACTGCCTTTGACAGGCGTATCTTTGTCTCATGCAACACCATACTATGTATCCTTTCCCGCAAAACGGTAGCTGATTTCCTGTACCCGCTTTACCGACTTCTTTCTCGTAGACTGGATTTCCACCGGTCCCGCCGTATAAAAGAGGGAGGTCTTATACGCCGCATTGGGCACAGTCCAAATCCTTGTCTTTTCCTCTATCTCCAAATCCTGCATCTGAATGCGGATGTTGCCGGCACCTGGTTCCCCGGTAGGCAGAAAAGTTTCCGGCTCAATCGCCGCTTTATCCCGAAATGCCTGGATAATCCTGCCAAAAATCTGATGCTCCTGCACGGCTCGGTATTTCAAATCACTCTGCAGATAGAGCGTAATCATGTAATACAAGGTCAGGTAAGTAGACGGATAACGTTGGGCGTTCCTGCCCACATTCGTCATCTCATGCGCCTGTATGGAATTATCTTCTTTGACATCGTAGAGCCAGATTCCTACCGCATAGTCCCCATGGTCCTCAGGGGAACAGAGCCCAATCTGGTCAGGGCTGTTCAGCAATTCTGGAATCAGAGCCTCTTTCAGAAGCGTTACCATGCCATTGCCCGTATCTGCAATTTTCGTATAATCTGACATTATCTTCCTCCTGATGCAATAGAATTACCTGTCTTACGGAATACTCTCCTGCCTTGACAGGTAGGCGTCTTCGTCCTCCATTTCTATCATCCGTTCCGCTTTCGTGAGTACGCCATTGCGGAACTCCCCGGCTTCGAGGACCTCTCCGGTAGATGCCAAATAGCGGACTCCGCGCCCATAGTATACGCCATTTAAGAAACTCCCTTTATAGAGCAGGTTTCCATTCTCGTCCCACAGCTTTCCCTGTCCGTAATACTTACCTTTGAGGAATCCGCCATCGTAAATCAGATTCCCATTGGGGATATGGTAGAGCTTTCCGGTTCCGCTGTAATTTCCCTGATAAAATTCCCCCTCATAGACAAGCGTTCCTGTCTCGGCATCCGTAAGTTTCCCTTCCCCCTGGTACAGACCGTCCACGAAACTGCCGTCATAGATTACAATTCCCTTATCCGTATCATAGAGTTTTCCAGTTCCATCGTATTGGTCTGCTTTAAAGGTGCCATCATAGACAAGCTGCTCTTTATCATTGTAAGCTTTCCCGAGACCTTCCTTTTTGCCCTCGGCAAATACCCCATCATAGACGAGTTTCCCGGATTCATCATACGTTTTTCCTTTTCCCTCATACTTACCATCCACAAAGCCGCCCTCATAGATGGTATTGCCATTTTCATACAGCTTGCCATCCCCTTCGTATTCACCTTTTACAAATTCCCCCTCAAAGATGGTATTGCCCTCCATATCGTAAGCAGTGCCAACGCCTTCCTTTTCCCCATTTACAAAGCTGCCTTCATAAATGAGGACGCTTGCCGCGGCTTCACTTTGGACATCCCCGGCTGCTGCTGCTTCACTTTCCTGAGCATCTCCGGCTGCTGTGGCTTCACTCCCCTGGGTATCTCCGGCATTGGCAGAGTCTGCGTTCCCGGCTGTTCCATCCGCGTTTCCGCTTCCTGTTCCTGCGCTACTATCGCTTCCTCCAGCTGTACTTCCGTTTCCTCCCACGGCTGTTCCGCTTCCTCCAGCTGTACTTCCGCTTCCTCCAGCTGTACTTCCATTTCCTCCAGCGGCTGTTCCGCTTCCTCCAGCTGTACTTCCATTTCCTCCAGCGGCTGCTCCACTTCCTCCGGCTGCTGTTCCTGTGCCGTCCGTGTCCCCAGAATCACCGCTTCCATTTCCTGCACTTCCTTCGGCTGCATTTCCGGTATTTCCTACGCTTCCTGCTGCACTTCCTCCAGCTGTACTTCCGTTTCCTCCAGCGGCTGTTCCGCTTCCTCCAGCGCTTCCGTTTCCTCCCACGGCTGTTCCGCTTCCTCCAGCTGTACTTCCGTTTCCTCCGGCTGCACCGCCGCTTCCTCCGGCGGTACTTCCGCTTCCTCCGGCTGCACTTCCGTTTCCTCCAGCGGCATTCCCATTTCCTCCGGCGATACTTCCGTTTCCTCCAGCGGTACTTCCGTTTCCTCCAGCGGCATTCCCGCTTCCTCCGGCTGCATTCCCGCTTCCTCCGGCGGTACTCCCATTTCCTCCAGCGGCATTCCCGCTTCCTCCGGCTGCACTTCCGCTTCCTCCGGCTGCACTTCCGTTTCCTCCAGCGGTGCTTCCGCTTCCTCCAGCGGTGCTTCCGCTTCCTTCGGCGGTACTTCCGTTTCCTCCAGCGGTGCTTCCGCTTCCCGCTGTGCTTCCGCTTCCTCCGGCTGCACTTCCGCTTCCTCCAGCGGCATTCCCGCTTTCTCCGGCGGCTGTATTTCCGCTTCCCACGCTTCCTCCGGCAACGCTTCCAGAATCTGTTCCTCCTGCACTATCCGCATTTCCAGAGGATGTTCCTCCTGCACTATCGGAACCCGCATCTGTACCTGAGTTCCCAGTTGCCGCTCCCGAATCCGCACCTGTACCTACGCCCGCATCTGCTGCTCCGGCATCTGCGGTGGCATAAAGTTTGCCTTCCCCTTCATATTTGTCATTTACAAATTCTCCATCGTATACCATCGCTCCATTTTCATCGTATTCTGTCCCGGAGCCTTCTTTTTTGCCCTCTACAAAATCCCCTTCATACGCAAGCGCTCCATCCTCATATAACTTCCCTTCTCCCTGATATTCGCCTTCGGCATTGACCGTTCCCTCATAAAGTACATTGCCGTCTTCATCCGCCAAAACAGCCTCCTGCAGCAAGGGCTTCCCATTCTCAAAAGCGCCCTCGGCAACTACATTTCCTTCTTCATCGTAGAGTGTCCCGCTCCCTTCCATTTCCCCCTTGGCAAACGTGCCTACATATTCCTCCTGACCATTGGGGAAATACAGCGTTCCTGTCCCCTCATAATTGCCGTTTTTAAACTCCCCCTTATATTCCAGGTTTCCCTGCTCATCGTAGAGAAGCCCCTGCCCATCATACAGGTTTAAAAGAAACGTTCCCTTATAGCAGAGCACATCCGTATTTGCATAGTAAAGCTCACCCTCGCCTGAGTACGCTTCCATCTCAAAATTACCCTCATACAAAAGCGACCCTTCATATGTATAGAGCTGCCCCTTGCCATTAATCCGTCCCTCTTCCATGCTGCCTTTGAAAATCATGGTCCTGCCATCCTCAGAAAAGAGTTCCACTTTCCCGCTATAGCCAATCATCTCCGGCGAATTTACCACCATGGACTTGGTGAAAAAATGCGACACCACTATGGGATGCAGCAGTTTCAGATACAGAATAGGAAGAATCAATGAGGCCAGCAAGATGAGATACACCATCCTCTTAAGCACATAATAATGCCCAAAAGAAAAATAATCCTCTATGGACCGCTCTTTCTTATTCTTTTTCTGGTTGATTCCTTTGCGCACATCACTCAATACCTTAGAGGCAAAAGAGTCCGGACTGAGCATCCGCTTTCCTTTACGGATGACTACCTGAACCGGCGCCATTAAAATATGAGACAGCCTTCTGGCTGTGCGGCCAATCAATCCGCCTTTCATACTTCATCCCTCCCATCCGGGTTATCTCTAAAATTTCAGGGCAATGCTGATTCCATCATTGTTTCCTCAAGGCACTCACTTTGCCTGTTCCTTAATATCTAATGTCCCAATCTGCGGAAAGGAAACTCCTTTGTCCGACAAAACCGGGTTCGGCAAGGTAAGCAGCAAATAAGCGGCTGCCGAAATAATCAGCGCAGCGGCAAGCGCCGTCCTCACCTTCGGAAACACTTTCTTAATGCCCTCCCAGGCACGCCACCAGATGCGCCCGGGCTTTAACTGCTGCTGTTCACTTTTCGTCAGCACAGACTCATAAATATTGTCATACGCCACATAACAGTCCCACAGATAAGCAAAACGCCCCTCCGCCATATCCCGCGCATACTTCATCAGTTCCCGCGAACTTTTCTGTTCTATCTCCCTGGCAAACAACTCATACACCAGCCCATTCACCCGGTTCATGCAGTCCAGCTCCTGCACTTTCCAATAGTAATCCACATCCGTAAAAAAATAGTTGAAATGCACACTCAAATCATCGTCCACCACAATATTATCCTTGCGCAGGACTTCATAGAGGAAGCATTCCGGCATGTTCAGCAGGAAAATCCGCGCATAGATATTTTTCATCAAAAGCAGACGCTCTTCTAGGCTGTAATTGCCTTTTTCCATGGCCTGCTGCAATGTCTTTCCTTTGGCATGGCTGAATACGATATAGTATTTGCCATCTGCATTGAAGCTGGCATGGAGGTCCTTAAACGTGTAATTGATATTATTCTTTGTTGTCACAGGAATCAGCTTCCTTGCCAGTTCCATGTCATTGATACAGGCAACGGTATAGATTGCGCTATCCTGCCGGGTAGCCTCACATGCCGCATACAAATCAATATCCCCGGAGCATGCCGTCTTAATTTTTGAAATCAGCTCATACTGTCTGTCCTGAAACTTAATTACCATCTGACTCACTCTCTCTCACGTACTACCACAAATGTTGATGCCTGTACCTTAGGATACGCCTGGCTGGTAACCATTATATGATAAATTCCCGGCGTCTCCGGCGCTGTGTACTTGCCGTTTTTGTTAATCGTTCCTCCATTATGGTCCTTGATTTTCCATTTCAGACGCTCATCATTAAATCCCTCCAGCACTGCCGTAAATGCCACACTGTCGCCCACGAACACATTGGGATTATCCGGCTGGATACAGATATGTTTCTTCTTTGCCAGCTGGGGCTTTTGTGCCTCATTGCGCAAAACAGTCCAATGTACCCGCACCCGCTTTGCACTGCTATTTCGGATAATCTTCATAGCAATTTCAAACGTTCCCTGCGCTGGCTCCAGCTTCGCTCCCAGGGATGCCGCAAATCCGCTCTGCCCCTGGAACAAGGAAGCATCGCCAAACATAATCTGGGAATTTTCGGCAAATCCGTCATCAACCTCATAGCTCAGCACAACCGTAACCGGTCCAAATCCCAGGCCATGTACAATTTCATCAGAATAGAGGATTTCTCCCGGGCGCATATGCCCGACTTCAAAGACAGCCTCCCCATAGGCTGCTTTCAGCGGTTTTTGCTCTTCACCGCCCTTTTTATTTTCCTCCTCCAGCAGTTTGTCCTGCTTAATTTTTTTCACATCGTCCACAAGCCTGCCAATCATTGCCGCAGAAACTTCCGTATGCATGATTTTCTGTGCAAAGGGCAAGGGTTCAATATGGTCAATCAGGCAGACCCCGCCGGCACGCACAACCTGGATTTTTGCCAGATAAATACCCTGCCGGAACGTATTGCCCATTATTTCATCCATTGCCGTCTTATAATACTGTTCCTGCAGCGCCTCATAGTCATCCAGGCTGCTGATAAGGGCCTGGATGACACAAGGCTCTGCGGCACTATAATCCCTGCCCCCTATATGCAGCTGAAAGCTGTCTTTTACCAGGGCAATCTCTGCCTGCACATCCGATACGCTGGCAGCTTTCAAGGGGATTTCCATCTTGTATTTTTTATCCTTTGCCCAGTCTTTTTCTTCAAAGCGGACGTGCACCCTGTTTCCTTCATTGCCAGTCACAAATGACAGCTCCAGTTCATATTCAAAAGAAAATTCCTGCTCATTATCATGTTCTATCTCTATCTGTAAAGCAGTATCTTTCCCCAATTCCAAAAACCTTGGCATCACATGGCAGATACGGATACCCTGCCCATAATATACGGTCCTGCGCTCTTCATAAAGCCTGGAAGGAGAAAACATCTCTCGTTCCGGTTCTTCCTGGGTGACAAACAGACGGTAGCCCTCTTTATATTTATTATATTCACTGCTGTTTTTACCAGCATTTCCCGTGACATTGTGCATAAGCTCCGCAGCTTCCTCACGGTATTCCAGGCATAAATAGTAAAAGTCTGCATCCTGGTCGCCGCCATAGCCCTCGAGTTCCGTAATCTTACGCACTGCCGGTTCGTCCAATACAATCTCGCGCCCTGCAAAGTCCAGCGCCAGCCCCCGCTCCACAGAGATGCTCTCATCGTCAACCTCCACAACCCCAAGCCCGCATACCACGCCGGAGCCAAAAAGAAAACGGTTGATTGTCCTGCGCTTGTCATTAAAATATTTCTGTTCTGTCTCAAAATCCTCTACCGATAACAGCTTCCCATAGAAATAACGGTTCCTTTCAAAGGGAAAGCTTTTTAAATTCTTCATCCTTCCTTTTCCTCCTTTGCCTGAGTTTGGACCGCGCCCACTATAGACGGAATTGCCGCCATGCCGCTTAGATTTGCACGTTCATAAGCTGCCAACACGCTGTTTACGCCCACATATACGCTCTGCCCCAGGGTAATCCCCGGACGCAAGATAACCAGGTGAATCCTGATATGCGCAGGTTTCATGTCCTCAATCATTTTCTTCAACGCATGCTGCTCCCGCAACGAGGGCACCGCCTGCTCCCTTACAAGCACACTCACCTCATAGGGACCATATGCATAGAGCTGTTTTAAGCTGCGGTATGGTATTTCATTCCCCCGATACTGCTCAATATCGCAGTATTCCAGCAAAAATGGGCGTTCCCCGGTAAAAGTACTGACCATGTGCTCCATATATTCCCGGGTGCCGCGGATCAAATTCTTACTGACAATCCCTTCCAGCAAAAGCCGCAGCTTGTCATCCTGCCACAGATGCGCATTGGAAATTCCCACCCATTTTGCCAGCCAATGCAGGAACTCCGGTTCCGCTGACATGGGGTCCAGCTGCCTTGTAGAAGCTGCAATCTTCTCGTCAAAATCCTGGTAAATGGTCTCAAACAATCCGAGGAACCTTCCGAGGAAGTCTTCTTTCCCCCCGGTCTGGTAAATCGCCGGCAGGTAAGACAGAAAACTGCGGTTCCCAGCATATAATTTCATATGGTGGATTTTAGGATGAAACCCTGCCTGGCAAAACAACTGGATTTCCACCCATAAGTACCTCCCTCTGGCATGATATAACAGAATATCCCGGGGATTCTGCACAATATGCGCCAAATACGGCTTCATGATTTTACGCTTCTTTTCCACAGTGATATCTTCATCCCGCAGCAGTTCCTGCCAACGGTAAATCCTGCCATCTACAACCGTCCCCTCCTCATCGCTGCAGTAAAAATAAAACTGGATGGAATCATCCCCATACCCCTCGCTCTGGATGACCGCCCGATGCCACTGATTGCCCTCCTCCCCGCTGTCCAACAGGCGGGAAAAGAAACTGCCGCTCTCTTTGCTAGCCTCCAACGCAAGCCCTTGTTCTGTAACCTGGATATTCTTTGAGCAGCCAAGCGCAAAATCTTTCTCCTTATTGAATACAAAATATCTAAGCTGTTCCACAAAATCGCCCCTTTTGTCTATGGTGATATGTCAAAGCAAAACAGAGGTTAAGGCAGCGTTGCCCCTCCCGCCGTAAAAATCTGAAAATCTATCTCATCCAGATATGGCAGCCCATTTGGCGGCAGCTGCACATCTCCATTTGCCAGATGGCAAAATCCCCTGCCCCTCGCCTCCACCGAAAGAGATTTTGCCTGCCACACGCAGGGCAAGATATCAATAATACCATAAAGCGCGCTGCAGGAAACCGGTCTGCCAATCTCCCATGACTTTTCGTCCAGATATGCGCGCACCGCCTCTTCTAAGCGTTCCTCCGCATCAGTAAAATGCGGCTGGATAACAATTTCCGCATAAACGGAGATGCCTATGTACTCCGGATTGAGAATCTTAATGGTTGTGCCAATCATTTTCTTTTTTAGCAGCATCTGCTCTAAATTCTGCCTGTATTTATCGCTCAGCTGCGCATCCCTCTCTTTATAACTCAAGGGCTGCACCACAATAGAAATCTGGTTTTCCTGCCCATCCATCCCTGCAGACAACGGAATTACTTTACTGTCCCGGACCAAAAGCCCCGGCGTCTTTTTCACCAACTGTTCATAGTCGGCATATGTAACGCCCCTGTGGACTTCTTTTAAACTGCGGCACAGACGCTGATAGCATTCCTCCACAGTCTCATTATCCCTGCCTCCACAGGTCATTCCATTCTGTTCCACCAAAAGTTCTGGATATGGCTGGCATTCATGTATTTTTCCCGCCTTGATATTACCGGATTTCCCACTGCTTGTCCTAAGGCGCAGCAGACGTATTGCCCCATCTGGAGCCATTCCATTTTCGCAGTTGCCGAACAGCAGGCTGTTCCAGGAAGGCTCCAGGACATACACTGCATCTTTGGGCAGGCAATTATCAAAATCCTCCACACAGCTGTATGGGTAAAATCTGCCATCCTGCCCGTCGCAGACCATAATTTCAAACGCATCATAGACAATACCGGAAATGTCCAGGCTGTATTCCTGATTGGCAAAACCATTTCCTATGCCAAGTTCCCGCTTTTCCCAAAATTCTTGCTCATACACAGCGAGCCTACATGTCAGGTTCCTGCCATCCTCTGCCCAAACCGGCCTGTCAAAGAAAAAAACCACATCTCCATCCTCTGCACGCTCCTTGCGCTTTACCGGAACCGGCAGGAAGCCCCCATCTCTTTCAATATAAAGTTCTGCCTGTCCATCTATTGCCAAAAACATGCCGCATTTCAGGGAAAGCATATCCTCTGCAGCGCTGTCTGGCACAGCCACCTCATAGTCTTCAAAATCGCAGTATGAATGCTGCTGCCTTACTTCTATCTCATTAAAGTATATATCCTCAATTAAGGGCGCCACATCATAATCATTTTCCACCAGCGTCACACGAATCTGGTATGCCTGATATCCCTCATCTTCTACCATCTCCTGCGGCAGGTGGAACCCAATTTTGCCGCTCTGCAAAAAAGCATACGTTGTATCAAAGTCCACTGGCAGTTCCTCCCACCCTCCCCTCGACTGATATTCCCATTTGAGCCGCGCCAGAGGAATAAAATCTCCTTCGATAGCATTGCGCTCCACTTCATACTGCGTACAGATACCAAAGGAAACTACAGTCTGCCCATTCTGGCTAAACGCACGGTCTATTACAAAACAGCAGCAGTTGCCCTCCTCTGGCCATTCCCCAAACGGATACAGGCGCATATGCTTTTCCAAATCATTGCCGATATTGACATAACGGTCCAAGGTCTCCCCGCGGAGTATGTATGCCCCAATGAGCTTCAGCGGATGGAGCCATTCTTTTTTCACAGTCTCAAACTCCATATCTCCTGCCAAAAAACGCGTTCCCGCCAGAAGTGGAAAACGGCGCGCAGACAATCCCGCCGGTGGCTCTGCACTCACAAACCCCCTTGCCGGTAAGGCGCGGCGCAGCGAAACTCCCAGCAGCTTTAAATATTTCTGCCGTTTCCATCCGCAAAGCTGGCTGATATGGTACTGCTGTATCTCTTTGAGCCATGCAAGCAGCCCAATCAGCATAATGCCCGGGTCCGACTGGTTGTAATTCGTCCAGTCCGGGCATTCTCCCGGTATCTGAAATACCGCGTCCGCCTCAATTTCCCTATATGATTTGTCATCCAGATTCAAATTATAGAACATTGCCCATGCTCCTTTTTCCCATATTCTGTCAAGGCTCTGCCACTACCTCATGAAAACCGCTTCTGGGCAGCCGGTAAAATGGCAGCAGCCGCTCCTCGTTGACTTCATATTCCTCAAATCGTCCGCCCCGGTACTTGCGCAGCGATAACTGGCTGATATATTTGACCCCCTCCACCTGTTTCAGGGCATGGGTAATCTGGTTTTTATCAGGAAGCACACCGATTTCCCAGCCGTCTCCGTAAAAATTCCCATACAGGGGATTCAAAAAACGTTCCAGTTCCTCCCGCACCCTCTTGGTGGCAGCAAAAACTTCCTTTTCCTGTGCCAGCTTAAGCACAACTTTCACATCCAGCCGTATCAAATCCGGCATCACAATATGGAAATGCCCCATATTCACAACATTCTGGTCCATACGCTCCGACAAGTAATCGTATATCTTCTTTCTGGTCCGCTCAAAGATATAAGAACTCTCTCCATAATCCTTGGGAAGCACCACCAACGTAATGGCTCCCTGGCTGCGGCTGCCATTCTCATCATACCCGGCAAAACATTTTACCTTGCAGATATCCCTTGCCGCTTCCCTCGCCAAATCCTCATAATCACCAGCAGAAACGCAGCGCCCGCCATGGCGCAGGAAACCAGCGCTCCTTGCCACAGCCTCCATAACCTCCTCATCGGCAAGCCCGCATACCGTTGCCATGGGGTTATAGACACTGTTGATAAAGCCAACCGTGCGGTCAAGCTGGTTAATCTCGCCGATGGGGACGTTCCCCTTTTCCCCCCGGCAATGGCTGTACTCCACATGCACCTCGATTTCATCGTGCTCATTTTTTCCAGCCGCCTCCATATATTTGGGGAATATAAGCGTTCCCTCGCGCCTGTCCGCCATATATTCTTTCCTGACGCCGCTCCCCTTGCTTAATTCTCCTACTTCCGACCACAGTTCCCACCTAGCATTTTGGCTGTCCTTGTAATCCCTTTTGCCCAGCACCCATACCTGCAGGCTGCAGACATCCCCATACGAAAGCTGAATCCGCTTATCTTCGGCAAAAGGCCAAAGCCCGAAAGATTCCTCCACGGTCTCAACGCCTAAAATGCTGGTAGCATTGGCATAAATCCCTTCCACTTTGGGGCAGTTATCCAAATCAGCAGCGGAATCTTTCTCATTCCCTTTGCTGAGGCGAAGCCAGAACAGTTCCTCCCCAAACAATGTTTCACGCTTGCTGTCTCTGCGCCCATACCAGGACACCATGCCGGTATGCGCAAACCCTTCCGTGCCATCGGCAGGGTGCAGCTCTTTCCAGCCTTCTTCCGACAGATATTCCCATTTTATGTCCGGCAAATTGTCCTGTACGCTATCATGCATGACAAACAGAAGCTTCAGCGGACCGCCCACAGGCGGCTGCTCAAAACCGACATAGCAGGATTTCTGTTTCTCTGCCAATGCCCTGCATACCGGAAATGCAAATCCTTTGGCGTTCATCTCCTCCGCCGGATAACTTAAAAGTTCCATATTGTCCTGCTGAAATATGATTTCTGGCTGCAGCGGACTTGCCTGATAACTGTAGCTTAAGGAGAAATTGCCCGCCACAGGAGCGATATATGCGCCTTTTGTCTTATAAGCATTATTCATGCGGATAATCCGCGCACGTATGCAGTAATTCTCCGCTGAATTGACCAGGACCTGCTGCATATCTGCGGGACAGGTAAATTCCATGCGCCTACGCACGCCTTTTAACCCATCTTCCACAGAAAATATATTTGCATACCTGCCGGATACCGCCAGCCGCTTCCAGCCAAAACCATTGTAATATTCCCATATGACCTCACGGATTGTGATGTCATATTCCTCCTCTGGCACAAACTCTTGTTTGCGCATTATCCGTTTCCAGGCTATTTTTACCCCCGCTGCAATCTCCTCCAGCGGAATCCTCACGAAATCAAGGTCAAATTCCACACAGACATGCGCTCCCGCTTTGGCAAATATCTCTCCGCTGCCGATATAGCATTCATCGTAGAGGGAGGGATTTTCACCAAAAGCCAAGAATTCCTCAATTTCCTGGTCCGTCCCCTTAACATTGATAAAATCAGGCTTACGGCCCAGGCATTCCGTCGCCAGCGATATTTGCCGCAGATAAAGCCTGGAAAAAAACGCTGCATCGAGTATTTCTATGGAAATCACATGCAGGGAAGAGAACTCCTCCGCAGGTGCAATTCCCTGTTCCCCGCCTGCAAGCTTAAAACAAAGCTTTCCCTCCTCATATGTATAATCTGTGATACGCTTAAACCCTTCCCCTGACCCATAGAAAAAGCGGACACGCGAGGGGTCACAGAATGCCTGCCTCATCTGTTCCTCATCCGTCCTCTTATCCGCCGGCACAAAGGAAAGCTGGGCGCTGGCATAGCTTGTAACGGAAAGTTCCTGCCCAAAACAGAAAAACAGCCGGTGGCTCTGCAGGTTTTCAGTCCCACCCTGAAATAAAAAGAAAGATGGCGTAAGCTCCTTTTTTCCGTCAAAGAGGTCATAAATTGCATCCGCTTTGGGGTCTGCAAGGAAAATCCGCCCAATCCCCAGCGGTCGGACCAGGACTTCCTCCTGGGTTTCAAACACCAGCGGCTCGTCCTCTGTCTGTGCAAGCAGCCTGGTTCCCCTGGGAACTTCCGCCTCACCATCATAACCTTCCGGCAGGCCAAATACCACAAACCCCTCTGCCGGGCTTGCAGGATAAAGCTTTGCACCCACCCCGTCAAAAAAGGAAAACAGGTCTCCAGCCACGGACATATTAAATTTTTTGATATTGTCATACATCATATCAGCAAAGATGGAGACCAATGCCGTTCCGGCATCGGGCTGGCTCTCATCGTACCGCCACTCCGGGACATACTGTTTGGCACATTCTCTCATATAGCTGATGATGTCTTTCTTTGACATTCTCTCCATCTGCGGAATATCCATAGCTGCTCCTTTCCCTACTCCCCTTCATTGATATAAAAAGGATATACCATGTTATACTGATTGTTGGTAGAACGGATGACATAACTAACATTTATCAATAAAATCCCATCCTCAATTCGCTCATCGCTGACCTCTGCCCGGACCTCTGTAATCCTTGGTTCCCAGCGGACCAGGGCATGCTCCACCTCTGTCTTCATTGAATAGAGCGTTGTATAGTCCGGCGATTCAAACGCATAATCCTGCAGCCTGCAGCCAAACTGCGGATGCATCGGCAGTTCCCCTGGCCTCGTGCCGATAATGATACGGATGG
This sequence comes from uncultured Lachnospiraceae bacterium, assembly GCA_947565305.1. Taxonomy (GTDB): domain Bacteria; phylum Bacillota; class Clostridia; order Lachnospirales; family Lachnospiraceae; genus Petralouisia. The sequence continues at coordinate 28,722 of CANOFO010000008.1, read as the reverse complement.
ATTCTCTTATGCTGTCTTCATTGGATGACATTTTGATGCGCCCGGTCGCGCCGTCAATCTCCACCGGAAACTTCCAGCCTGTCCCCAGAAATGCTTTCACGCTGTTCCTTGCATTCATACAGGCACCTCCAAAATCAATTTATTTTCACCATACTACCCTTTAACTGCGCCATCCCGGATGCCTGCAGCCCCATTTCCCCATCTGCTTTTACTTTCACGCTGGTTCCCTGGATGGAAGTCGTCTGTCCTTTCATTTTCAGCTTCTGCTGTGCATCCGCCTGAATCGTGCCGCAGGTCAGCTTGATGGTGTCCGCATCTGCTTTCATGACTTCCTTAGTTCCTATCGTGATGGAAAATTCTTTCTTGGCTTTCAGCGACATGGTCCCATTCTTGCAGTCCATGATTATGCTGTTGCCTTTCTCCTTGTCCTGCACATGGATGGCTTCCTTCTCATCATCCAGAATAATTTCCAGGCCTTTGGGCGTATTTACCGTAATATTCTCCTTGCCCTGTGTCTCAGTGAAAATAATCTTATTTCCGCCCTTGGTCATAACGGTCTTCGTCTCATTCTTCTCACTGGCAACTCCCTCCGGCAGCTTGTCCTTCCCATTCCAGAGACAGCCCAGCACCACCGGCATATTCATGTTGCCGTGGATGAAACCCACAAGGACTTCCGTACCGATTTCCGGCAGCCAGTAATTGCCGAAACCGTCTCCGCCATAGCCCGTCATCACCCTCACCCAGTCGGAGGTCTTTTTATTTTCTTCTCCCATGAGGTACTCTACCTTTATCATGCCTTTGTGCTGCTCATCCCAAATATCTTTGACAATGGCATTGAGTAGCCCCGGGGCTGTTATCTCCGGGTATGTCTTATCTTCTGCTTTATCTGCCAACAGTTCGTCATAAAAATTCAACGTTTCCAGCCTCCCACTTCAAAAGACGTCCGGTAGCCATCGCCGCTAAACGAATGCTTCGCTTCCATAATATCATACGTCCCATCAATCAGATCTCTGTCACCCTTTTTTATTTTTACCCTGCCCCCCGGCTGGATTTCCGGGATTCCGATACACACCCCGCTCGCCTGCCGCGCCTGCTTTTTCAGCTCATCCGCTTTGTGCTCGGCGATTTTTTTGGCATCGCTGTTATCCTCCACCGCGGCATCCATCTGCGTATTTTCACTCTTCACCAGCGATTTCTGCTTATCGTCCGCCTTAACCTTTACCTCAGCCGTTACCTCTTCTTTCTTGTCCGCATCCTGCCCCATAATTCTTATGACGGCATCCTGGAAAGACGCCTTTCTCTGGAAAGAAATAAAATCTTTCGCCCACTCCATCTCTACCGTATCAAACAGTTCTGCTGAAATATTCTTAAAATAAAGTTTCCCGGCATGGACAAAAAAGTCCCGGTTTCCTTTCCTGCACAGTTCTTCCGTAATAAAATCATAATCGCTGCCGTTCTGGATGATGCATTCAGCCTCAAGCTTGTCCGTTGCATCTACATCCGTTGTCTTATAGGCAACCTTATATTTTTTAACCACTTCATTAAAAGCATCCGAATAGCTTTTTACTTTGTGTGAGATGTTGCTTTTTTTGCTGCCCATCATCATTCTGCGGACATCCACCGCCGTCACCCGCACGGAAGGGTTTTCCGAAAGTTCATACGTGATTTCGTCCACATATCCATAGAACATGGGAGTCAGGGAGGAGCCATAGCCCATCTCAATGTCCACCAGTTCTCCCAAAATAAAATCGGAACTGACGTCGTCAACAAAACTGCGTTCTTCCAAATCATAGACATTTGTCAGGCGGATTACCGCCGCGCTCGCCGCAGACTGTGAAAGTGTGACCTCTACGGATTCCACGGCATAATCGCTTTGCCCAATGAGGTCAAATCCTCCGCTTTTCACTTTCATCGCCGGCACCATAAAATTTTTATATTTTGTTGCCAGGCTTGACATCTTCACTGTTGCCATCTTTGTCCACTCCTTTATAAAGCCTTATATTGCCGGAAGCTTTACCACCTGCCCCGGCTTTACGTCCAAAGGATTCATAATTCCGTTTGCCCGGGCAATCACTTTCCACATATCCGGATCTCCATATTCCATATTGGCAATATCCCAAAGCCCTACCCCTTGGCGGATGGTACGGTATTTGGTACGGTCCGGGGATTCAAAAGGCGATTTCCTCCTGGTATCATCTGGTGATATCAGGGATTTAAACGTCAGGCTTACCTTGGCACGGACCGGCATCCCACTCTCCGTGAACATTGTGTAAGTATGGTTAAATTTCGTCACAACGCCTTCAAATTTCAGCGACCCCCACTTAAATGTAACTTTAGGCGGGCGGTGCAGGCTTCCGTCTATGGAGGTCGCATCAGCAATTTTCTTGGTAATATCGGAGACATCCGTGGAACTATCCGAATTTCCGCCGCCGAAAGAAAACAGCGACTTTGGTTTTTTGGGCACGTATGTATCCAGAAAAAGACTGAGGGATAATTCTGTAGCCTCCCCGGAGACATACTGGATAATCGGTCCATCCAGCCCCGGCACTTTCTTCTCTGAGTAATTGGCGCCATCCGTCAGCTGGTATTCCGAAGGATTGAACAGCACGTCTATCACGCTTTTTCCTACTTCTTTTTCAATTTCCAGTTTCGCTTTCGTAAGCCCCACAAGAATCCCTCGCTTTCTATTTTGTCGCTTGCTATAATTATTTTCCCTGTTTTTCGTTTATAGCATCTAAATCAGCCCCCTGCGCAGCTTTTCCACATGGAGTTCCTCATAAAGCTGCTGTTTTACCTGGTCAGCAAACGCCCGCACATCTTCTTTGGCTTTTGCCGCTGTCTCCACTTTCTTTAGCTGTGTTTCCACTTCCTGCAGCTTCTTGCCAAGCTGCTCCTGCGCAGACTTCATCTGTATGGTCTCCTCGTGCATGCGCATTTTGTCCTTCTGCTGTTCCTCATCCGAAACATATGCATTCTGCATGGAGTATTGCAGCTCCCATGCCCGGATTTCTTTTTCCCGGGCAGCCAGGACATCCTTGCCGCCTTCTAGGACCACCCTGAAATCCGGCGAATTTCTATCATTTAGTGGCAATGCTGCTCCTAACAATTCCGGCTCATTTATGGATAACATCGTCTGCCATAAATCTGGCTCTCCTGTATCTGCTGCCTGAGGTGCAGGATTTTGTTGATGCGGCTGATGGAAAAATTCCTGTCTGGCAGCCTGCATACGCTTTTGCGTAAGCTGACGCCTCTGCCTCTCAAATTCCCGAATACGCACTGCAAGCTCTGGATATGCTGCCGCCAAACGCTGGCTGTCCTGTTTCTGCCAAACGGCAATACGGCCAGTCTCTGTCTGTGGATTTGCCGCACTTCCCTGCGGCTGCAGATAGCGGATTTCCGCTTTCCCCTGTATTTTTTCTGCACTTCCCTGCGGCTGCAGATAACGGTTCTCCGCTTCCTCCTGCATTTTTTCTGCACTTCCCTGCGGCTGCAGATAACGGTTCTCCGCTTCCTCCTGCATTTTTTCTGCATTTCCCTGCGGCTGCAGATAGTGGATTTGCGCTCCTTCCCATGGATTTTTTGCATCGCCTTTTATTTTCTCCAGTGCAGTATGCAGCTGCCGCTGAATTTCCATAACTTGGGACATTTGCCTGACAAATTCCCCATATTGCCTCTCGTCTAATTCCCGCAGATAGCGGATCAAATCTTGTACCGGCTGTGCATGAAGCTGGCTATCCGCATATACCAGGATGTTTTCTTGTGTTTTCTGTCGGGAAGACGCCTGATGGTTAATCTGTACAATCAACTGCCTTAAGCTGTTTTTGTCTTTTGCTGCCTCTATCTGACGACGTATGATATCTGTCTGCACATCCTCCTGCTGCGGATTGTCTGTATCGCTGCCCCTTTCCTGCTGCTCATTGACCAAATCATGCATTTCCTCCAGCCGCACATTTCCTGAAACCGGCAACTTCTGATAGAACAGCAACGCCCTGCCCCACTCCCACAATTTGCTATATGGAACATGTACGGTTTTTGCCTTATCTATCTTCTGCAAAAGAATTTCCTTTATTTTGCTCCCCATCTGCAGTATCTGTCCCTCTTCCACCCTGCCTTGGGCACTCTGCGAAAAAGAAACCTGTCCTGACAGTTCTTCCACCGTCTGGGAAATCTGCTGAGCCGATACATGTGCCTGCTCCCAGATAAACACTGCCTCTGCCAAATTCCCGATAAATTCTGACTGCTTTTCCTCCTCCAGTTCCTGGAGATAAGAAATCGCCTGTTGTACCTTCTGCGTTTCATGCTTATCCGTATGACGCGGTAATGCAAGCCTTTCACCTGTTATTCCCTGACCCTCTTCTATGGCAATCGGTTCCGCAAACACCCTGCCAAGCTCACAGATTCTCTCTATTTCCTCTTCGCCAAATTCCCCTCTGTGCTGGCTTTGGAATATCTCCTCTACCACTTTTTCCAGAACCTGCGTAAATGTTAATCCTAATCTCTGCTCTTCACTCTTTCTAATTATTTCTTTGTGATTTTCTTCTATATTCTTTAAATAGAATTCTCTTATTTTTTTCTCTGTTATCTGTATATATGTTTCTCCCTGCTCCCCTTCAATATGCCGCGATATGATTTGTTGTATTTTTTTCTCCGGAATCTGTATCTGCCCTTTTCCTTGTTCCCCTTCTATGCCATGCAAAAAAGATTCCGTTATTTTTCTCCCTATCAGCTGTATCTGTCTCTCTTCCACTCTGCCCCATACATCCTGTGCAAAAGGCGCCTGTCCTGACAATTCTTCCACCATCCGGGAAATCTGCTGGGCTGATACATGTACCTGCTCCCAGATAAACATCGCCTCTGCCAAATTCCCGATAAATTCTGACTGCTTTTCCTCCTCCAGTTCCTGGAGATAAGAAATCGCCTGTTGTACCTTCTGCGTTTCATGCTTATCCGTATGACGCGGTAATGCAAGCCTTTCACCTGTTATTCCCTGACCCTCTTCTATGGCAATCGGTTCCGCAAACACCCTGCCAAGCTCACAGATTCTCTCTATTTCCTCTTCGCTAAATTCCCCTCTGTGCTGGCTTTGGAATATCTCCTCTACCACTTTCTCTGGAATCTTTGTAAATATTCTTTCTAATCTCTGCTCTCCACTCTTTCTAATTGTCTCTTTCTGTTTTTCTTCTATTTTCTTTAAATAAAAATCTTTTATCTTTTCCTCTGTAATCTGTATATACGTGTTTCCCTGCTCCCCTTTGATACGCTGTGATATGATTTTTTGTAATTTTTTCCCTGGAATCTGTATCTGCCCTTTTTCTCGTTCCCCTTCTGTGCCCTGCAAAAAAGATTCTGTTATTTTTCTCCCTATCAGCTGTATCTGCTCTGCTGCCTGGTTTTCTTCTGTCCGCTGCAGCAAAGAAAATTCCATAATTTTCTCCCCTATCAGCTGTATCTGCTCTGCTGCCTGATTTTCTTCTGTCCGCTGCAGCAAAGAAAATTCCGTTATCTTCTCCCCTATTAGCTGTATCTGCCCCTCTTCCACCCTGCCTTGGGCATTCTGCGAAAAGGAAACCTTTCCTGACAATTCTTCCACCATCCGGGAAATCTGCCGGGCTGATACATGTACCTGCTCCCAGATAAACATTGCCTCTGCCAAATTCCCGATAAATTCTGACTGCTTTTCCTCCTTCTGTTCACGGATATCAGCAATCGCCTGTTGTATCCCCTGGACCTCCCGCTCATCCGTATGCCATGACAATGTAAACCTTTCGCCGGTTATCTCCTGCCCCTCTTCTGTGGCAATCGGTTCCGCAAACACCCTGCCAAGCTCACAGATTCTCTCTATTTCCTCTTCGCTAAATTCCCCTCTGTGCTGGCTTTGGAATATCTCTTTCACAAGCTTGCCTTTATACTGAGCCGAAAATATTTCTTTGTTAAACTGCAATACGTCATATTGCTCCTGCAGTGCACGGTTAATTGTCCCCAATACCTCACGGTATGCATTCTGGTATGTCACAAAAATCTGCGCCTGCCGCTCTTTTAACCGCTCCTGCTTCAGCGTCAGTTCCTGCTCTATGCGTTCTGCAATCCGGCTGACGCCAACCGTCAGGAACCTGCTTTCTCCTCTGTGCCTTTCCTCCCCTGCCGGCAACCTGTTTTCGCCCACAGGCTTCTCAGCTGTCTCTTCCCACAGGAAATGCTGCGCCCGCTGGGCAATCGCCTGATACGTTCTGTCGTTCAAAACAGAGGCCGCCTGTTCGCGCAACTCCTTGATTACTTGCTGAAAATACTGTTCCTCAAGCTGTGTGAACTTCTCATTAAAAACAGCGGTAAACTGCGCCATATTTTCAACTGAAACGCTGCTTGTTTCCTCCGCAAATTGTTCCATCTGCCGCAGAAGATAAAGAATCTTCTCTGGCTCCTGCCGCTTGACATAGCGGAGCATTTTCTCTTTATTTTTCTTCCATACCACCAGCTGCCTGTCTGCAGCCTCCTCGTTTATCACGCTTACCGCCCGCTGGTAAAACAACATATACTCATGGGAATCCAGCGCCCTGACAGCTTCCATTCCCTGACCTTTCACCCAGCTTTGAAACAGCTTTATGCTTAACTCCTTACTGCTTTTTTCCAGTCGTTTTAATATTTTATTGTATTGCACTTTATCACACTTTTCCAGACAGGAAAGAAATGTTTCCCGCTCCTGCCAGATAAGGCGTTCGGCCAGCTTATGATATTCTTTTTCTGACAAAACATACAAAATATCCCTTTCTACGGCACGCATCGCCTCATACGAACGTTCCTTTAGAAATTCTTTCATCTCCGAAGAAAACAAGGAGAACAGCCGGTACTCCTCCCGCTGTTTTTCAATCGCTTGGCTTTCTTTCTGCCAGTTCCTGTACCGCCTGTCTTCCGCTTCTGCCTGGTCAATCAGCCCCACATACCTGCATACTTTTCGATACATCACAAAATCACAGCATTTCAGCTGCATCAGATAATATTTCTCCATGCGCTGCGAACTGCTTTTCATCTGTTCCCGGACAAGCGCAGTCTTAATGGGCGCTTTATCCAGTCCCATGCGCATAATCCTGTTTCTGAGCACAAGGCTAATCAGCAGCTGTATCTTCTGGGACTGTTCCTCTGGCTGTGCTGCCTCCTGCCCCAGGTAAATAAGCTGGATATCCCCATACTCTGCGGAATCTGACGGAACATACTTGTCCCACAGCCGCTGCAGCATATCCTGTCTGATATGAAAATGTATTTTTTGTGAAAAAGCCTCTCTTAACCTTAACATTTGACTACCCTAGCAAATTCTAACCATGCATTCCTTATATGCCAATTTTATTAATTGTTTCCGCCAGCCCATTATGGGAGATTTCTACTTTCTTAATCAGCACGCCGCTGCTCGTCGCATCCAGGGTGTCAATTTCCCATTTAGTGACTATCCCCCAATTTGCCTGATAAGTGGCAGTGGGCACGAGGCCTGACTCCGGCATGACCATGATGATGATGCCTTTTTTGAGTTCATACCCCGCTGTCAGAGTGGTCCGTGTCAGTTCCCCGCTGGCAATTCCATATTCCAAGACCAGCTTATCCAGCGACTGCCGCGGTTTGGGCAGATAATGGACCCTGTCATTGACCCCGCCCTCCACAACAGTTTCAAATTCCATCGTGGACGATATATTGGACACCTTGGAAAAACCCAAAGGTCTTCCGTCCAGTATCACTTTAAACTTTGTGCGTTTTGCAAGATTGTCCTGCATTGCCATCTCTTCTCACCTCTGCGCGCAGCCTCATTTCCCCACAGAACACCAACGGCATCTTCCTTACATCTGGAAAATATCATTCTTCACCGGCTCACGGCTGATTTTCCGATTGATGTCTGAGATTTCTTTGCACCAGCGGAGCCGTTCACGGTGCGTAAGCCCTAGGATATCATCCCTGCCCCAGTGCACATAATAGGCGACAAATGCCGCCTCCTCATAAATTTTGTCCGCCGGATATAAATTTATAGCCCGGCTTCCATAAAATTTACGGGCACTTCTATCTCTTCCCCGCAATGTGGGCAGACCGTGCGGTATACGGGAATTTCCGCCTGGTTGACCCTTTCATATAAATCCTGCAGATATGCCAAATCCGGCGTATACAGGCCTTCTATCACCTTGGTGTCCACCGCAGGCATCGTCCCCAGGCTGGTAATTACCCTTGAGAGCAAGATAACCACGAGGTATCCCGGATTCTGCTGCACCCTGGGGTCACGCAGCGGAATAATCTCGTCTGCCGCTGTGGCCAGGCGCATCTTCCCCTCTTTGTGCAAATTGCCATCCCTGTCCATGTAACCTTTGGGGAGGACAAAAGAAAATTCTGTTTCAAACATCTGCTTGCCACCCTGCTTTCCTATCTGCCCCGGGCAACCAATGCCCGGGGCATAAATTTAACTGTCTTTAAGATACCCTGGTCATCCCCTCGTGGGCAATCTCAATGCTCTCAATTGCAACCTCTGATGATGTCGCATTGAAGTCCGGCGCCGTATATTTCGCCGGCCATGCATTGATTACCTGCCAGGATGCCGTAGCTGTTTCCGTCTCATCCAGAATGGTAATCGTGATTGTCTTGCGCTCCACTTCACCTTCCACGCCCGCAATCATCCACTCATACATTACCATAGAATCTGCAACACCCTGTTTCAATGTGATGTTGCCATACTTTTTCAGTCCGGGGAGTTTCAGCGGTGTCTGTACCATGTCGCCCTCGCGGTACTCAATCACATCAATCGAGGCGTCAAATCCGGACGCCTCTGAGAAGCCGCCTGCCTCTAAGCCGTCAATTTCTACCTTATATCTAAATTTTCCATATGGAGTACTTGCCATCTCTTCACAACGCTCCTTTCTGACTAATTATTTTTAGAAGAAATGATTTTGTTAACAGTAACGCTTATACAGAATCACCTGTTTTCTGCGAAATCCTGAAGATTACAAATTCAGCAGGTTTCACCGGCGCAATGCCGATGACGCAGACAAGCCTTCCGTTATCAATATCATCCTGGCTCATGGTATTCCTGCCGCAGTTAACAAAAAACGCTTCAGACGGCGCGGAGCCGGCAAGTGCACCTGACCTCCAAAGTCCTGTCAGGAATACGTCTATCGTACGTTTTACACGCACCCACAAAACCTCATCGTTCGGCTCAAACACTGCCCAGTTGGTGTTCGCCTTGATGCTCTCTTCAATAAAGATGAATAAGCGGCGTACATTGACGTATTTCCAGCTTGGGTCGCTGCTCGCTGTGCGCGCACCCCAGACACGGATGCCCTGTCCTGGGAAAGAACGGATTAAGTTCACGCCCTTGGGGTTTAAGATATCCTGCTCACCCTTATTAAACTGGCAGTCCAGCCCTACACATGCACGTACCGTCTCATTAGCGGGCGCCTTATGTACGCCTCTTGAGGTATCGCTGCGGGCATAAATGCCGATGACAGAGCCAGAAGGAGGAATCGCCAGGTTTTTCTTATCCAATGGGTCAAATACTTCCAGCCACGGATGGTACATAGCTGCATAATTGCTGTCAACGATATCCCTGTGGGCCATAATGTCATCAATTTTCTTGGCATCCCTGGGCATATCCAGCACGGCAAAGCGGCTGGCAAGATTTTCACAATGTGCAACCAGCATCAGCTGTACGTTGGGGTCTACCACCCCGGGAACTGCCATAATGGAAACATTGTCATTGTCCAAAAATGCCTGGATACCGGTACGTTTCCCCGCACCCTTGTCCACGCCGATAAAGTCCGCTGCACTGATGTTGGCTACAGAACCATTGCTGCCGCCCTTTAAGGCAACCACGCAGAATGCCTTCTCCGGATCTGCTCCGGCAATCTCATCAAACGGCGCCATTACCTCAGATTTCTTACTGCCGATGTACTCGGCAACAATCAAATCAGATTTCGCCGTCTTTTTGTCAATGTAATTCGGTATGGACACATTAAAGGACAGATTCTCATAGAACTCCACAATGTCGTCATACTTCACTTCCAGGTTGAACTCACAGGTGGAAATCACCTTCTTGGGCAGCAGATTCTTATCCACCACATCCTGTTCAAATTCTTTTTCAAATACAATGATATTGTCCTGGCTCTTTACTACACGGTTGTATACCACATTCGTCATGTCCTTGTATACAACTACATCCCCTTCATGGAAGCCTACAGAACTCTTTACGGAATACTGTTTCCCATCCGCTGTCTCAAGTTCTTCCAAAATCTGGGTCTTCGCCTTGCTTGCGGGCGTCACGACAATACTCATGCTGTTGCCCCACAAGCCAGGATTTTTCGCCTGCACCTTAAGAACCGAATCCTGTGCCGGAACCCTGGCACGGGCAGGCCTGGCATCGCTTGGCGCTACACGGGAAATAAAACAGCGGGAACCACCGTTCACAAAAAAGTGTTCTACCGCATACGCCAAAAACCGGTATTCCCCATATTCATTTTCCGAAAGATACCCGCCAAATTTTCTCTTAAAATCTGCAAAGTTGGTGACAAGCTGCGGAACCCCTTCCGTTGGTCCTCTCTGTGCAAGACCGATAAATCCGGCTGTACTTGTACCAACGCCTTCCATGGGCTTTCCGCCTGAATCAAATTCCTCTACATATACGCCTGGTGATAAATATTCAGCCATAATTTCCCAGCAAAAGCTGCTTATGCTGCTTATGCCGGCTACCTCCTTTCCTTATCTGAAAATGTTATTTCCACAACATGCTGTTCCTGTTGTATGATATTTCAAAATTATAAAACATTCCACTAAACAAAATTCTAAACATTACGACATTTTTTTATCTTTTTCCCAAACTGGTGTAAAAACTGCCTGATTGGTGCAAATCATGGCAAGCCGCAGTAAATCATTTATACTTTTTTCAGAAGGGGCTGATGGAACATGGACAACGATAACAGCAAAATCCAAATACCAAATGTAGACAAAGGATATAACGAGCGGGCAATCGACGCCCTCCTCTCTTCCCTGCAAGCAGGCATCGTCCTGCTCAATGCCGGCGCCGGCTATGGGAAAACCCAGGCTCTGGCAAATTATGTGCGCCATTTTTCCGGCAAAAGCGCATGGTACAGTTTAAGCAGCACGGACAATGACCTGATGTCCTTTATCCAGAATTTTACGGAAGCCGTCTGCCATGCCATGGGGAATCTGCAAAAAGACCTCATTGTCTCTGCCTCCCTTGCCGATAATATTGATATTGTAATGGAACAGCTCGTCCTCTGGCTGGATGCGAAGATAGATTTCTTAAATGTTATTTTCGATGATTTTCAGGAAATCACCAATCCCGATATTTTTAATTTATTAGAAATCCTCATCGAGACAATGGATACGAAAATACGTTTGTTTATTGTAGGAAAACGCTCCCTCCCCAGCTTTTTTGATAAATATCTGCAAAATGGCAGCGCCGTCTGCCTGGGAATGGAGGAATTGAAATTCACTCCGGACGAAATTGTCGCGTTTCTGGAAGAAAGCGGTGACAATGCCAGACAATGGTCTAAAATAATTTACGATTGTACCGAAGGCTGGCCGGTGGGCGTTGCCCAGATTATGAGCCAGCTAAACCAACATAAAACAGAAGCTACCATAGAGATAATTAAGGAAATCTGTGACAAGCTGGAAGTAACCGACTATTTCATGACGAAAGTCTACAAAATGCTGCCTTTTGACATCCAGACATTTTTAAAAAGGACTGCCGTCCTCGATTATATGACGCCTCCCATCTGCAACAAAGTGGCAGGAATTTATAACTCGGAAAGCATGCTGCGCTATCTGGTCAATGAAAACCTGTTTGTACAGACACTCGGCGAAGGCAGCAGCCTCTACCGCTACCATTCTATCTTCCAGCGTTTCCTGCTGTCACAGACAACCTTAGAGGAGCAGCAATCCGCGCTTCGGACAGCTGCATATTTCCTCCTGAAAACCAACGACAAAATTCAGGCGGCGGAATACGCCTGCCGTGGAGAAGCAACCGATATCATACAGGCAGTCATCGAAGCTTCCGGCGATTCCATGTTGGAAGACCGGCTTTATGGAACCATGGAACGCTGGTTTGCATTCCTCTTAGCAAACCATTGCGAGCTGTCATCAAAAGCCAGGTTTATCTACGGCAAATACCTGATGGCGCTGGGGCGCGAGAATGAAGCAAATAAAGAAATTGCACAGGCGGGAAAAGCTTTCTATGAGGAGGGACGGCTGCAGGACTATAAGAAAGTCCTGCTGTTTGCCGCCGCCGCAAAACGCAAAGCCGGAGAGCTTTTACAGGCGGAACTCTATTTAGAGCAGGCCGCAAAGGAATCAGAACTGTCCTGGAATGAAACGGCACAATCTTTCTGCACAGAACAGGTAAAAATAAAATGCTGCCTCCACCAGCTTGAAGAGGCTGTGCAGCTTATCGCTGTCTATACCGGACAGCAGGTACATTTTCAGGAAAACACGTTCTTATCCGCTGCGCAATACATTTTATCAATGGTGAAACAGAAGACGGAACCGTACCCTGCTTTCCACAAGGTACGGTTAGGCAGCATTCCCGATGGCTTCCTGCTGCAAAACTGCCTGTTGGCAGAACAGATGAAAACAGCCTATCTATGCGCCGATTATCAGACTGTCAGGCAGACTGCCAAGGAAATTATCCAAAGTTCTGAGCATGAGACGCTGCAGACAGCCGCTGCCTGGGAATTGCTGGCAGTTTTGTCCTGGGAAGAAGGAAACTACCGCAAAGCAATGGAACAAGCCCGCATGGGAAATACCTTTTTACAGAAAAACCATATATGGAACTTGGAACTTTCCTCAAAACATCAGCAGATTTTAAAGGAAATCCACTCCATTCACCATAATACTGCAGATACCCGGCATCTTATCTCCCCAAAAAGGGAACAGGAGAAAACCGGCACAGAAGACTCGGGCAAAATTAAGATCCAATGTCTGGATTGCTTTCTCGTATCCCTTCCCGGCTCCAATGGCCAGGAACTGAAATGGCGGACGAAAAAAGCAAAGGAATTATTTGCATATTTGTTCCATCTGCAAGGACGCAGCGTATCCAGGGAAGTCCTGATTGAACTGTTATGGCCGGACGCCGGGGCAAAGAGCGCTATCGCCCTCTTCCACACAACCCTTTACAGCATCCGCCAGTCGTTTACGCAGGAAGGTCTGGAAGACCTGATTTCTTATGAGAAAAAGAAATATTCCCTCAACATGCAGCTTGTGGATTCCGACTTAAATGAATTGACTTCATTTCTCTCAGACCAGGAAGCATGTGATAAAAACCCGGAACGGATTATGCAGCTCTATCCTGGCAGCTATATGGGGAACAGCGGCTATTTATGGTCTTACGGAACGGCAAAAGAACTGGAAAACAAATACCTTGCCGTCCTTAAATCAGGCGCAGCAAAGAGAACGGCACAGGAAGCGCCTGAATCCGCTATTCCATTTTTCCGACGGATGTTAGAAGCGGACCCCTACAATGAAGAAATCGTAACACAGCTCATACTCTGCCTTTATAAGAGCGGAAAACAGTCGGAAGCGAAACAGCAATATGACCGGATGCAGCAATTGTACCGGGAAGATTTGGAACTTGACTTTGGCAAAAGCTTCAAGGAAATCGTAGCAAACTGAGGAGAAATACATGGACAGATACCGCAATTACCAGGAATTTCTGGATGACCTGGCAGGCTGGGGAGATAAAACCCTCGCACAGCAGGATAATTTCTATCCCGCAAACTCTTTTTTAACCTTGTTAGATAAAGCTGCAGAGAGCGCAGACGAGGGGGAATTTTCCCCTTTCCTCTATGTCTCCCTCTCCTGCCATCTGCAAAAGGATGAAATGATGCTTTTGGCAGCCGTGCTCTATGCCGGGCTGCGCGGGGAAAACTTAAGTCCAGATATCTGGCAGCTATTCTGCGCCAAAGAAACATCTGGCTTTCCCACAGCAGAACTGTTCTACCAGCCCACGCCCCTGTTGTTTGAACAGGTTTGGGACGGCCAGCAGAATCTCCAGATACGGCTTCCGACCCGCTTACTTCTCTTCTTAGAAGGAATCCTCCTGGAAACACAGCACATTCCTGGCATGTACTGGTACTGCCAGACCGGAGAGCCGCTGCCTTCTCTGGGAACCTCTGTCCGCCTGTACCCACAAATAGACGAATGCCTTACCAATATCCAAGGCAAAAAACTGGTGTATTTGCAAGGCAAAAAAGGAAGCGGCAGAAAACTGAACTTCGCACATCTGGCTGCGCAAACAAATTTAAGCCTTGCCATCATCCCTTATGAAACGCTGCAGTCCGAACGCCAGCTCAGGGAAATACAGATAGAATGCCTCTTAAACCACGCCATGTTTGTAATAGAACTCGGGGAGGAAACGGAAGATTTATCACCGCTGCTGGATTGGCTCAAAGACGAGGAGACTATCTTTATTGCCGGCTCCTGGAAAGAGATTCCTCTGGACAGCTGTGCCCGCCGCCAATACCTTCCGTTTACCATCTCCACGCAAAAGGTCCTGGCGGACAAACAACTGTTTGATGCCTTAAGTCTTTCTTATCAATGGGAACATGAAGAGGAACGGCAGGACTTCCTCGGCAGATACAATTTCCTGCCGGGCAGGATGCGGGAAATATTAGAACTGGCAAAAGCATACGCCCTCAGCGATGGCAGCGGCTATATCTCAGGCCCATGCTTAAGGCGTGCCATATTGCGGGTATCCTCCCATTCCCTGGACAAATACGCTAAAAAAATCCGCGGCATGTATAAGATGGAACATCTCATTCTCCCCGCTCCCCAAAAGCAAAAACTTTTCCACATCATAAACCGGGTGCGCAACCGCAAACTGGTCTATGAGGAATGGGGATTTATCGAGAAATCAGCCTACGGCAACGGCATCTCTATGATTTTTGCCGGACCGCCCGGCACCGGAAAAACAATGGCGGCACAGGTCATGGCAGCAGAACTTAACATGGAGCTTTACCGGGTAGAACTTCCGGCAGTTGTGGACAAATACATCGGGGAGACAGAAAAAAAGCTCAGCCGTATCTTTGGCGAAGCAGAAAAAAGCATGGCAATCCTTTTCTTTGACGAGGCGGACGTATTGTTCTCCAAGCGAACCGAAATCAAGGAATCCCATGATAAATACAGCAATATGGAAATTGCTTTTCTGCTGCAGAAAATGGAAGAATATGAAGGAATCAGTATCCTTGCCACCAATTACCTGCAGAATTTTGACAGCGCCTTCCGGCGCCGGATCAGCGACATCATCGACTTTCCGCTGCCCGACCAGGCTCTGCGCCGGCAGATGTGGCAGTCCATGATTCCCGCGAATCTGCCCCTGTCCGATGAAATTGACTTTGACTTCCTGGCAAGGCAGTTTGAGATATCAGGCAGCATGATTAAAAACACCCTCATCTATGCAAGCTTCCTTGCCGCGGAAGACCATGAGCCGCTGCTTACCATGGACAAAATACTGAAAGGACTTGGCCACGAGCTGGAAAAGAGCGGCAAGAAACTCAGCCGTGACGAATATGGGGAATATGGGCACTTATTTTAAAGAAGAACAGAAAAAACCTCGTTGGGATTCGGGACAATCTATTCTGCATAAGGAAAACCGGGACTCGAAAAAACAAGAAAAAGAACAGAAAACTTACGAAGTGAAAAACGCTTACGGTAAGCTTGATTATCGCAAGAAAGACAGAAAAAACGGACAGCAGCGGGAGGGGTTTGTCCTGGAGGCTTTTGAAGCTGCAGGCACTCCCGTACACACAGAAAAAGAAAAGCACATCGACCGCACTTCCATGAAGAAAGTAAGCCACGGAAATAAGAAAACATTGTTTGCCTCAGAAACGCCGCTGCGCAACCAGGCGCTCTTCTACGAAATGTCCGGCAGCAAGAAAAGCGCCGATTTCCTCAAATGCATGAAACAGCTCATCCATCAGCGGGGGCATCAGACATTAAAAGACGCATTCGGATTCTTAGAACAAGAGCCGGAACAGCTGGAACTCTTGGCTCAGCGCGAGATGGGCAAAGGACTTTCCCCACAGAAGAAAGAAGGGGAAACTGCATTTGCCGCACAGGAAAAGGACTCACAGAATATCCCATCTCTGGAAGAATTCAGCCAGAGGAACAAACGCATAGACACTTTAAACAGCCGGCTGCTGCGAAAGGAAGCAAAAGAACTGCAGCTGCGCAATGAACTGCAGGCCATGCTCGATGAACGCACCAAAAAAGAACAATCCACCAGCACCTTAAAACATGCTATCGAACACCAGGAAAAACAACAGGAACAGAACGAAAAACGCAGCCATGACATTAGCCGGACCAGGCTTGTGCAGCCGGAAACCGCAGATAGCGGGGCTGCTTTAGAAAGCGGAAAGGAAGAACAAGACGACGAGGAGCTGCCACCTCACGGACCATGAGGTGACAGCTTCTTTCATTTCTTGCTCATATATTATTTTTTGATATTGATCTTAACCTTTACACTCTTATTCGTACCATCGGTAGATTTAATCGTGATAGTCACCTTTCCTATCTTGCCTTTCTTTGTGGTGACAACGCCATTCTTGACCGTTGCAAGCTTGGGATTGGAAGATGTATAGGCTAATGCCTTGTTCGCTTTCTTACCATTTGTCTTAACGACTGGCTTAATCTTGGCTTTGCTTCCCGCCTTAACGGTAAGCGACTTTTTCTTAACTGTAATCTTAGTAACGGCATTCTTCATAACCTTAATCTTCACGATTGCCGTCTTGCCGCTTCCGTCAGTTGCCGTTGCCCTAAGAACCACAGTCTTACCCGCTGCCTTTTTCTTTACAGTTACTACGCCTGACTTTATGGAAGCATAACCAGCTATCTTCGTGTCAACAGTATAGTTCAGCTTCTTGTTGTCTGCATTCTGCGGAGAAACGGTAAACACCTTTTTTAAATCAAGCTTCTTGCCAGCGGCAATTTTATAGGTTTTGGCTGCTGGCTTAATAGAAGATACTTTGACCTCCGATGTTTTTACTGTCAGCTTAACGAGACCGTCTACAGCAGCAAGCAAGTCATTCCTGGCTTTATCAACTTCTGCTTGTGTGGCATTGACATTGGCTGCAGCTGCGTTGGCATTGTTCAGTTTCTCCTGCATGTTCTTGTAGCTTGCAGCCTCATAATCCGCTTCCTTCTTAGCCTTCGCATCGGCAATCGCCTGATTTAATGCGGTCTTATCTGCCAGCTTGGCAAGCCCTTTTACTGCTTTGTCTAACGCTTCTTTGTTATTGTCGTAATCAGCCTTTGTTGCCGTCTCTGGATTAAGATTTTTACAAGCCTCCAAAGCATCCTTCAATGCTTTCACGCTTGCCGGTGTATATTCAGATTCTTTTATTTCCTGAACTTTCTGCTCGGCTGCTGTAACAGAATTCTCCATCGCCTCTTTTGCCTCTGCAGTTTCCTTCTCCGTTACGGTAATCAATGTTATGTTCAAACTGTCTTCTGCCGCCTGCACCTGCGCTTTGGTAGCGCTTGCCCTGTTCAGTACCCTCTCAGCGCTGGTCAGCGCGCTCTCAACGGCATTCCAGTTGGCATAGTCTGCTTTATGCCCTTCCTTTTCTGCAAGTTCTGCTTTCAGCTTGTCAACGGCTTCTTTCAAATTCTTAATGCTGACCAACGCATCCTCAGCAGCAGCCAATTCCTGCCCAGCTTTGTCAACTTCCGTCTGGCTTGCAGTAGTGGATGTATTTACCTGTTTTGCCTTTGCCAGTGCATCTTTGAACGTGCTCCAGCTGCCAGACGTATAGTCTTTCTCCGTCAAGCTTTCTGCAGCCTGTACCTGACTGCTCAATTCCGCTTTGTCAATGGCTTTCGCATAATTATAATAAGCACGGTAGGTAACTGTGTCGCCTTCCTGCGCTGTCACGGAAGCAACTTTTTCCTCACCATTGTACCAGCCGGATTTCCCGGTATCCAAGGTATAACTCTGATTGTTCCTTACAGCCTCAGTATCCGGGTTACCTGCGATGACGCCCGGAATCTCTTTGGATACAATATCCTCGCTCTCTTTCACATAATCTGCAGCATTCTGACCTTTCAGATATATCTCTGTTTTCTTGGTGGCATAACCGGAAATCCAGCTAACCTTATGGTTTACCATACGGTAGCCGCCGCGGATTGCCGCAAAATTCTTGACAATTCCATCCGTGGGATAAAGGCGGAAACCATTGCCGCCTGGCTGCGTGACCTCATGCTCAACCCCCTGCGGGTCTGTGATGTATATCTTCACATTGCCCTTGGTGGTATCGCTGGCTGTATCCATCACCGTGCGTACGCGATATGTATTGGTCTCATCAAACTTCAGCGCATTGACAGCCTCGCCTTTGTCTAACGCCTCTGTCAGTTCCTCATTCGTCGGATAATATTTCGCGTTTCCTATTACCTGCCCATCACCATTCTGTGTCTGGAAATATGTCTCATTGTTATAACCATATTTAAACTGAAGCCTTGCCCCATAATCCCAGCAGCTTTCTGCACTGAATGGTGCGCCATTACTGTCAGCTGCCGGAAGATAGATGACTGCCCGGTCATGCGTGGGCTTTACATCGCTGGGCACAATATCATACTCTGCCACAAACAGCCCTTTGTAGCCTTTCAGTGGATGGATTGCATCTAATTTCTCCTGTGTTGTGTCACCATCTTGCCTTCCCATCGCCTGTACATCTTCCACTTCCTCATCGCAAGGAAGCACATTGACGGTAGCTGTAAGCTGATACCCATTTGCCGTACCCGTTACCGTATGATTCCCGGCAGCCAAGCTCTCGTCCCACGCTTCCCACTGGATATCTGCTGCAGCCATGCTTCCATTATCGGATGTTACCAGCGCTTGCTTGGGAAGAACCGGTGTATTGCCTTTAATCACCGTGTATTCCTTTCCTGTCACAGCAGCTGCATCCAGGACAGATGCATTCGCATTGGCCCGCTGCTGCGTGAAAAACTGCCCCTCCATGCCATCTGCCTGCAGCAGCGGCACTGAACCCGCCGTATCATTCGCACCAGCCGCAGCAGCCGTCTGCGCTGGCAGCAAGGTCACTGTCATAGCAGCGACAAGCAGTAACGCATTTGTCTTTCTCCAAAATTTTTTAATCATCTCTCTCATCCCTTTCTTATGATATAAAAAATAATTTAAGTGGGCTTATTATAGCACATCGGAATAAAAAAGCGCAATAAAACATTGGTTTTTGAGATTGATTTTGTGCAGAATGAATAAATAAAATCCCCCGCAGCAGAGCTGCGGAGGCTTAGAGCCTGAGATGTTAACCCATATTACTTTTTACTTCTTTCCCTTTATCAAGACCCTGGACATCAACAGAACAATTGGACAACCCATATCTCTCAAACTTATAACGGATATAATCTGAAAAATCATCTTCATGTGTAGATAAGATAAACTGATATTCTGTAAAGTCAGTTCTCAAAACTTCCACAAAAGATGCAATATTCAGCTCATCCATAGTTTGAATCGGGTCATCAATAAACATACATTTTAAACTCTGTTGTGCATATGTTTTATTCAAGGTAAGTGAAATTGCAATGGCAACAGCCGACAACTGTCCTGAACTTAATGTATATAACACATCATGCTCTTTTCTGCGCTCTGTTGCAAAACGAATTTTCCCACCTTTGACTTCCTGCATCCATATCCCCAATCCGCCCGGATAATTTTGCAGGATTCTTCCCGAGTACAGGTAAAACGGGATTTTTAACTGATTTACCAACTCTGATTTATAGTCGTCAATTTTCTCTTTCACTTTGCCACTTAAATCTTTTAAATCACCTGCTACTTCTGTAAGCTTTTTTACTCTTTCCTCTAATGCCTTCTTTTCTGTTTCTTTCGTTTCTAATTCCTTTTGCTTGCCTCCATAATATTCTTGTTCAATGTAACGTATTTTTACTTTCTCCTCTTCCTCTGTTATAATCTTGACCTTCTCTTTACAATTCTGATAATCCAATGATAAAACATTATCATACTGATATTTCTCTTTATGGTCATAATACTCGTCCGAAAGTACAGATTTTAACCCTTTCAACCAGACAACAAATTCCTCCACAATTTCATCTGCTTTTTCAAAATCTTCTTCCGTAATAGTATATTTATTGGAAATTCCATACTCTCCGCTCTCTTTTATAAAGGACCGGTAGGCTATTAATATCTTATCCCAGTCTTCGTATAATTCCCTGCAAATCTTCCTCCCATAACACTTATTTTTTATCAAATATTCCTCTATGGGCAATTTATACTGTAAATCGTACACTTCTTTCAAACTGTCAATATACTGGTCTATCTGCTTCTGCGAATCTTCTTTTCCACCCTCAAGTGCCGTTCGGCATGCATCCAAGGTCTGCATTAGCACTTCTTTATTTTCATAAGGCTGCCCACATAATGGACATTGGTTATCTGGTAATCCCTCATATTCATTATCCTGCCAGGCCTCCCACTCTTTCTTCAGCCGCTCTTGCAATCCTGTAAGTCTGTCTCTTGCCGCATCTTCGGCTTTTACATTCTTTCGACAATCCTTAATCTCATTTTTAATTCTTGTTACTTCTTCTAAATCTACTTGTAAATTTATAATTTCTTTCAGTCTCTTAAAATTATATTTTTCATAATCAACCCCACCTTCCTCTCGCTCAGCCGCCTCTAAAATCTTCAATATTTCATAATACTGCTCCATCTCTGTTTTCAAAGAATCCAATTCTTCTGAATGCTCATTTAAATACAGAAATTTTTTCAATGTCTCTTTATCTTTTATCTTATCTTCTATCCAATTATTTTTCTTGTCTTTTCTATACAAACCTATCTCTCGTGAGAAATATCCTGCCGCATGAACTCTCTCTGCCATTTCTAAAAGTTTATCTTTATTTTCTATCCTGGGATGCACTTGATTCCACAGAGGATAATTAATCTCTTTATCTGCAATTAAATCCTTATATGTTGCTTGCGACTCTTTATCAATTCCTTCCATCTCTTTTTCTATATTTTTTACTTCCTGTTTCTTTGTCTCAAACTCTCCAGAATATTTCTTTTTCAAATTCTGAAATACTTTGAATGTTGCCTTAACTTTTTGATAATTTTCCTCCTCTTTTTCAATTCCAAAAAGTTTTTGCAGCTCGGCATTCCTATTTTCCTCTGACTTTGACAAAAACTGCAGACGGTCTTCCTGCGAGACATAATAAAACTGCAAATAATGCTCTAAAATACCTTTCCCTAAGCGCAATGATATTTCTTTATTCGCCTCATCCACATTAGCATCATCACAGATTGTTTCCCCATCCCATACTAACGTTGTTTTCGTCCTTGATTTTACTTTTGAAGGATTATTCTCGACTCCCTTGCCTTCTAAAAGTTTTCTTGTAATTTTATATTTTTTTGCCTCGTCAAATACCCCTGTTACATATGTTTGGGTTCCATCAGATGGATTTTTTATTAAGCAGTCTTCCTCAAATGATATGTTTGTTTTACAGACTTTATTTTCAGAAATTCTCTTTACATCTCCGGTAAACAAATACTCCAGCGCATCAAAAATACTGGTTTTCCCATACCCATTGGGTCCATCCAACATTACCAGATTATTTTCACCTATATGTATCTCTGTATGAGAAAATAATTTAAAGTTATGTATCACTAATTTCTTTAGACGATATCCCATTATTTTTTCTCCTCCTCTGTATACCATTTACACAGGAATTTATCAAGTTCCTCCCCTGTATCATCTTTTATGTCTTCAATTTCTTTTGCGTTCATTTCTTTGATGTCGTTCCAGAAAATTTTATCTTTGTCATCTAAGCTATTTTCTATTTCTTCCATCAAATTCTTTTTGGTCTGTTCCTTCACCGCATTTACAGGCAAAAACGGCATTTTTATCAGCAATTTTAAAATGGTTTCAGATGTTTCATCAACCTTTATTCTTCCCTCCTTTAACATATCCAGCTTTTGCTGCATATAATCCCACAAGTCTTCTTCTCCCATATTCTCCTCAAGATTGCTGAGTTCCTCCCGCGAATAGGTAAGCACTAATTTTTTAAAGCAATAAGGATTTTCCTCCAGTTTTAATACTTCCCTTTCTAAACTCTCATCTTCAATATTTCCCTCCGCGCAAAGCAATAGCGTTACATTTTTATCAAATTCCGGCTCTAATCTATCTCCCATCTCCTGCAGATTCCTATACAAAATTCTTTGCCGATTCCCCAAATCCAAATTTTTCAAGTCGGCTTTTCCCACATCCAACACAAGAACATATTGAACGCACTGTTCTTGTGATTCATAAAGGGCACAGGAAAATTCTGCTCCGCTAATTATATTTCTTACATAACTGTCAATCTCCTCTTTCTCAATTACAATTTGATAATTATTTGTTCTTAAAATATAGTCCACAAAATCAAACATTTCTCTCTTCTGTTCCATACATCCATTCCCCTTTTATTTATTCTCGCTTACAAATTTTTCAGCATCCCATAAACATATATCTTTCTTTTCCGTTATTTTCAGATATGACCACTCATCTTCTGCTCTGGCAGATTCCGTAAGCCTTCTGCACATATCTTTAAGCCTTATTTTCTCCTCTTTCTGATTAGAAACTATCAAGGCATCAATCTCCATCCTCTCTTTTGCAAACTCTCTGTTCTCCAAGATATCGCTGCAAATCTTTTCTATGGTCTCATTCTCCGTAAGCCCTCTGCCAATCCCTTCTCTGGACGATTGCCGTCTGGGAATATTGATATCTGTCAGGATACAATTGTCCTTTCCATTTTGATATACCACTTTGGCATTATGTACAATCTTTCCAAAATCCATATTGTTCAGCGTATAAAAATAACTTTCAGCAAGGCCGTTCTCATTTACAATATTACTGTCTTCTTCTAAACTTTTATTGACATTTGGCGACATTAAATGAAATACTCGTTCCAGTTCAGCGACAGACAAATCTTTAAACCATAATTTTTTTTCATGCAAATCGCATTTTCCGCAGTTTTCCAGTTGCTCTCCCCTCTCAAATCGACACCCCTCACAATACTCTTCCAGCGTTTCATAAAAGACCTCTTTATTCCTCAATATTTTATATTCCCTAGTTCCAAGGCTTGTCTGATTTAAAATTCGTTCAAATACAGAAAACGGAATGCCTTTCCGATTTGGCTCATTTTCATGATTATCCACAACATAACAATGTATCTGTTCCTGTAGTTCCAAACGATATTTATCTATGTTATTCTCCCGCAGTTCGGCTATTTCTTCTCCCCAATACTCCTGAATCAATTCTTTAATACGTTCCCTTGTGCTTTTTCTGTCTACATTAACATGGTTTCGGTAATCATAGTATTGAATTCTGTTCAAAATATCATCCTTTGACAAATCGACTTTATCCAGACTTTTTAGATATTTTTCTATCGCATTTCTCAGATTCCCACTCAATATTTCTGATTCCTCTGAAACTTCATCCATGAGACGGTATATATCTTCCCATACTCCAATTTTATTCGTTTTAAATGTTTTATTTTTATTAAAACGTTCTTTTAGTTTGTCTATCTTCCTGGTGATTTCAGCATCATCTGAAAGCGCCTTTTTTAAATCTTTTTCTGTTTTCGGCACAAATCCTTCTATTGCGTCTTTTACTTTGATATCCCAATCTTCCGTATTCAATTTATTACTTGTATGAAGATAGGCTTTGGTTTGCTTATCCTTGTTATTATTCTGAAGTCCCAAAGCCATTTTATATAAGGCTTCCTGGCAGTCCTTTACGGTTTTATCCTTGGTAGCTTTTACCTGATGTGTACTAACTCTCTTACCTTCAACATAAATTGAAAAATCTTCCAAATCTTCAAGCAGCAATTCACACTTTTCTGTTGGAAACTTTTTTTCAATCATCCTCTCCAAAACTACAATCAACGCAATCTGTCCCTGAAATTCATAGCCGTTCCAACTCGCTAATGCATTTCTAGGGTCTTTTGTATTCGGTAAATCCATCCTTATCCCCTCCTGCTCAAATATAAATTATCTGACGTTATCATGATACTTCCCTATCTTCCCCTGTATCTCTCCCACCAACCGCTGAACCATACTCGCTGGACACATTTCTGATGGTTTCCTCTTGCCATCCTCCATACATTTCTGCAAAGATTTCTCCGCTATCAGGATTGCCTTTTCCTCATTTCCATGCCGCAGTAATTTCTGATATATATCCTTATCATTCTTAGAATACTTCTGTTTCGCAACTTTCTCGAATTTATCAGCAAAACGATTACAGCAAGTAACAGAATCCATAATTACAGGCATTTCACCAAAGTATGCATGAAGCCATATTTCAAAACATGGATTGGACCATCCCTGCCCAACGCCATTTTTCTTAGCTGCTTTGATTATCTCATCAAAATCCTTTACCTCATCCCTGTCAAATACAATCCAAGGCATTCGGTATTGCGTCTCCTTGCCAGCAAGCTCCAATGCCCTCTCCACTAATTCAACGGTTTTTGCTTTCTCCACTTTTATTACCAGATGGTCTTTCAAATCTGGCGGAATACTGTCACGCAGCCCTTGAAAAAAATTCTTTTCTGTTTCCTTTGTATCTGTCACAATCAGGTAATACCCCAACTCCGGTACCCTAACCCCTATCTTTTTACTTCTGTCCTTTCTCTTCCCAGCTCTGGAATCACTGGGCTTTCCTCCCCTTTTATTCCCCATCCACATTCCTTTCTGCCAACATATCCATAGGCTTTAACGCTGGAATTGCCCCATAGCTTCCTGTCAGATATTTCTTAGCCAATGGCTCATCCCGGCGCACCTTATTGCCATCCTCATCTCGAAACTCGGCCAGAGAATACAGTTCAGAAACCCCTTCTCTGTTTTTATTTACCATCCATATCTCATCCCGGCGCAGTAACTCATTGGAATATTGCCATGCATCATGAGTCGTAAAAATCAGCTGCGCATTCTGCGTGTTGATTTCCGGAGATAGAAAGGTCAGAATGATATTCCTTACCAGCAAAGGATGCAGCCTGGCATTTAATTCATCGACAAATAAAATTCCTCCATTGTCGAGCACTCCTTTTAAAGACGGATATAACGCAAACATTTTAAGCGTTCCGCTCGATTCCTGTTTTAACGGAATAGAAGCCACCCTACCACTTCCTGCCATTTTATGGACAGCATCAATCCGATAGCTTTTTCCGTTATCTTTCTCTTCATCCTGCGGCAGTTCCTCCACCTGAAAGTCTCGTATTGCCTCATCAAATGAGGAAAAATACCTTACTACATTCTCCTGCACCTCCCTGCTGTCAACAAATCCTTCCGGCAAAACCCGGGAACGGAAAAAATTCTCTGCCGGGTCTCCAAAATCTATAATTTCATTATTCAAAAACCAATCTCTGACTTTTTTCAGCCTGGCAATCCGCAATTTAGCGCCCAGCGATACGATAAGGGACTCCTTGTTTAAAGATGCCTTGATATTTTCCACATGGCTTTTGGAAAAGCCATTCATCTCCAATTCTTCTCCCTTTTTCCGATAGAAAATTGTCCGATACTTTCCCCTTGCCGTCTTTGCCTTAGAATACAGCCACTCTTCTACGACCTCATCTCTTTTCAGGGCAAATCCATACTGGTATGTTTTTCCGCTGTTTTCTGAATTATCAATATAGAACACTTCAAATGTTGTTTCTTCCTCCCGGCTATTTCCATCAAAAAGAAATGGCAAAACTTTCAGGTAAATGTTCCCTTCTCTCCGCCTGCTCTCCTCTTCTCCGCCAAAATTGAAAGATTCTTCCACATAATAGCTCATATATTCAAATGCCGCGTATACGTTAGACTTTCCACTGGCATTGGCGCCATAAATTGCTGCAACTTTCAACAATTTATCATTAGCAATCTCTGCCACATGTTCCTCATGTTCCGTTATCTTAGTTGCCGACAAATCCAATGAAACCTCATCCCGGAATGATTTGAAATTTTTAAAATTAAATTGTATCAACATATCTTCGTCCTCATTTATCTGAAATCAATTACTTTTTTATATTATATCCATTTTAGCAAAAAATCAACATCTAATTTTAATTAATTTTAGAATTAGATGTTGATTTTTTACTTTTTTTATTATTTTTACTAATACAGCTTATCTCGATTAATCAGTCTATATACACCTTCAAAAACTATCAGCAATTCCCCACAAACACATAGTTGAGATATTTCCTGGCAGCCTCAGCAAGACAATGTACCTGCGCCACCTCTGTCGCCTCACGGTCCATCATGTGATACCTCGGAAAAAATCGGGTGACATGGAGGGGAATCTGCGAAATCGAGGCAATCCATGCGGCTTCTTCCTCCATTTCCCCTATGCTGTCATTCTCACCGGGGACAATCAAGGTGGTGAGTTCCACATGGCAATGCTTAGAAGCCTGAGAAATAAACTCTTTGACCACCTCAAGGCTTCCGCCCAGCTTTTGGTAATATTCCTGCCGAAAGCCTTTTAAATCAATATTCATGGCATCTATATAGGGAAGAAGTTCCTCAAGAACCTGCATAGATGCCGTTCCATTCGTGACAAGCACATTTTTCATGCCGGCAGCTTTCACGAGCCTTGCCGTATCGCGCACATATTCCCAGCCTACAAGAGGTTCGTTATAGGTAAAAGCCACGCCAATGTTGCCATTCTTTTTATAAGCAAGCGCTCTGGCTGTCAGCTCTTCAGGCGAAAGATAGACGGTTTCCGCAGAAGAATAGCCAGCCATAGAAATCTCATGATTCTGGCAAAACGGACATTTTAAGTTACAGCCGTAACTTCCCACGGACAGAACCATGCTGTCGGGACAGAACATGTGCAGCGGCTTCTTTTCAATAGGATCCAGGGCAAGAGATGTTATCTTTCCATAATTTTCACAGCGGATAATTCCGCCGTCATTGATTCTTGCGCGGCAAAGACCTCTTTGCCCTGGCTTAAGGCGACAGCGATGTATACATGTATGACAAATTGTTTCCATAATTTCTCCCTTTTTACATATCCTTACGCAGCCAACAAAGTTCCCAAGAAACTGCCACAAAGCATCAACCAGACACAATATGTCGCTTGTGCGCAAAAATCTCATCTTAAATATTTTGTGCCTAAAGCTGCTTTGCAGTGCCTCCTTAAAAATGCCGAACAACCTCAAAACGTTCCAGGGAAACGGCTT
Source organism: uncultured Lachnospiraceae bacterium (assembly GCA_947565305.1). GTDB lineage: Bacteria > Bacillota > Clostridia > Lachnospirales > Lachnospiraceae > Petralouisia. The sequence goes on along the minus strand of CANOFO010000008.1, from coordinate 1,533 downwards.
CCCGCTCATTGATACCAGCCTTGCGCTTAGCAATGGCAATCTGCTCTTCCACGGTATCTACACCGTCCAGATTAGGGAGCAGCAATCCCCTTTTGCGCCCTTTCGTAACGACCACGCCGTATTTCCTGACGTCCAGCATATCCGGGGAATCTATTTTTTCCATGTCACCCAGCACATCCACGCTGATGGTCAGCCTGTCAATCTCTGCAGGTTCCACGGGGGCAAACCTGGGGTCCTTGGTAGACGCGCTGATAGCATTATGGATAATCTCTTCCGCAACGGAAGAACAGGTAGCTGCAAGCGTTCCGATGCAGCCCCGGAGGCTTCCCTCTTTCTTGATAGAAACAAAGACTCCCGCTCTCTGAAGGTACATTTCTTGCGGCAGATTTTGCGGTGGATTTATGATTTCTCCAGTACGAATATATGTTTCAATGGTATTTCTCGCCAGCCTGACATAAGAATCTTCCTGCTCCTGCCGCTGTGCAGTCAGACTGCGCTCTTTTTCTTCGTAACGCTCTTTAAAATTCCGTGCCTCATCCTCTCCGCACACCTGATAGCAGCAAACTCCATACCCCACGCCAAATGGTCCTTCATAGGAAAGACGTTCCGCTTCCACTTTTGTCTTATCTAGTGCACCTGCCATAATCGTAAAAGAGCGATGTCCGCATTCTCCTGCTTTCTCACAGAAATCCTCTGAAAAATCAAAGAGGTCCATAAACGCTCCGGTTTCCATAACATCCATAATTCGGCTGTCATATTCAGGCCCCTCTTCGCGGTAGCCGTAAGGTCCTTCTTCTTTCAGCCTGTGAGACAAATCGCCGCTGGCGATGATTACGGTTTTCCGGTTAAGGATATCCGCTGTTTCCCGGATGGCTTTTCCAAGCTCATAATGGGTGGTAAGAGAACAGCCAGAAAGTCCGATTCGCACCAATTGGTAATCCTGCCAGTATTGATTTACAAAATAGAGCGGAACCATCGTGCCATGGTCCAAGGATTTACCCCGCTGTCCAAGGACTCCGGCGGGCAGATTCTTTTTATCTGCCAGATGGCAGAGCTTATCCACAAATTCAGTATCATAGGAAACTGTCATTTTCACATGACCTGCCCCAAACTCCCCGAAATCGCCTTTGGCTTCTTTTCCGGGAGAAATGTGAAAGTAATCCGCGTACATTGTCTGATGCGGAGAGATGAGGATTATCGTTTCCGGCTTTTGCATACCGATTCTCCTGGCGGTCTCATGAAAGGCATTGATTGTATCCTGTATGGCTCTTTCCTGCCCTTTTCCGATATCTGGTATGATAAGCGGCGGGTGGGGAACCATAAATGCTGCGGTTATTCCCATCGTTTCATTCTCCTTTATAAATATTTTTATTGTTATTTCCAAATGTAATCATTGCTATCCCTCTACGCTTTTACCTGTAAAAATTCCAGCAGCCTGTTAGGACTTTATAAATTTATTATAAGATTAGGGTGTCAAAAGATTGGAAATAAATATGATACTGGCGATTTGCACAAATGGGTACAAAAAGCAGC
>CANOFO010000007.1 GCA_947565305.1 uncultured Lachnospiraceae bacterium | reverse complement strand
GCCGCCCTTGCCGCCGCCAATCGGAAGCCCTGTCAGGGAGTTCTTGAAAATCTGCTCAAATCCCAGGAATTTGATAATGCCAAGGTTTACGGACGGATGTAATCTCAGTCCTCCCTTATACGGTCCAATGCTGTTATTGAACTGTACGCGGTATCCGGTATTCACCTGCACCTGTCCCTTGTCATCTACCCAAGGCACACGGAATTTGAACTGCCTGTCCGGCTCGGTCAGGCGCTCTAACAATGCTTCTCTGCGGTACTTCTCTTCGTTGGCTTCAATCACCGGCCGCAAAGACTCTAATACTTCTTTCACTGCCTGATGAAATTCCGGCTCTGCCGGATTCTTTGCAATTACGCGCTCTAATACTTCATCAACATAGCTCATCTTTCATTCTCCTTTACATTCATACTTTCGTTTTCAAAGTACATTTTAATATTATTTTTCCAATTTTGCAAGAATTTTCTTTATTTCTCTAGTACTTTATTGAGACAACGTGGTAAAATAATCATGCAATTGACAGAAAGAACTGCAGCCGCTACAATAAGACTGCAATTAGAACAAACACATTATTACGGAGGATTCCATTCATGAATAAGACTACGAAAAAACTTGTATTTTCCGCTGCCGCCATCGCCCTTGCCCAGGTCGCATCTATGATTAAGATTATTGAAATGCCTATGGGCGGCTCAGTCACCTTACTGAGTATGCTGTTCATTGTCCTGATAGGCTACTGGTTTGGTCCCGCTGCAGGGCTGATGACCGGAGCTGCCTATGGAATGCTGCAGTTCATGATAGAGCCTGTTTTTTATACTATCCCGCAAATGCTTACAGATTATCCGCTGGCATTCGGCGCACTGGGTCTTTCCGGATTTTTTTATAAACAGAAACACGGGCTTATCATCGGTTACCTGGTGGGTGTATTGGGACGTTTCTTTTTCTCTTTCCTCTCCGGCATTATTTTCTTTGCCGCCTACGCGCCCGACAATATGGCCGCTCCTCTCTACTCACTGGCATACAATGGTTCTTATCTTGGAGCAGAAGCCGCTATCACTATAATCCTCCTTGCACTGCCCCCTGTCCGCCATGCACTGGCTCAAGTCAAACGCCTAGTGTACTGACACATTTATATCTGGCGAAACTCCGCAGAACGATTGTTCATCGGCAAGGCGGAAGAAAGAGGCGATGCGGTGGCATCGTCGACTGATGACAACGCAGCCTGATGGGCAATCAGGCAAGGAGGTTTGCCTGAATATAAACGTGTCAGTACACTAGTCTCAGAGGAATAGGCAATATTTGCGGCAAAAGCCAAGGTCGCTTATATATTTTTCTTTTTTGCATATACTTCTTTCATAATAAGTTTCCGTAACTGCAAGAAAGGAATTGATTATGCAAAATAAGCTATTGCTAACCACGGTTATTGGCATTCTGTTTACTTCCATTGTGGGCACACTAGCGCATTTCACATACGAATGGTCCAACGAAAATTTTCTGGTGGGACTTTTCACGCCGGTAAGTGAATCCACCTGGGAACATATGAAATTATTATTTTTTCCTATGCTCTTCTACGGTATCATAGTCTGCCCACTACTGGCGCAGGAATATCCCTGCCTCTCTTTTTCCTATCCTTTGGGAATTCTGGCAGGAACCTTTGCCATTCCCATATTTTTTTACACGTATTCTGGCGTTCTGGGCAGAACATACACCCCAATAGATATTCTGATTTTTTATATCAGTGTGATTCTGGCGTTTGCCATCGTATATATCATAACTTTACGCTGCCAAGAGCAAAACCCTTATAAAAGAAAAAGTTCCCTTCTCCCCTGGCTGCTTGTCCTTCTGCTGGCAATTGGTTTTATGGTATTCACCGTTTACCCGCCTTCTCTGGGGATATTTCAGGTAGGATAATGGACAATCGAGTAGGGAAGATTCATCTTCCCCTGCGCATATAAAACGGCATAGCACAAGCTACGCCGCTTTGTCATTTATTAATCTTTCAGCACTCCGCCAAGCCGCTCAATGCCCTCCTGGGCTTTCTCCAATGACTTAAGGATATTGTCTACGCCAGACACCTGTTCTCCAGTTGAAAGGCTAATTTCCGTTGTAGTCTCTGCAGCCCTCTCAGAAATTGCCTCCAGCCTGTTCATGGACTCCAGTAAGGATTCTTTAATCTCCACAATATTGGACAATTCCAGCTTTAATACCTCTATAACTGAGAGCACCTCCTCTGAAGAATCTATCATGGTCTCAAAAATCTTCACCGTATCATTTAACTGGTCATAAGATTCTCTGACCGTCATACCGTTCCTGTCCATAATCTTATTGGTCACCTCGACCGTTTCTATGATATCTTTTAAGATAGCGTCAATTTCCTTTGTCGCCTGCGAGGATTCCATGGATAACGAGTTAATCTCATTGGCAACCACGGCAAACCCTTTGCCGGCTTCCCCGGCTCTCGCTGCTTCAATCGCTGCATTCAAGGCAAGCAGGTTGGTCTGCTGTGCAATCTGGTCAATACTGTCTACAATCCCCGCAATTAGGCTTGACTTCTGGCTCAGAGTAGCAACGCCCTCAGCGGCCTCCCTGGTTGCCTGGATATTATCGTCAAATTTCTTGGAGAGCTGTGAGATAGAATGGATTCCCTCATCATTTTTCTCTTTCAGCTGCCTCATATTCTTCATGGTAACGTCAACTTGTTCCTCGGAAGCCTCGATTTTCTCATTCAAGGTATTGAAAATTTCAATGCTCCCACTCACTTCCTCAATCTGTTTTTCCGCACTGGCTGAAATTTCTTCTGTAGAATCTGCAATCTCCTGCGTACTCTGCCCAAAGCCGCTCAGCGAGGTATGGATGTTATCTGTCGATTCCTGGATTCCCATAAATGCCTGACGTACATTGCCCAGAATTTCCTCTGCCTCTGACTCTTTGGTCTGCACCGTATCAAATAAGGCGCGCGCCCTCGTGACAACCATCACGGCTGCCAAAACCGCCAGCGCATATACCATCAGGATAAATATCCAAATGGACAATGTATACATGCACAGATATGCATCGGGAAACAGTATCAGCCCGGCTGCGTTCGAGACAATAAGAACTACGGAATAGACAATAATTGTCGACAAATCATAATAGGAAACTGCCAGAAACAGAATCAGGAAATAAGCTTCTGCCATTGCCCCGAAAGCCCTGGGCGTACCCATGATAATCGTCACCGCCCCAAACACCGGTAAAATGGAGACATATATATATTTGGCGTATTTGCCAAGCTTTTTCTCTAACAGTTTCACCAAAAACCCCGCTGCCACCATGGTCACTGCTATACTGTCTTTCGCTGCTCCGCCATTAAAAATCAATACATACAAAAATGCCACAAGCGGAACTGCCGCATAAAACAGGAACATTACAAAATTCGTTCTTTTTTCCTCGTTTTTCAAAATGTCAAGCTGCATAACCCTCTCCTCCAAACCTTTATGTAATTATAGTATAAATCCTTAAAATTTCATAAATAAATTTTACCATATTCATTTTTTTATTACAAGATTCGACTTTACAATTTATATGAATAAAATTACATAGTCTTGCACTACAATTGATCATTTGTAACAATTAATAATTTTGGCATATTTTATAGAAAGAAACGAAAAAGGATTTATGCATGAATTATGAAAATCTGATACCTGTAACTGGTATTATCCGCAATATTTCCCAGACACCCGGAAACTGCTGCAGCCAGATGGTTACCGTTAATACGCCGAACGGCATCAACAACTTTGTGCTTTCTCCAGGCACCGCAGTTGTCGGGAACACGCAGTTACGCACCGGAATGCCGGTAACTGCTTTTTATGACGGCAGCCGCCCGGTGCCATTGATATATCCGCCTCAATATCAGGCTGAAATCATTGCGCCCATGCGTAATGATGAGACTGTGACGCTGAATTTCTTCCGCAGGAATCTCACTGCCAGCGATAACTCACTGCGCCTTAACATCGCACGCAATACGGAAATCATTACGCTCAACGGACAGCGCTTCTCCTGCCCTCCCGGTGGAAACTTCCTGTTGGTATACTATTCCGTGACCACCAGGAGCATCCCACCTCAGACTACGCCAAGAAGAATTGTTGTCCTCTGTAACCAGAATTAACAATCTCTCTTGCAGAGTTTTTGGGCAGGCAGTATAATAAGTACAGTATCGGTTCCGGGAGGAGTGCGGCAATCACTTAGGTATTTCCGTATCGCCGGTGTCTCGGTTCAAGCATATGATTACCCCGGAGGAACACGCGGCGGCCGATACAAAGTTTATTCTTTATTAAAGAGGAACTGAGAACTGCACGAACTTGATAATCTTCATAGAAAAGGAAATTAAGAAACATGAGAAAACGCGAAAGGGAAGTTACTGATATACAAGAAATATGTTCCATATTAGACAACTGCAAAGTCCTCCATCTGGGTCTGAGCGACGATGGGCAGCCCTATGTTGTGCCTTTAAATTTCGGTTATGTTTTTGAGGATGAGGCACTGATTTTCTATCTGCACGGAGCCACCGAAGGCTATAAATATGACATTATCCGCCAAAACCCCAAAGTTTCATTTGCCATGGAATGCGATGCCATCCCCTTCGAGGGCAAAGTTGCCTGCCAGTATGGCATGTCCTACCGAAGTATCATGGGCATGGGAAAAGCGGAGATTGTCACGGACACAGAGGAGAAACAGCTTGGCATGTCCATCCTCATGAAGAGCCAGACCGGGAAGGATTTTACTTTTAATGAGAAACTTGTATCCATTGTCAATGTCTTGAAAATTACTGTGGAAAACTATTCGGCCAAAAAACGCCCGCTACCGGAAGGTTTCCCCAGAAAGGTCACATAACCATTTATTTGAAAAATCTTTTCGATTCTTCACAAATTAATGATATAGTTTTACAATTTTTATAGATATTTTCCAGCAAACAATCTGTACAAAGTTAATTTTTCATTGTAAAGTTAGTAAATATGACCAATATTATTATGAATATTATAATAATTGACGATATATATAATATCTGTTATTGCCTTTTATTTTTTGACATGTTCTTTAGATAAGAATCACGGATGATTGCTATGAAACAGGGAGGTTGCAGCAATGGTTATTCAATATAATAAAAATTCCATGTTTGCCAGCAGAAATCTGAACACCAACACAACGAAGAATGCCAAGCACATGGAGCGTCTTTCCAGCGGCTACCGAATTAACCGAGCCTCTGATGATGCTGCCGGGCTATGCATTTCCGAAAAGATGCGCTGGAATGTCAGGGGGCTGAGACAAGATGTCCGCAATATACAGGATGGGGTCTCCCTTGTGCAGGTTGCCGATGGAGCGCTTTCTGAAGTCCAGTCCATGCTACATAGAATTACTGAGCTTTCCGTCCAGGCTGCCAACGATACGAATACGGATGCTGACCGCAGGGCCATACAGAAAGAAATCAATGAACTAAAGTTAGACATTAACCGTATCAGCACAGATACGATGTTCAATGATACTATAATCTTCAAGCCCACCAACACACCGGAGATTAAAGGGGCGCCTACCGACATCATGGTCTACCATGAAGATTCTAACAGAGGCGTACGGGACGGCGGTATCCTCTATAACGGCAAACGTTATGCCTATGGTTCGCCAAGCCTCGATGTGAAATTTGACAAAAATGATAATATTATTGCCGGGGAATATACCCTTAAAGCGGAAGGTGAAGGTGGCAAAGAGGTTCTTATTCCTTTGATTTTTGATGGTGGCAACAGGGCTCCCAGCGCGCGCAAATATATCCTTGACCCGCGGACTGACGGCATATACATTGATGAGATTCAGCATGCATGGAGCGATATCAAAAAATCTGACGGCACTGCGCTTAATCCGAAGAACATTGAAAGCGGAACCTACTCTTTTACACACGCAGGGCTGACTTTTTCTTTTAATGTTCGTGAAGGTACGGATTTGGATTCGCTAATGACCGAACTGAAAGCAGACGGCTTAGAGACTTACAGCCTACAGAGCGGCGATTATAACCTTCCTCGTGTTCCGGTCAATCCGGGTATCGACATGAGCGACATCAGCCCTATAGATACAAGCAAGAAAGATTATATTCCCAGAAACAACTATTTTAACAGCATAATTGGCGGTTACCGGATGCATGCTGACGCCAACGGCATACAGATGTACCTGCCTTCCATGTATAATGATAACAAAGGTGACGTTAAATTTACCCATATGACATGGGATGATTTAGGACTGTCTGAATGGATGCAAGGGGAAAGCGTGAACCCCGGCAGTACAGTGTCCGGCGGCGAACAATATCGAACCTACCAATACCGTGATTCTATGACGGGCACTACCATTTCATTTAATGTGGATTCAGAAGTCAGCAAGAACGAACTTATTTCTGCAATCAAAAATTGGCAGATTACTGTCACAACAAACACCGAAATGAATTTTGAAGCAAGCTATACCGGAGCGGGCACCAGCATCAGCATCGGCAAACATTCACCGTCCCTGGATACATACGGTACCCAGAATCTTATGGGGCGGGATATCCCGAACCAGCTTGTCCTTCAAAACGGCATGACCTTAGACCACGACCTAGCCACAGATACGCTGTCCTTTACAATGAAGGACGCCAACGGCCAGACATACAATTTCTCGGCGAGCAATGTTGAGGACAACATTAGGTCACGCGTGGATTCCTGCTTGAATGCCTATATTAACCAATATGCCTCTGCATACCGGAATTACTTAAACATGACACAGGGAGGCATGGGCAGTCCCTCTGTGGATTCCTCCAACAACGGCAGCCTCACTTTTACGGACAGCGCCTTTAACTATAGCGTGGACATCAACTATACGATGGATTTTGGCGGCTGGCTGAACAATAACGATTTTGATACGCGCTATTCCGTCAATCCAGTTACCGGAAGGCGTACTTATTCCGTAACGCCTAAACGAGGGCTTGTAAGCAATTTAGCCTCCCAGACGAATGCATTGGTCGGGGATATTTGCAATGCATTGAAGAATACAGAAATTTCAGTGAAAACAGATGACGGCAGCAACCTAAAGGCAACGACCCAGATTTCTTCCCCGGCAACTACCGATAACGCCCGCTACAGATCCCAGGTAATAAGTGGGAAACGTGAAATTATGATTCAGGCAGGTCCGCTTTCGCAGCAAGGGATTAAAATTCCGCTCCCCTCCATGAACACTGGAATTTTGGGAATAGGCGGCATAGATGTCTCCACCCACAGCAGCGCATCTGCTGCCATCACCAGCACGGCCAAAGCCCTTGATAAGGTATCTGAGATGCGCAGCCAATTCGGCGCTACCCAGAACCGTCTGGAACACGCCATGGCGGTCAACCAGATAAATGCCGAGAACACCTCTGGCGCTGAAAGCCGTCTTCGGGATGCGGACATGGCTGAGGAAATGATAGAACATGCCAAATACAACATCCTCATTCAGGCCGGGCAAAGCATTCTTGCCCAGGCTAACCATTCCCCTGACAGCATGCTCGCAGGACTATTGCCACAGTAAAATGGATACTTTTCAGATATTTGAATCTATAATGGAGCAACGTGCGCATCTTATTTTTGTCTTATAGGAAGATACTTTCGCGCGTTAGCGTGACAATTTCTTTCCTAAATAAAAAACAGCGCTTTCACTACGACTGAGTAAAAGCACTGTTTTTAATTTTAATTATTCTCCTATTCCAAAATCAATTTCACACAGCCATACATCCCGGCATCATTGCCAAGAGCTGCAAGCGCAAAACGGATGGAATCACAGGAAGAAAACGCTGCTTTCCTATAGTGCTTCTCCACTGCATCCAGCAATGGTTTTCCTGCCTTGGATACACCGCCGCCAATCACAAAGACCTCAGGGTCTAACACACAGGCAAGATTGCTCAGTGCATTTCCCAAAATCTGGGCAAATTCTTCAACAATTGCCTCCGCCGTCTTATCATCTCCATCCTTATATACATCAAATACCGCCTTAGCTGATATCTCGCCAATCTCTTCCAACAAAGAGCTTTCGTGCTCTCTGGCAAGATGCTCCCTGGCTAAACGCGCAATTCCGGTTGCAGAAGCATACTGCTCCAGACAGCCTTTCCTGCCGCAGTTGCAGGGGACTGTCTCATGCCTGTTTACCGTCATATGCCCAATCTCTCCGCCAGCGCCATTGCTGCCCGGCACAATCTCTCCGTCAATGATAATCCCACAGCCTACGCCGGTGCCCAGCGTCACCATCACCATATTCTTGCAGCCTCTGCCGCCGCCCTGCCACATCTCTCCCAGAGCTGCCACATTGGCATCATTCGCCGCCTTTACCTTGAAACCAGGCATCAGCGCCTCCATCTCTTTGGCGACATTTATATTCTTCCACCCAAGATTGACGCATGTGGGAACCACGCCGTCCCGGCGCACTGGTCCCGGAAGCCCAATGCCAATTCCCTCAATATCATCCTTCTGGATAATCTGTTCTTCCATCTTCTCGTTTAAAGATTTCGCAATATCTGACAGGATATTCTCACCCTCATTGCTGATATCCGTAGGGATTTCCCATTTCTCCAAAAGTGTTCCTGTGGTCTCAAACAGCCCTAATTTACAGGTTGTCCCGCCAATATCAACTCCAAACCCATATTTCTTCATAGCCCTATTTCTCCTTCTCAATTACAGATTTTCTTTCATGGCTTGCCTATTTCTTTGATGGTATCATATTTTTCTTTCCTTAACAAGTACCATTGCACATAAATCTAGCCTTGCATGACCCCCTGCCCTAATGATAAGATAACATATAACAACTCCACAAAGAAAGGAGCTCCCTATGGCACACATCCTGTTGGTCGAAGATGACAAGAGCATTGTCACAAATTTAACAGAATTCTTACAGAAAGAAAGCTTCTCCATCACATCCGTCGATGGACAGGCCAAAGCCCTCGCGCTGTTGGAAGAATCCGCAGCAAATTTTGATTTAATCCTCTTAGATGTATCCCTGGCTGAGGGAAATGGATTTGCCGTTTGCCGCGCTGCCAAATCCACCACCAACCTGCCCATTATCTTCCTGACTGCATCCGGGGATGAGTACAGCGTGGTAACCGGGCTTGATTTGGGCGCAGACGATTACATTTCCAAACCTTTCCGTCCACGGGAGCTGGTCTCACGCATCCATAATATTTTACGCCGATATGGCAAAGCTAATACCTTGCTGGAATATAAAAATCTCAGCGTTGACGTTGTAAAGGCAGCGGTCCGCAAAGATGGACAGGAAATTACGCTCTCAGCGCTGGAATACCGTCTGCTGTTATACTTTCTCAGCAACCAGGGCATCGTCTTATCCCGCACAAGGCTGTTAGAAGCGCTGTGGGACTTTGCCGGAGAATTTGTCAACGACAACACCCTGACCGTCTATATCAAACGTCTGCGTGAGAAAATCGAGGAAGACCCGCAGAATCCTCTGCTTATTAAGACAGTCCGCGGACTGGGTTATAAGATGGGGGACTGACTATGAACATGATACGCAATCCTGAAATCCAAAAAAGCCTGCTCATCCACATGCTGCTTGCCGTACTGGCAGTGACAGTGGGCTGGTTCCATGATATTTACACTGCCCTGTGTTTGCTGTTATTTTCTGCCCTTTATATCCTCACACATTATCTCTTTACGGTAAACCGCTACCGAAAGCTGAAACAGCTAAGCCTGGAGCTGGATTCCATGCTCCACAACGACACTCCCATCAACTTTCAAAGATACCGTGAAGGCGAACTTTCTATCTTGGAAAGCGAACTGTCCAAGATGACGCTTCGCCTGGGCGAGCAGGCAACGGCTCTTGCCAATGACAAACAATTTCTTGCCGATTCGATGGCAGATATCTCCCATCAGATCCGCTCCCCACTGACCTCCTCAAACCTGATTCTCTCCCTTTTGATGGAGCAGGAACTGTCCCCGGAACGTCGCAGTCAACTATTGCGGGAACTTATGCAGCTGCTGTCACGCATCGACTGGCTGGTCGAATCCCTGCTGAAAATGTCGAAAATGGATGCCGGAACCGTTACTTTTAAATGTAGGCCTGTCGCGGTCCCTGAATTACTCAGACAGGCCGCGGAACCACTCCTGATTCCTATGGAACTGCGGGAGCAGACTCTGGAAATCATCCCTGGCAAACGGCAAAGGCTGGCTGCGGAATCCCCCACTGCAAAACCGCCGGAACAACGCAGAGAAGCGCCCGGGATTCACACTAATACAGACATTCCACAATTTCAAGGCGATTTCACCTGGTCTACAGAAGCAATTTTAAATATTTTGAAGAACTGCATGGAACATACGCCAATTGGCGGCCAGATTCAGGTATCTTTTTCACAGAACGCCATTTTCACCGAAATTGTCATCGAAGATAACGGTCCTGGATTTGCTAAGGAGGACCTGCCCCACCTCTTTGAGCGTTTCTACAAAGGCAGAAATGCCTCCGAAAACAGCGTAGGCATCGGGCTTGCCTTGGCAAGGATGATTGTCACGCAGCAGAACGGTACCCTCAAAGCGGAGAACCGCCCGGAGGGAGGGGCAAAATTCGTTATAAAATTTTATAAGAAGTCTCAATAACTATTCTCATACGTGACAAAACTGTCACTTTCCAGTCACCGGAGCGTCACCATAGGTAGGTATACTTTAGGTATCATAAAAAAGGAGATATTGTTATGGAAATCTTAAAAGCAGAACATTTGACAAAAATCTATGGTACCGGAGAAAACCAGGTCAAAGCATTAGATGACGTCTCCTTCACTGTAGAGAAAGGGGAATTTCTTGCCATTATTGGACCATCCGGTTCCGGCAAGTCTACATTGCTGCATGTCCTGGGCGGCGTGGACACCCCAACCTCCGGCAAAGTCTATATGGAGGGCACAGACGTCTATGCACAGAATGAAAGCCAGCTTGCCATTTTCCGCAGACGGCAGGTCGGTCTGATTTACCAATTCTACAACCTGATTCCCGTCTTAAATGTAACCGAAAATATGACGCTGCCAGTTCTCATGGACGGAAGGCCAATCAACGAAGAACGGCTGCATGAACTGCTTGGCATCCTCTCACTCAAAGGCAGGGAAGGACATTTGCCCAACCAGCTCTCCGGTGGTCAGCAGCAGCGTGTCTCCATCGGCAGGGCATTGATGAACGCCCCCGCTGTGGTGCTCGCCGATGAGCCTACTGGAAACCTGGACTCCAAAAACAGCCAGGAAATTGTGGAACTGCTCAAATATTCTAACGAGAAATACAAGCAAACCCTGATTGTCATCACCCACGATGAAAATATCGCCTTACAGGCAAACCGCATTCTCGCCCTCGAGGATGGGAAAATCTTCAGAGATGAGGTGATTCGTTCATGAATATATTTCACAAAGTCACACTTCGATACTTAACGGAAAACCGCACACGCACACTGGTAACGATTGTGGGCATGATTCTCTCAGCGGCAATGTTCACCGCCGTAACCACCAGTATTTCATCGCTGAGGAATTACCTGGTCAATTCCACCATCTACACCGAGGGGAACTGGTATGGTGCGGCATACGGACTGTCGGATTCTCAAAAAGAAAAACTGTCTGGCGATTCCCGCACAAAAAGGTCTGTCTCTATGGAACTTTTGGGATTCGCAGACTTAAAAGAGTCCAAAAATGATGCCAAACCTTATCTCTGCGTCTTTGGCATCCAGGAAGATTTCACAGATATGATGCCCGTCCATCTGCTAGAAGGACGGCTTCCGGAAAACAGCCGTGAGATTCTGCTGCCGGAACACCTAAGCAGCAACGGCGGCATCGACTGGCAGGTGGGCGATGCGCTTTCCCTTGACTTGGGCACACGTGTCAACAACCTCGGCGATGTCCTGACAAACCAGGATTCCTACAACAATGGGGAAGACGATGCCCTGCAAGACGGCGATGTCGTATCTGCCCTCACAGAACGCCTGGCTTCCAAGAATACTTATCATTATACCGTGGTTGGAATCTATGAGCGCCCCAACTATGAGGCTTACCAGGCTCCTGGCTATACGGCGCTGACCATCGGCGAAAACAGCAGCACGCACACTTACAGTCTATATCTGCGTACAGCGCCTGGCAGACAGGCAGGAGAAACTATTCAGCAGATGTTTATGGAGTACGAAGATATTGCGTGGGAGCTGAATTATGATTTGCTGAGAATCTACGGCTATTCCGGCGAATCCTCTTACAACCACGTAATGAATAACCTGGGAGCCCTCTTAATCCTCATTATTATGTTCGGCTCCATCTCACTGATTTACAACGCATTTTCCATCTCTGTCAGTGAGCGTACAAAGCAGTTCGGCCTGCTTGCCTCCATCGGTGCAACCAAACGGCAGCTTACCGGAAGCGTAGTCTTTGAATCGTTATTCCTAAGCATAATCGGCATCCCACTCGGCATCTTATCGGGACTTCTGGGTATTGGCATCACGTTCTATTTTGTACAGGATATGATGGCAGACGTCCTGGGCGTATCCTTTAATAATGGCTATCAGATGATGCGGCTTACCATGATTTTCGGTCCTGCCAAAAACGTCGCCCTGCGTCTGCATCCCTCTTTCGGCGCACTCGCCATTGCCATTGCCGTCTCTCTGCTGACAGTGGTTATTTCCGCCTATATCCCGGCAAGGCGTGCCATGAAAAAATCTGCCATCGATGCCATCCGCCAGAGCAACGACATTTCTATCCGCTCAAAGAAAGTAAAAACTTCGCGGCTGACACAGAAACTTTTCGGCTTTGAGGGTATGCTTGCTACCAAAAACTACAAGCGTAACCGCAGAAAATACCGGGCAACCGTTATCTCACTTTTCCTGAGCGTTGTACTGTTCATCTCGGCGAGCAGTTTCTGCGCATACCTCTCTCTGTCTGCCGGAACTGTACTAAACGATAACGATTACGACTTAGCCTACATTCTTAATCCAGAAACAGAAGAGACGCCGGATTCCCTGCTTGCCGAACTGTCAGAGCCAGCGGAAATCACAGATTCTACCTATACGGCTCGACTGTTCTTTACCTGTCCTGTGGAAACTGCCAGGATTAATCCCCAGCTGCGGGATTATATGAGAAAAGAGGTGGAGGCACAAGAGGAAACGTATGAAGAATATGAAGAAACCGATATGGAGCTGACACTGCTTTTCCTTGCAGATAAAGACTTCCGTGCTTATCTGCAGAAATTAAACCTCCCGGAAGACGAATATTTTAACGCAGATGCTCCCAAGGCTGTCGCTGCTGATTCTTTACGTCTGTATTCCGGCAATTCACAGAAGTATTTCAGCTTTCCGGCATTCACAGACGACAGCCCGGACGAGATAAACATTTACCTTGCCAGAGAACGCGAAAATTATGACTACGGCGGGACATACCGCACAGAAAACGGCGTTCCTGTCTGCGACTTTTACCATCTAGCTAACGATGATGAAATCGTCACCTTTACAAGGGAGGAGGCCTGCCTGCCAGTTCCGCTCTCCATTGGGGCAACCGTGCAGCAGGCGCCGGATTTCTTTGCCGATGAACATGAAAGCATACGCCTGTTCTACCCCTACAGTATGCTGGACTATGTTTTCACCGGACTCAAAGAAAATACCAACTATTACCAGATTAACGATATGCCGCTCAGCGCGAACACAAACACGGAATTATTTTTTAAGTGCCAGGACCACAATACCACGAACAGTTACGCATACATGACAAAGCTGCTGATGCAGAAAGGCTTCTCTACCTCAGGGCTTGTCGACTATGCCGCCTCCGTGGAAAGCAGCCGTGCAATGGTTACGGTAATCAATGTTTTTTCCTATGGATTTATCGTACTGATTTCCCTGATTGCAGCGGCAAATGTGTTTAACACCATTTCCACCAATATCAGCCTGCGCCGGAGGGAATTTGCCATGCTGAAATCAATTGGCATGACGCCAAAAGCCTTTTCCAAAATGATGGACTTTGAATGCCTCCTCTACGGATTTAAAGGGCTTCTGTATGGTCTGCCAGTGTCCTTTCTGATGACCTGGATGATTTACAGCGCCATCGGGCAGGGATTGGAAATCGCTTTCTTCGTACCCTGGTACAGCATCATGATTGCTGTCGGCAGCGTATTCCTCGTGGTGTTTGCCACCATGCTCTATTCCATGAGGAAGATTCGCAAAGAAAACACGATTGATACGCTGAAGAATGAGAACCTATAACAAAAGTTACCGATTTATCTTAACAAGAACAAATGCTTTACACTTCACCTGCTATCAATTATAATAGAAACAGCATTAGAAGAATGACAATTGAAACAACTGGCAGGAAGATAAAACGGCCGCACCCATGGAAACTCTAGGTGCGGCTTTTAATCTTATACAAAAATATTTTCCTATGTCATTCCTTACATAAAACTAATAATCAAATCCTTAGCTTCATTCCAAATATCTTGCGGACACTCCTCCTTATACTGAGCATTTCGTGCCTTAACATCCAACATTTTTGCCTGGTCACATAATATTACGCCTGTCGTCTGCGTCCGTTCGTCCAGTTCAATATGAAAAGGATGATTTTTATTGGTATTCGTAATCGGACATACAAATGCCAGAGAACTATGCCGATTTAAAATATCATTGCTGAGGACAATTGCTGGTCTTCTTCCGCTTTGTTCATGACCCTGTTGGGGGTTGAAATCCATAATAATAATATCACCTTGTTTATAAGTTACCACCGCTCATTCCCTACCGGATCACCTACATCAACCTCTTGCGCGCTTTCGACATAAATTTCATCAATCGGTCTTTTGTAGAATGCTTCCAACCTTTCTTGTAAATTAAGGTATTTGGGCTTATTGACTTTCTCAATAGTCATTTTTCCGTCGTATATACTTATCCCTATGGTATCATCTTCTTTTAAACCCATTTTTGCCAGCATTTCCTTTGACAATCTGATTCCCTGGCTGTTTCCCCACCTCCTAATTACCGTTTGCGTTGTAAATGTACTTTGTACCTCTTTCGTTTGTTCTTTCGTTATCACATCTGTATTCATGTTTATTTTCCTTCTCTCGTTAGTATATACAACGGATATACCTTTATTATAGTATATACAATGTATATCCGTTTGTCAATACATATTAACAGTTCAACCAGCCGAAAGAAATTAAGACAAATCATGTTAACTTCCTAACCCATTTACTGCCCAGGCACGCCCTCCGTAGGCTCTCCGCCCTGCGGCATGCCTTCCTCAGGCGTAATTACATTATAGTCATAATTGTTCTCGTCAATATAGGGCAGGAATTCTATCGGCTCTAGCCCCACATGAATCTGCTCCATAAAGTTCTTCCAAATATTCCCTGGGTAGCTGGAACCTGTCAACCCTGGCAGTTCCTTAGGCATATCATATCCCACCCAGACACTGGTGGTATAGTAACCCGTATAGCCCACGAACCAGCCGTCCTTATTGTCGTTTGTCGTTCCGGTCTTACCCGCACAGGGCATGTTAGCAAGCGCAAGACCACGCCCGGTACCTGACTGCACAACGGAGACCAGCATGTCGGTCATCATACGTGTCGCATTGGATTTATATATTTCTTTTTCCTCGTTCTTGGTCTCTAAAATCACATTATCCTGTGCATCGGTAATTCTGGTAATACAGGTAGGCTCCCGGTACTTGCCGTCATTTTCCAATGTTGCATAAGCAGAAGCCATCTCTACCGCAGATACGCCATTTGTAAAACCGCCCAGGGCGCTGGTGGGTCGCATGTCCTGCTCGTCTAAGCGGGAAAAATTCATCTCTTGCAGGTAGGAAAGCCCCACTTCCGGGGTCAGTTCCTCAAGCAGATTCCAGGCAACTGTGTTCTTTGATTTCTGCACTGCGTAACGCAGGGGAATGCTGCCCTCATAGCCGCCGCCAGCATTGGCTGGCCCTTCCTCTGTCTTAACATCCTCTACCATGGTATCCGGCGTGTAGCCTCGCTCCAGCACCGGGGTATAGACAATCAGCGGCTTAATCGCACTTCCCGGCTGACGGAAACTCTGGTAAGCACGGTTTAGTGTGTAACCGGGCAAGTCCTGATTCCTGCCGCCTACGATTGCTTTCACATATCCGGTATGGTTATCCACACACACTGCCGATGCCTGCAATGTAAAAATCCCTTCCTCCGTCTGCTCCGTAAATTCTGCCAGCCCATTATCCACCGATGACTGCAGTACCTGCTGCATGTTCAGGTCAATGGAAGTATAAATGCGGTACCCCCGCGTGTACAGGCTCTTCTGGCATTCGCCATACATGAGGTCATACTCCTCCTCGTACTTCATACGGTCTTTCTCTGTATCAAATTCGGTCTTGAATTCAAATCCCTGCTGCTTCATCAGTTCTCGGATGGCACAGTTATAGGTGTACGTCTCCACATAATCGCTCTTCGTCTTCTGCGGGCGGTTTAAGACGATATCCTCCGCCTTTGCCTCCTCACAGGTATCGTCCTTAATCTTGCCGTCCTCCTGCATCTGATTCAATATTCTGTCCCGGCGCTTAATAGTGTTATCGAGATGCTGTACCGGGTCATACAGCGAAGGGTTATTGGGAATCGCACACAAGAATGCTATCTGCGACAAATCCAAATCGTTCACATCCATATTGAAATACCCTTTGCTTGCCGCCTGTATCCCATAATAGCCATTCCCAAAATAAATATTATTCAGGTAAAATTCCATAATCTTATTCTTGCTGTAAATCTTCTCCAACTCTACAGCAATAAACATCTCTTCAATTTTGCGCTCCCATTTGACATCCTGGTTGAGGAATATATTCCTGGCAAGCTGCTGGGTAATCGTGCTTCCGCCCTGCGTAACCTTGCCATTTTGAATCATTGCCTTGGCGGCGCGCAGGATAGCCTTGACGTCAATGCCATTGTGGCTGTAGAACTTCTTATCCTCTATGCTCACCATAGCAGCAGCCGCATAAGCCGGTATATTATCATATTCCAGATAATATACGTCCTTCTCTCCTTTGAGCGTGGAGACCAGTGTCCCATTGGCATCATAGACAAGGCTGGTCTCTACCGAACGGAACGTGCTCTCATCCGAAGCCCGCACCAACTGCTTTGCCTCCTTCTGCAGCTTACTTACCGTCTGGGCATAACCGCCAAAATAATACCAGCCTACCCCCACTGCCACCAATAACAGCAGCAAAATCTGGAATTTTGCAAAAAACCAGAATACACGGTATTTCTTTTTCTTCTTATGTTTCTGCTTTTTCTTTTCACTCATAGCCTTTCCTATCTGCTAAGCAAAATCTTTCCGTAAGAGATATGATTCCGCTCAAGAATCTCCATCTCCCTGCGCTGGCAGGTAAAGAGGAAAATCTGCCCTTTCTGTCTGCTCAGCCATTTGAGCGCCGATTCCAGACGCTTCTCATCAAACGCCGCAAACACCTCATCCAAAATGATGGGCATGGATTCTTCGCGGGTAAAAATTCCGCCAGCGCCCATCCTCAGCGCAATATACATCTGCTCCATCACGCCTTGGCTGAGCTGCCAGGGCTGCAGCTTCTGCCCATCTTTCTCCAGCACAAGATTCATCTGCTCATCCAGACCAATCCTGTCATATTTCCCCTGGGTCATCTCCGCCAAAATCTGGGACATCTTTTCTTCCATCTGCTTTCTGGCATCCTGATAAACATCCTTTGATAAATTCTGCAATGTGTTATAGGCTAACTCATACGCTTCTATCTGAAGTTCCAATTCATGTTCCTCTTCCCCAGGTGCCGCACACTCCTCTATCTCTTCCTGCAGATTCAGCAGTAACGTCTGCTTTTCTGCCAGCTGCTCCTGCAGCAGTTCCTCCACTGCACTATGCTTTGCCTTTGTCTCCTTTCGCTCCTGCACCTTCTGCCATTCCATATCTTTGGAAACAGAAATGGTGCGTTCCCTTTTCTCCTCTTCTTGTTGCCGGATAATTCTCTTTAACTTCCTCTCTTTCTGGAACCAATGGCATACACTGCCTCCGCCTCCCAGAAATCCAAATAGCAATACCAATTCCAACACCAGCCAGCCCCAGTTTCCTGACTGCACCAGCGAATGTGACACTGCGTTGACAATACCCAAAGCAAGGCTGAATAACGTAATCAGCACAGATATCAGCAGACGCGCCCGGTAACCCTTCTGCATTTTCTTCTGGCGGATATCCCGCAGATATTCTGCCATCTGATTGCCGTCACGCTCCGGCGGAGCCATGCCTGGCTGCTGCCTGGAAATATTCTTATGGCTTTCTTTCTGCTGCTCCTGCAATTGCTCAATATCTCTGTTTAAGATATCTTCTTCTACCTGCAGCTTTTCTATTGCTTCCGTGCGGATATTTCTCTGTTTCTCCAAAGTTTGCTCCGCTTCTTTCTTCCTGTCTTGCAGGTGTTTGCAGGCCCCAGCCAAATCTACATCGCCCTCGCCCCCCATAGACATATTCACAAAATAATTCTGTAAAATTTCTGCAAACTCTTCTTTCGTCTCTATTTCCGCCTGATGGATGCAATATGTATTCTCATAGGAAGCTTGTTTCATGCCTCCTAAAAGCATTTCCAAATCCCCCTGTTCCACAGACAGCTCTTCCCCATCCATTTCATTTGTAAGCCTTACCGCTTTCTTTTCATGCTCAAAAATCCGCTCCAGATAAAAAGGTTTATCCCCTACCGTAAATTTCAGCCCACCTGCAAAAAGAGAATTTCCATTCCAGGGCTCATACTTCTGATAACTGCTGTCTTTCCCTGTCTTTCCCTGTTGTTTTTCCAAACCGAACAGCATACTTGTAATAAACTTCTGCATCGTGGATTTGCCGGTTTCGTTTTCTCCATAAATTACGTTCAACCCTGAAAGGGGACGCATATTGACATTACGGAGCTTTCCAAAATTTTTAATCTGAATCTCTGTAATTTTCATTCTGCCATCAATGCCTCCACACCATAGTATAATGCTTTTTTTGTCACTTTATTCTGGGGCATCTCCTCCAAAGTCCGGATGTAGCGTCCTAAAATCTGCTGCCCATACTGCAGTTTTAATTTTTCAAAATCATAGTCTGCCTGGCACTGGTTAACCACTTCAACCACCCGTTCTATAGATTTCATCCCTTCTGTATCAATTGCGCTTTCCCTGTCACAAAAGCCGTTGAGTATCACTTTAAATTGCTGGTAAACAGGCGCAGTACGAATTTGTTTCTCTATGTATTCCTGCAATGCCTGCTGGGTCATTTCCGGACTGACTTTAAGCTTGAGGGAAACATATTCACAGTAATGCAGCGGCACAAATTCCACATGGCATACATGGTCCTTTATCTCTCCCTGAAAATACCCATGTTCCCCCATGTCGTTATAATCTACCGGCTGCAGCGCTCCTGCCATCACCACTTTATCCTGCACAATCTGCATAGGCTTATGGATATGTCCAAACGCTACATAATCAAAACCACTGTCTGAAAAGTCCTCTCCATGGAACGGAATATGCCTGTCATCACCGCCATGCGCCAGCAATATATTACTGAAATCATCCTCTTTCGCCTGAATATCTTTATACCGAGACTCTGAAATCTCTCTATGGCAGTAACTCAAACCATAAACCCTTGCATCCAACCCCTCCAGTTCAATATAATCCATCTCCTCTGAGTCCAGGAAATGGACATTCGGCTCCCAGCGAAATGTCCGGTAGCAGGAGGACGGCGCAAGGTAGTCGCGGTTTCCGGCAATCACCACCACCTGCGTCTGAGGAATTCTTGAGAACTGATAATTCACATCTTTCAATTCCCGCGCCAAAGGCTGCCTGTGAAACAAATCACCCGCAACCAACAGAAGCTGTATCTGCTCTTCCTTCACTTTTTCAATCACTTCTGTAAATGCCTGCCAGCTATAACTCTGCTCATTTGCACACTCTTTGTCCCTGTCAGGTCTTGCCCCTAAGTGTATATCGGCTATATGAATGAACTTCATAAAATATTTCTCCTTCGTATTTTTTGAATAGTTACTTCTCTATTTTACACTTTTGATGGCGAATATACAAGATTGAATCCAAAACTGTTGCCTGTATTGACAAACCGCCTCAAAAGAATATAATTTTATACGGATAGCATAGCAATACCAAAGAATTATAAGGAGAATCAATATGAAAAAAACACCATTTATTGCCGCACTAGCCTGCGGAGCCCTGCTTTTGGCCTGCTGCGGATTTTTTGCATACCGATGCTTCAGCCTCAACAGCCGTTGCCAGAACCTTGAAACAGAAGCCTTTCAATTACAGGAAAACAATTCTAAGCTTCAGGAAGACAACTCAAAGCTGGACACAGAACTGACGGACAGCACGGCCCAATTAAAGGAACGGGAAAGTTATGTGGCAGGACAGAAAGAATACATATCCGAATTATCTGAACAGATTGATTCCCTCACCAACGGCGAAGATGATGGGCAGGAAGAGACGGACAGCGCTTCTGCGGATGACAGCGATACAGACAGCAGTTCATCCTCTGATTCCTACCCCAACCTTTATGCTGAGGGCTGCTCTCCTAAAGATACCGAAAAAATAGTCTACCTTACATTTGATGACGGACCCTCTAACCTGACGCCGCAAGTGTTGGATTTGCTGGACCGCTACAATGCTAAGGCGACATTTTTTGTTGTATGTAAGAATAATGAAGAATACGCAGAATACTTATCGGAAATCGTAGCGCGGGGACACACCCTCGCACTCCATTCATACAGCCATAATTACCATGAAATCTATGCTTCCAAAGATGCTTTCCTCAGCGATTACGAAAAAGTATACGACTGGGTTGTGGAAAATACTGGCTATACCCCTTCTCTGTTCCGTTTCCCGGGCGGCAGCAACAATGGCTCCTCATATGTGGTGAACAGCATCATAGACGAGATGGAGGAGCGCGGCTTCCAATATTTTGACTGGAATGTCAGTTCTGGAGACGGCAGCGAACTGACCACAACCTCAAACATTATCGACAATATCTGCAGTAATGTCGGCAATGTGGAACATCCCGTGGTGCTGATGCATGACGGCAGAGGGAAGAATGCCACCTTAGCAGCCCTTCCCTCCGTACTGGAATATCTGTCAGACAACGGATATGAATTCCGTTCCCTTGACAAAAGCGTAGAAACCGTGCATTACCGTTAAAAACCCTTCTGGGAAAACAGACGGACTTACTGTTCCATCTGTTTTCCCAGAAATCCGGCTGCCACTTTCGCCATCTTGCTTTCCGCTTCCCCTATTCCGCCATTGTCATCCCGGTTATACATTACTACGGAACCAATGGCATCCCCTTCACAGATAATCGTGGACACTACCTGGGATTGAAATTCCCCGGAATCATCCAGTGTTATTTTCACAAACCCTTTTTCATTCCTGCGGGCACAGAACGTCTCACGGTCCGTAATCACATTTTCCAGCTGCTTGCTGATTGGTTTACCATCAAACTCTTTTTTCCCATTGCCTGCAGCGGCAACTACATGGTCGCGGTCCGTAATGCATACCAGACAGCCGCTGGTCTGCGCAAGGCTCTCTGCATACATCCCGGCAAACTGTCCAAGTTCTCCAATAGGAGAGTATTTTTTCAAAATAATCTCACCCTCACGGTCTGTAAAAATTTCCAGCGGGTCCCCTTCCCGAATCCGCAATGTACGCCGAATTTCCTTCGGCACTACCACCCTTCCCAAATCATCTATTCTCCGAACAATTCCTGTTGCTTTCATAAAAAATCCTCCATTTACAAATCTCTTATCATTTCTCGATACTAGTATCTGTAAACGGAGGCATTTTATACCTTGATTTATTTTTAATTTTGCTATTCAAAGAATGATACCAGAGAGGAAATCCGCTCCGTAATCTCTGCCACTGACTTCTCAATATCATTATAAATCACCGCAGACTGAGAAGACAAATCCTGCATATTCTTCGCTACGACTGCAAATCCTGCACCTGCTTCACCGCTGCGCGCAGCCTCAATACTGGCATTCAGGGAGAGAATATTCTGCTTCTTGGCAATTGCTTTCAGGTGGCTGGTATTGTCGTTAATTGTCTGGATAAGTTCATTAGACTGCTCCACACCCTGCTGCACACCGCCCAAACGGCTCGCATTGCTGTACTTGAAATATTCTAGGTTTACAAGCTGGTTAACGATAATTCCTAACAAATTCGCTGAAGCCCGAATTCTAGCTTCCGTGCTTATGGGAACTTTCCTCAATGCCTGGATATACTGCTCCGGGTCAATGCCCAATTCCACAGCTGTCTCCCGAAATTTATCTTCATCCGGCTCAACCGGCAGCACCTGACCGCCAATGATTGCGCCAACTTTCTCGTCATTTATCATAATATCAACGGAAAAATCCATCAGACCTGCATGGCAGAAATATGTACCAGAGCACTCATTATCACACTTCACGCAGCGTCTTAAACCTTCCTGGCTTCCCCTCGTATATTTCATACAAAAATCTGTAAAGTTGCTCCCCTCTGTGAGATATTCCCCATCCATTCCCACTGCAATTGCTGCCAATCCTGTCGCATTGGAGAAATCATCCTGAATTTTCTGCAGTTTCGACATATCCATAAATTCTTTTAATTCCATGCTACACCTTTTCCTTTCGTCCATCCTCTCCAAGCTTCCACGATTCCGCAAGCATAGAGCTAAGCAACCGTACTTGTGCGGATTTTATTTTTTTGCTTCCAGTACTTTCTCAATCTCTTCAATTACAATTCGCAAAGCCTTAATCCTTGCATATTTCTTGTCATTAGATTCCAGCACATGCCATGGGGCATAAGAGGTGTTCGTCTTTTTCATCATCTCATTGACTGCTTCCTCATATAAATCCCATTTTTCCCGGTTACGCCAGTCTTCATCCGTAATCTTCCAACGTTTGGCTGGATTGTTCTGCCGGTCATTGAAACGCTCTAATTGGACATCTTTGTCAATCTGTACCCAAAACTTGATAATTACGGCACCCCAGTCAGATAATTCCTTTTCAAATTCATTGATTTCATTGTAAGCGCGCCGCCAGTCATTTTCTGAACAAAATCCTTCCAACCGCTCCACCATGACCCTGCCATACCATGTACGGTCAAAAATGGTAACATGCCCCGTCTTAGGAAGACGCGTCCAAAACCGCCACAGATAATGCCTTGCCTTCTCATGTGGTTCCGGGCTGGCAATCGGCTGTACTTCATATCCGCGAGGGTCCAGCGCACCGGTAATCCGCTTGATATTCCCGCCCTTTCCTGCAGCATCCCATCCCTCATAGGCAATGATAACCGGAATCTTCTTGCGGTAAATCTCATTATGCAGCCTCCGCAATTTATCCTGCAGTTCCTGCAGTTCACGCTTATATACATCGTCTGCAATCGTCTTATCCAAAGGAATCTCGCTGAGCTTGGGAACCTTCTCCAGCGGAAATACATTCTGCAGAAGCGGTACAGCAAGCGTACTGTTCTGCAGCGCCGTCTCAATCCCGCTCGTCAACGTCTCAAGCACCTGCAGCTGCGCCCATTTCCTGCTCTGGGCATCCACAATATACCAAGGAGATGTAGAGACATTCGTGTCGTCCAGATACTGGTCATATACTTTAAGGCATTTATCGTAATGCTCATTCTGCCACACATCGTTGTTGCTTACCCGCCATCTCGTGCTGGGGTCTTTCTCCAACATCTTAATCCGGCTCTTCTGCTCCTTTTTGCTGATATGGAAGAAAAATTTCATCACAAGATAGCCATTATCTGTCAGCTGGCGTTCAAAACGCTTTACGCTGTCAATCCGCTTCTTATATTCTTTGTCTTTCAGAGCCCCATGCAGACATTCCCTGGTTACTTCATCCATCCAGCCGGAATCCAGAAAACTGAATTTGCCCGCTTCCGGTATCTTTATAAAATGACGGTACAAAAACGGCTTGCGCCGTTCTTCTTCTGTGGGAATATCCATGGTGGCAACCTTAAAGAACCTGGGATCGATGTTCGTGATAATCTTGCCAAGCGTACTACCCTTCCCCGCAGTTCCCCAGCCTTCAAACAATACCAGCACCGGAAGCTTGCGGTCCTTAACCTGCATCTGCAGGACATTCAGCTTCTCCTTCGCTGCTTCCAGCCGTTCATCCAGTTCCTCTGCCTCCGGTTTCTCTAACCGGTTCCAATCTTTAAGCATTCCTTCTCCTCCTTTAGCTCTCTCAAACCACACCCCACAGTGACATTTCGTCCAAATTTTCATCACTTTTCAAATATTTTAACATATTCTCTGAAACATTTCAATTTATTCATGCGTTTTCTTTGCAGAAAAATAACGACAGAGCCTACACTCTGCCGCTTCCTGCCAAATATTGCCATTATCTCCTGCTATCTCACTAACAATTTGTAGAGTAAAAACGATATGATAATTCCAATAATACTTGCAATATTGATTTTAATTGTCAGCCCCAGCGTCAGCACAAAGACGCCCAAATCCAGCACCATGGGGCTGGTAATCCCGAACACTTTCCCATAGTCCAGCCAGCTCAGTGCAGATATCCCACTGCAGTAACTGCCTATGACTGTGCCTATGACAAGGCCTATCAGCATCACCATTATAATAATCCAAGAACCTTTTCCTCTCAAAACTTCCTCCTCCGTTTCATTATTCCTCACCAAAATGCACGTAATACTTGTCGTCAATGCATTCTATATAATAGGGCCTGTCCACCGCCTGCTTCCCTGCAGCGCTCCCATCTTCCGCCGTTCCATAGTCTGGCTGGATAACAAATGAATACGATAAAATAACCAGCATTCCGAACACCAAGAACCAAGAGCCTGTAAATACGAGATTCCGTCTTTTTAACCCATAGCTGGCAGATACAATCTTAAACCGCTCAATGATTTCTGATTCATAGTTTTTGGCAACCAGGGCCGTCGTTCCATAAAACGTTCTCTGCTCCCTTTTAATTTCTGCCTTTTTCAGCAATGTCACAATCGTTGTCAGGTACCCGACTTTCTCCTGATTTGCCATATTTTCAGTGACATCTAAATCGCATTTTATTTCCAGTATCTGCGCAAAATCCCTTTTTAACAGATAAATTGCTGGATTCCACCAGAATATGCACCAGTAAATATGTATTAAAATCTTCAAGACCAAATCCCTGTTCAGGAAATGCGTATACTCATGCCGCAGGATATAATATAACTCCGAATCCGTATACGTTTCTTCCGGCAAAATAATAGATTTTCGAAAAACGCCAACACCCATAGGAATATTGATACAGGCGTTGTCCCTAATCCTAACCTTCAGCCGTTTGGAACTATGATTCAGCACTCGTTGGAATACCCGCCGGCATTGTTCGTCCTCACGGATACGGCACGCCGAAAATTCATGCATGGCTTTCAGGTATTGAACCAAAAAACGTACAAGCAGCGCCGCTGACACAACCGTCCAGACAATGGCAAGCATTGATAAGGGCGATATCTGGGCTGTCCCTATGTTATTGGTGTAAGCGCCCCTGCATAAATCGCTGAATGCCCCCTTGGAAGGTATTACCCTGGTAAAGGAAAATTTGTAGGGGACGAGCATACGGACAATGGAAAACAGATAGAGAAATAATATGTTTGTAATCCCCAGCTGTCTGATAAAATAATGCTTTTTTCGGCAGAAATAGTTAAATGCCGCCAGTACGCTGCTCCAAATCACAGACATAAATAACGAAAAAAGCGTAATCTGCATACTTATTGCTCCTTTGTTCCTTTATTTTTCAGTTCCTCTATGATTTCCTCTAACTGCTTCACCAGACCTTCCCCATCCGCTTCATTTGCCTCACTGACCATTGCCACCGTAACCGCTGCAATGGAACTGCCCGCGATTCCCTTAGACATCACAAGCTTAGCTGCATACTGTTCTTTGGTAACTGCAGGGATAAACTGTCTTGCATACTGCGTGCCGCACTGCACCGTACCACATACCTTTATCATGCCTTTCTTTAACAGCGAACGCAGCATGATATGTACATAGTTCCCATTCCAGGAGCGGTCAGCAGAAATATCTAAAATTTGCACACTCGTCAGGGGTTCCTTACTTTCCCAAAACATTTCCATCAAATCTTCTTCACTGCCTGTTAAATGTTTTGCTTTTTTCGTTGCCATTTCTAATTCTCCCTTTTCCCAGCATAACGGAAATCAAGTTCTTTGCATTAAGAAACTTAATTTCCGTTGTGCCATCCAAATTTATGAATCTATTTGCTATTAATTTTTTCTATTTTTATTAAATTTATTTTATACTTAAATGCTGGTTCCGTCAATAGCGTTCTGCTACTCTTTCACCTGCAGAAGTTCCAGCAGCTTATACCTTGTCACCTGCACTGCCGCCACAAACGCTCCACAGAGACCTCCCAGAAAATAAAGCGACCAACAAAAAGCAAGCGTCTGTGTGCTCCTCATAAACTGTCCTGGACGGAATAAGGCAAGAACCGCTGCCACGAGGGCAATTCCCACCATGCACAGGACAACCTGTTCAAGCACCAGCATACACCTGGCACGCTTTTTCGTAACGCCGAGAATCCGCAGGAATGCCGCCTCCTGTACCGACTGCATAATGATAAGCCCCGGTCCGAACACCCCAATCAGCACTGCCGCCGCCACGGCAATGGGGAACAGCGATACCAGCAAATCCCATATACGTTTCGTGTTCTCCAACAGTTCCGAATCAATGTGGTAAGACGCATCTGGCGAATACGCTATGCTGCCGTTTTTTTCTTCTTCCAGCAAACTGTCCAGCTCCATAAGTTTTCTATTGTCTGCCAGTGTGAATTCACAGTAGCCCACAGGGAAAGGCGCACTGCTATAGAGACTTTCCGCTCCATCATTTACTGGTGCAAAAATGCAAGCGTTTGCATCTGCATCCTCAGATTCCAGAATACCAATCACTTTAAAAACAATTCCCGCCCGCTCAATTGCAAATTCAAGTTCCTCCTCTTCATACACCTGCGGCATGAAAGAATATAGCGCCTCCGACATCAGGGTTATATCATCGCCCGGACGGATGCCCAGAGTTTCTGCAAGCGTCTGTCCCACCATGCATACAGTGCCCGTGCCTTCAAAGACAGATATGTCGTATCCCTCGGCATAGGTGACTGTGTAATCCCTGGCCAGATAATGGTCGAAGTCATTCGTAAACGTGATAGGGCTTAAAACGCCAACACCATTCACCCGCACACTGGAAGTACTATAGCAATAAATATCTTTTATTAAATCGGACTTAGACAATTCCTTAATAGCAGATGTGGAAAACCCGATTGCCCTGCCTTTTACGTCAAGCTCATGGT
Organism: uncultured Lachnospiraceae bacterium; assembly: GCA_947565305.1. GTDB lineage: Bacteria > Bacillota > Clostridia > Lachnospirales > Lachnospiraceae > Petralouisia. Next base: position 25,166 of record CANOFO010000007.1, on the reverse strand, counting down.
AAGCCTCCTGATACGTGAGCTTTGCCAGCACAAACATGCCAATCCCGGCAGCCAGTACAGCGGTAAGCACAAGAGATACCACCGTTTTCCCAATTCCGCGCTGCATATGGCGCAGGATATATGCACTTACCTGCCACAGCGCATTGTATTTCCCAGGTGTACGCTCTTTTGCCCCAGTTTTTACATCGGGACTGTCCAGTGCAGCCGAAAGCCTCCCAATTTCAAATCCATCAGGAACAGGAGAGGTACCCGCAATTTTCAGCACATGCTTTTTCGTCATATAAGGATTCCACGAAAATCCTCCATTCCCTGCCGCGCTTGCACTTCCCGCGCCCTCCTGCAGCAATTCCAATGGAGACGTTTTCTTCATCTTCTGTAGGAAAAGCAACGCCACAAAGGAGATAAATAAAAGTTCCAGAACCAGACAGAGCAGTACCGCACCTACTGGAATCGAGGCATTGAGTACATAGACATAACCCTCCGGCGCGCTGCTGCCTGACATTCCGGCAAGTGTCCGAGCTGCCGTATAGGAGGCATAGAAGAGCCCTGCCATACCGCCAACCACCATCGCAAACAATGCCAGGATACCAAAAGGCAGTACAAGCGACCCACCCGCCTTTTTGCCGGGAACTCCCAATGTCCGCATAATGGCATATGCATTCTTATTCCTGCCAACGTAAAGGTACACGGCAAGCAATAGCGCCAACGCCGCCCCCAGCACATACAGCAAGGTCGTCAAAAAGGATGCCAGCGACCCCGTCTCGAAGTTATTCTTCATGGCAAACCAGCCCCCATCTGAGAATCGTAAGCCCAGGTCCATATCTGCTGCCCAGGTTTCCGCTGCCTCCCGAAACGCTTGTATGTCACGAGGATTTTCAATAAATACACTGAAATCTCCCATCTCAATTTCGTGGTCTTCCGGCACTTCCACCGGCAAAAGCACGGACGGCACAAAGACTGTAGCCGGACCATAGCTCCACTCGGCGTCATTAAACCGTTCATTGCCATCATTCGTAAACCGGTACGCACCAATGATTTCGAGTTCTGCAGAAGCGACAAAATCTGACATCTCGTCTGCCGTCCGATACCGTGTGCCCAAACATCCCTGTCGTCCTCGCAGCAATCTGTCGCCAAACTCTATGTGAATCTTATCGCCAATGGACAAACCATACGTTTCCAGAAAAAGCTCACTTACGACACAGGCATCCGTATCCCCTGCTGTCAGGGGACGCCCCTTGGCAACTACAATCCTGCGCTCATTTACATAAGGGATTGCGCGCATATCCAAAGTATACACAATATCATAGGACGATGTGCTCTGGTTCCTTGCCTCAATCTTCTCTTTATACCAGGCAAACTCCTCGGTCTCCAGATAATCATCACCCAGTCCGTCTACTACACGCAGAAGGTCCGTCTGCCCATCCCAGTATACGTTGTATGTACCCAAAACAAAAGCGCTTCCTGACTGTTCGCTGTATGTACCCAGAACGAGACATCTGCTTCCTTCCTTAATTCCCTCAAAAAACTCCCTAGGGTACTGCTTGCTCCAGAAATCTTCAAAATCCCATTCTGCATTGGCTCTTATTTTTAACGGTCTGTCCTCATCAAACTTAATTTCGCCGGCATATGTCGTAATATCACGAAATAATAAATACATAGCGCCGGAATCATACTCCTCAAAACCCTCATAAGTACCCTCCAGCACAAATTCCCCTTCTTCTATAGGGGAGTCCGGGTCTATCACACGCTTATAATCCTCCACCAGCCCATCCGTCATATACCTCGTATCTACCAGCGTAATGCCGGGCAGCGAAGTAAATTCTTCTATCTGCTCCTCCGTCGGCCAAGGTTTTGGTTCAAAGTAATAACCGCCCATAGGCGGCACACCGTTATTCAGGGCCGCAACGCCATAATAGAAGCTCTCCGCCTTTGCCGACTCCCGGTTTACGATGGCATAATCCGTAACCCGGGAAAACAAGGCAAACGAAGCTGCCGCTATCAGCAGGAATGTCAGCATGGTCTTTAATGGAGAACGCAGAAGTGTTTTCAGGGCAAGGGATTTTCTCATATTGTATACCTCCTAAAACTAATGGCATATAAACCAACTTTCATCTACACTATAAGGCTCTCTATTCTTTTACCTGCAAAAGTTCCAGCAGCTTATACCTTGTCACCTGCACTGCCGCCACAAACGCCCCGCAGAATCCTCCCAGAAAATAGAGCGACCAGCAAAAAGCAAGCGTCTGTGTGCTCCTCATAAACCACTCTGGGCTGAACAAAGCAAGAACCCCTGCCGCAAGGGCAATTCCGGCAAGGCACAGAAGTATCTGTTCAAATATCAGCATACATCTGGCACGTTTCTTTGTCACACCGAGAATCCGCAGAAATGCCGCTTCCTGTGCCGACTGCAGGATGAGCAGCCCCGGCCCGAACAGCCCAATCAGGACAGCTGCCGCCACAGCAATGGGAAACAGCGATACCAGCAAATTCCGGATACGCTTCGTGTTCTCCAGCAAATCCGTATCAATGTGGTAATAAGCAGCCGGCGAATACTGTATGCTCCCTGTCTTCAATTCTTCCAACAAGTTGTCCATCTCCAGTATCTTGGTATTATCCGCCAGCGTGAATTCGCAGTAGCCCACCGGAAACGGAAAGCTGCTAAAAAGCATCTCCGCCCCGCTGTTTACGGCTGCAAAAATACCAGCGTCTGCATCTGCATTTCCAGACTCCAGAATCCCCGCCACTTTAAACATAATTCCTGCCCGCTCAATCGCAGCCTCCAGTTCCTCCGCTTTATATACCTGCGGCATGAAAGAATACAAGGATTCCGACATCAAGGTTATATCATCACCCGCACGGATATTCATCCTCTCTGCCAGCGTCTGCCCCACCAGGCACACCGTGCCCGTGCCTTCAAAGATGGAAGCGTCATACCCCTCGGCATAGGCAACCGTATAATCACAAGCCAGATATTGGTCAAAGTCATTGGTAAATGTAATAGGAGCTAAAACTCCTACGCCATTCACACGCACACTGGAATTACCATAATAATAAATATCTTTCACCAAACTGGATTTGGACAATTCCACAAGGTTAGCAGAGGAAAACTCCATTGCCCTGCCTTTTACCTCCATTTCACGGCAGGCATCCTGATACGCAAGCTTGCCCAGCACAAACGTCCCTACTCCGGCAGCCAGTACAACGGCAAGCACCAGAGATACCGCAGTCTTTCCCATGCCCCGCCGCATATGGCGCAGGATATACGCACTTGTCTGCCGCAGAGCGCTGTATTTTCCATGCATAGGGTTTTCATTGGCCAAAGTAAGCCTGGCAATGTCAAGTTTGTCAGGAACAGAAGACGTATCTTCAATATCTGGCTCATGCTTTGCCCGCGCTCTTACATAAGGATTCCACAAAATCCCTGCCCCTTTTGCCGTTCCTGTACCTCCCATGCCCTCCTGCAGCAATTCCAGCGGGGATGTTTTCTTCATTTTCTGCTGGAAAAAGAATGTCACAAGAAAGATATATAACAGTTCCAAAACCAGGCAGAATATTACCACGCCAACCGGAATCGCCGAATTAAGGACATAGACATACCCTTCGGGAGCGCTGCTGCCTGACATGCCTGCAAGCGTTTTAGCTGCCGTATAGGAGGCGTAGAACAAACCAGCCAACCCGCCCGCCAATACCGCAAACACCGATAAGAAGCCAAAGGGCAGCGCAAGCGCCCTCCCTGTCATTTTACTTGGGACTCCCAATGTCCTCATAATCGCATACGATTTTCTATTCCTGCTAATATAAAGGTGAACCGCAAGCAGCAGTGCCAGCGCTGCCCCCAGCACATACAGCAAAGTCGTCAGAAACGATGCCAGCGAGCCTGTCTGGAAATTTTCTTTCATGCCTGACCAGCCGCCGTCTGAGAAACGCAGCCCAAGACCCATTTTTGCTGCCACGGATTCCGCTGCCGCACGAAACGCCTGTATATCATGAGGGTCTTCAACAAAGACGCTAAAATCTCCCATTTGGGTTTCATGGTCCTCTGGAACTTCCACTGGCAGAAGCGAAGATGGCACAAAAACCACCGCCACGCCATAACTCCAGCTGTAATCCATTATCCGTTCGTCCCACTCATTGGTAAAACGATAAGCGCCGATAATTTCAAGTTCCACAGAAGTTGGAAATTCTGACATCTGCTCTGCACTTCGCGGTCGTGTGCTGGACAGCCCCTGCATTCCAGATAACAGCCTGTCGCCAAGTTTTATGTGAATCTTATCGCCGATGGACAGACCATACGTTTCCAGAAAAAGCTCACTCACGACACAGACGTCTGTATCATCCTTTGTCAAGGGGCGTCCCTCAGAAACTATCAGCTTGCGCTCATTTACATAGGGGATAGCGCGCATATCCGAGGTATAGACAATATCATAGGTCATTTTGCTCTGATTCGTCGCCTCAATGTCTCCTTTATACCAGGAGAACTCCTCCGTTTCCAGATAACCGTCCTCCAGCCCGTCTATCAGATGAATGCTCTGTTCTGCAGTATAACTGTATAAATCCAGTTCAAAAGCAGTTCCAGTTTTTACACTGTAATAGCCAACAACAAGATATCTGCTTCCTTGCTCCAATTCATCAAAAAAATCCTGGGAAAATGGCTGTTTATAATACGAGAGCATTTCTTCTGCAAGATTAACCATTATTTTCATCGGCATACCAGGGTCAAGATTTACCTCGCCCGCATATACGGTAACGTCATTAAAGTTCAGATATCTCCTGATGTATGGCTCCTCCCCATATTCATCATATCCCTCATAAGTGCCTTCTATCACAAATTCTCTTGATGATGAGGCATCCGGGTCTATGATGCGCTTATAATCCTCCACCAGCCCATCCGTCATATACCTTGTATCCACCAGCGTAATGCCAGGCAGAGAAGTAAATTCTTCTATCTGCTCCTCTGCCGGCCAAGGTTTCGGGTCTGGAAAATAAGCTCCCATCGGCGGCGTACTGTTATCCAGCCCTGCAACGCCATAATAGAAACTCTCCGCTTTCGCGGACTCACGGTTAACGATGGCATAATCCGTCACCCGGGAAAACAAGGCAAACGAAGCTGCCGCTATCAGCAGAAACGTCAGTATTGTTTTAACCGGGGAACGCAGAAGTATTTTTAGGGCAAGAGATTTTCTCATAAGTATACCTCCTAAGCAATTGATAAATATTATTGGTGTAACTTTTTTCCACATATTGGAAATAAAATTCATTCTTTAAATTCTATTTTTATTTACCGCTAATATTTTTTATTTGTCTTGGGGAAATTGTATACCATTATGAAAATAATGTCAATGCAAAAATTTTTTATTTGTCAGCACAACTGCGTAAAATATGAAATAATATTTTTAATGATGAACTGTAACATACTGCTTACAAACGTAAAAACGAATGTAAGCAATACCAAAAAGCATAAATATTTCTGCAAAAATCCCACAGCCCAAGGTTCGCCCGAACATCTTCACCCAGCCGTAATCCAAATCTGTTTTGGGCATCTGTATCAGCAGCTTTACCGCCTCCTGCTTCTGGAGCCACAGATTCTGCCAAAAAGAAAACTGTGACCAGCGCGTGGGAATATAATCATCGGGAATATTTATCTGATTCTTTAAAAGGATAAAAAAACAAACTGCCAGCACCAGACCCAACGCTGCCACCGCAGCCTTCCAGACAAGCTGTGACTGTTGCCGGTATAGACAGAAGAGATACCACAGAAAACAAAGGCATGATGTCAGCGGAACAAGCAGCACACAGAGCCCGCCAATTCCCCGAAGCAGCTGCAAATCGAGGATTGTCACAGATATGCCATATTTATTGCCCCACAAATTTTGCAAATCCTGCAAGGACTTTTCTTCTGGCTTTTGCATGGTAATCCTGTTTAAAACAATGTCCCCGCCATGCTGTTCCCCGCCAGCTGCCTCATTTTCTGGCTGACTTCCCTCCAACTCCCCGCTTCCTCCTGGGCTGCTGGCCTGAAATGCAAAAATCCTTTCGTTTCTTGAAAGTACCTCTCTTATTACATAGGACTTTCCCTCATAGGATATCTCCTTGCCGACTACTTCACTGCTTCCGAATAATTCCCATGCCGTATTTTCATCCAGCAAACATCCCTGCGTGTCTTTCCTGCCAGGCAGGAGGCAGTCCTCAAACAGCAATTCCGGGTTGCCGCACATCAATACCGCATCTGCCTGAGCGCTTCTGCATAAATTATTATTTGTAATCTCCACCTCGTCTTTCTGCCCCCAAATACAGAATTCCGGCATCCCCTCTGTACCGTCCTCCTGCTCACTGCCCATCTGCTTTTCCTCCTGGCTCTTTTTTTCTGCCTCTTCGGCATCCTGTACGCTCAGGGGCTGCTCCAGATAAAACATTACCCGGTCTTTTGCCAGGAGCAGCTGCCCCCAGGAAACAGCAGACAGATAGAACAGGAAAAGCCCCACGCTTGCCGCGGCTGCGGCTATGATATATTTCACATATATTTTCTTCTTCATCGCTCTATCCTCCTGACCCTGCTGCCATCCTGAATCATCCTGCTGGAGCTGCTGATAATCTCCTGGTCTCTTGTCAGCAATCCTTCGTCCAATGCCGCATCCTTATCATTTTTATCCAGAACCTCCACATTCAGGCGTCTCGCCACCAGCTGCGTTCCAAGTACCCCTTGCTCTTCCTGCAGTACCAGCACATAATATCCATTTTGTTCTTCATGCAGCGCCTGTAAGGGAACAACCGAGGAATAACTCTCTGACTTGGGGACAATCTCGGCATCTACCATAATCCCCGGCTCCAGAGCTCCCTTGGGCAAATCAATGGTTAAATCCAGCAAATTGCCATCTTGCTCATTCGCTGTTATATTGGAAATTGCATAATCTGTGATAACATCTTTGCTGCCGAAAGCTTTTAGCTTTACGGGACTTCCTTTACCGACATATTTCTCATTGGATTTATCCACAGACAGCACGATTCTGCCGCCCTTGGAGGTATCCTCCATCCTCATGGCTGCGCCATCCGAAGTAAAATCTCCAGTACTCACCAAAATCTGTTTGATTACGCCGCTGACGGATGCTTTGACCTCCCCCTGTGCAGTCTGCAGGGCAAGAAGTTTGTTTAATGCCAAATCCTGCTGCTGCCTTGTAATCTCATTTTGTTTCTGCGTACTGTCCTCTGCACTCTGAGGCTTTGCTGCATCTTCTAACGCCCTCACCGCAGAACGGACACTGTCTGTCCTCGAAGAGACAGCCGCATCATAAGCAGCCTTGGCTTCCGCTGCCGCCTGTTCAAGAGCCTCCTTTTCGGCTTCCCTGTCTGCCGTGCCATTGCCTTGCGTCCCTTGATTTCCTGGGTTAGGCGAGCCTCCTTCCGCTGGATTATCCTCTCCCTGCTTAAACGTTCCTCCATCTTGCGGGGTATCTGTCCCCTGCACAGGTGAATCTTTATCTGCCGAGGAATCTTGCCCTTGCTGGGAAGAACCGTCAGTTGCGGGTTCTTCTTGCCCCTCCTCTTTCTCAGTGTCTGTGCCCTCCTCTTTCCTTGGTCCTTGCCCCTTGGGCTGTTCATCCTCTCCCAGGTCCCCGGCTGCTTCACCGCCATTATCTGCTGCTGCGCTGCTGTTGATATAATCCTGCAATGCCTGCTCCGCTTCGTCCCAGACCCTCTTAGCTTCCGCCACCGCTGAATCACCCTGAGATACCGCCTGGTTGTAATCCTCCTGTGCGCGCTGCCTGGCGGTCTGACGGTTGCTTTGTTCAAAAGCTTTGGCATTGGCTACATCCTGGTTCTGCAGCTTCGTCTTCTCCAACTCCTGCTGCGCTGCCAGAATCTGTTCCTCCAATTCCTCCATATCCAGCCGAAACAGTACTTCCCCGGCTTCTACAGTCTGTCCCTCCCGCACACAGATTTCTTTTACCCGCTGACCGCTCTCTGTGTATACGGCAGCCTCCTGCCCAGCCTCTACCCTGCCGCTTGCCCTTACTTTATGCTCAATCGTCCCCGTTGTTATTTTTACCGTATCAACGCGCGCCATGGAAGCTCCGCTCACCGCCCTTGACAAGATAGTAAAGATGAGCATCACTGCCAGAAAACCTCCGAATAGTTTGATTACTTTCTTCCTGTTCATATGCAATTCCTTTCTATTCTTTTACCGCACCCGCCATAATTCCCTGTTCCAGATAATCCTGCCCTCCCAGAAACACCAATACTGCCGGTAGAAATGTGACCACAGATGCCGCAAACGCCATGCCTGATTTGTCCACGCTTGTGATATCCGGCAGGAAGATGGACAAGGGAAATAAACTCTTATCTTTCAGAAATGTCATTGGCTGTTCAATCAGGCTCCAGTATTCCAGAAATCCCAATACCATACAGGCAATAATCCCGGATGAGCCAATCGGCAGCGCAAGGTATAAAAACAGCTGCCAGTCTTTGGCCCCATCCAGTTTGGCGGATTCAATCAGGCTATCTGGTATCTCCGCAAAAAAGCGGTACATAATAAACACTGGAAACGTAGAAAACACGCCCGGAAGTATGATGCCCCACAGGCTGTCTGTAAGCCTGAGAAAGTCCAGTACCAGGTAATCTGAAAGCATCAGCACCTGGAAAGGCAGCAGCATCAATATCATATAAAGTAAGAAAAATCCCTTTTTCCAGGGAAAATCATACTTGGCAAATCCCCACGCTGCCATCGTCCCCACGATAAACTGCCCAATGAGGACGCCAAATGTAATCTTCACAGAATTCCAGAACATCACGAAGAATTCCGGCGAATCCAGAAACAATTCCACATAATGCCGCAGGGTTGGAAACATGGGCAAAGGAGGAAAGTCTGCATATCCACTTTTTCCTAAAAACACTGCGCCCAGATAATTTGCCAACTCATCATTTCCCATCAGCGAACCTGAAATCAGAAACACAATGGGGTACAGCACTATGACTGCCAATATTGTCAGCGACAGCCACAATAATGTACGCCCCGGATGGAAAACTGCCCGTTTGCCTCTGATTTTTATGTTGCGTTGTTTGAAATATCTCTTCATAACTGACATGTTCCTTTCTTTTGTCATGCCTTATTGTCCCATGCCCTCTGCAAAAGCATAATCAATGTTAGAAGTACCACGCTTTCCAATACTGCCGCCGCTGCCATCTTGTCAAAAGAAAATTGGCGGAACCAGTTATTGAACAAATGCTGCATCATATAAATACTCTCGTGTGGATAATCGCCGGCAACCAGGTATGCCTCCCGAAACACCTTAAAAGAATTGAGAAAAGACAAAACCGTGATGGTATAGAGTGATGATTTGAGATTCGGCAGCGTAATATAGAAAAAACACTGCCGTTCCCCGGCACCATCCACCCTTGCCGCCTCGTAGATGTTCGAGGATATGCCGGCAAGCCCCGCCATCCAAAGAACAATATCATAGCCAAGGTTTTTCCAGATATAGCTGACAAATAAAATCCAGAATGCGCTCCCATTATTCATCCAGTCATTGCCGGCAATGTTCAGATTGCTGAGCCAATGGTTCAAAAGTCCCTGGGAGTGGAAGAGAAGCCGCCACACCAACGCTACCGAAACTGCGGGCAGCGCCATCGGCATCAAAAATGCACTTTTAATGATTCCGCCATATTTACTCTTATACAATGTTACTGCGCAAAAAAGCGCAACGATAATTAATACCGGGATACAGAGCAAAGTAAACAGCAGCGTATTTTTCACGGCAAGCTGAAACGCCGTATTCCCCAACACTGTCTTGTAATTGTCGATCCCTACAAATCGGTTGTCAACCGCCCCTAAAAAGGAGCGGCGGACAACATCTGCATAAGGCAGGAGATAGAATACCATGACTCCCAGGAAACTTGGCAATATCCACAGGAATCCCCGCATATTTTTATGCTTATTATTTTTTCGGCTTTTCCTTTTCCCTGAAAATTTCTTTCTCATCCTCCGCACAACCTACCTGTTCTTTTCATGAAATTTCTTTGCATACAACACACTGCCGTATCTTCCTATTTATTCCACCAGGTAAATATTTACCTTTTGTATGATGGCACCCGTTGCCTCCTCAGGACTCAGTTCTCCTTTTAAGACCTTTTCTCCCTGTTCCATGACCACTTCCTTAATCACGTCATCCTGTAAAGCGCGAGTCTCCAGCGATTCCGCAAGCTCCGTCATCCTCGTTATTTCCTCTTCGGGCGTAGGCTTATGGGAATACAAGTATTCTCTCCCATTAGAATCCGAAAAACCACCGCCCATATCCCTATCCGGGTCTCCATACTGATGTCCATCTATCGCACTGCGGAAGGATTCTTTCTCCACCGGGAAGCCTCCGTATTGCAAAATCTGCTGTGCCTCCTGGGAAAACAGGTACTTCACAAACGCTTCTGCCAGTTCCGGCTGTGCGCTCCTGCTGCTGATGCCCAGCACCATTGCGGGGACAAATACATGATCCGCCTGCCCCGGCATCAAATCGATATTGCCATTTTCCAGGGCTTCATTTACCATCTCCTGTATCCCATAATATAGTTCTCCATACAAGCCGAAATTCGTGTTCCAGTCTCCAGATAGCAACTTAATGTTTCCTACAAAAAAACTCTTATTCGTTAGTTCTGTCATGCCGCCTCCTTCCAGCGTCATGGTCATGCTATTATCACTTTCTACGTTAGGGTCATATTCGCCGTATGCATTTTTCAGCTTGGTCAGAAATTCTGTAATCTTTGATTCATCTAAAGTCTTGTCCTCCTTCTGCCATGCTGCGCCGCAGGTATACCAAAATTTTTCCACCACCATCTTCGGATCCATATTCACCATGGTATCTTTGCGCTCCATAAATGCATTAAAATCTTCACCCGGCTCAAAATATTTGCTGCCCGCCTGAATCATGGGTATCCAAAACCTTGCCGGAACTGCGCACATCTGCCCCTGTGCATCTTGATAAGTATTGAGAATGTTCTCAAAATAATTGCCGCCACTTTCTTTCAGCAGGGCGCTCAGATCTTTGAGAACACCTTTTTCTATATAGGTCTCCACCGGCATTCCATCCAAAATCAGTAAATCCGGCCCATTGCCTGCCATGATCTCCGTTGTCAGCGCCTTTAGGACATCGGATACATTCATTCCATTATCCTCAGACAACGCCACCTGATAATTGACCTGCACATCTGTATGCTCTTTCTTAAAAAGGCTGATGGACTGGCGAATTTCCGAATTATCATAGAGGGAAAACACTTTCAGTTCCTTTTCCAGTTTTGCTGGGGTATCCGCAGAATAAGTGTACTTTAATATACAGGCTCTGGTCTCGGAGGATGAATCTTTACTTTCAGCAGCCACCAGAAGATTCCGCTCATCTATCATCGCCAACGCCGTAAGGGCAGAGGACGGAACTCCCAGAGAATTCATGCTCCCATCTATCAGCTGTTCCATCACACTTCCGCCAAATTTATAATAATACACCCCTCCTTTAGAAAGGCAATAGATACTTTCTCCGCCATCCAGAGTATCAATTGCGCTGAAAAAACCGTTTTGCAAATCATTTTGCCCCAAAACTTCCTCGGAAGACTCCTGTTCCCCGGTCTGCATATCATAACAAAGAACTTGTGTCCCATCCTGTTTAAGCAAGGTATCTCCCACAGCATACATCGGAAATCCAGCTGCCATCTCGCCCACAGTAAAATCATAGGTATATTTCACGCTGCTGTCCGAGGAATTAATCTGATAAACTTTCCCATAAATGTCCTCCAGCATAACCCAATTGTCTCCTGGAAACTGCAAATCTAAAACGATGTTTCTCTCTTCCATAGGCTTGCTTACTGTTGGACCACCCTCGCCCTCCATTTCCGGAAGTTCAAAGCTCATCTCATTTGCCTTTCCCTCCTTATCTACAAGATAAAGAACCGAATGGGGCTCGCCAGATATATATTTATCGACTGCACATACTATCTGCCCGCTGGGAGATAGTGCAGCCAGATGCAGATAGGAAGAACTCTGTACTTCCGCCGGCAAATTATATATGTTCTTCCAGGTTTTTCCAGCGTCTGACGACTCCCAGACGCCAGCATTCCCATTATCTCTATCCGCGCCGACAATACGCAGGCTGCCATCCTCCAGTTTTCTCACATCGTAAATTTTGCCGAATACAATTCCTGTATCCAATTCCTCTTCCAGGAAACGCCCCACCGCCTGCTCCCCGGCAGGCTGTGTCTCCTTTCCCTGATTATCTCCGCTGCTATCCTTGCCATCTCCGCCCTTGCTGCACCCGGCAAAGCTTACACAAATCAATATTGCTGCCAGCAGCGTTCCTAGCGCCCTCTTCCATTTTCCATATTTCATTTTTTATCCTCCTATAACGTTCGCAAGCTAGAAATACGATAACGTTTCAAACCTTCCCTGTCCATACACACCAACAGCGCTGCTACTCCGCCAGATAAATATTTACTTTCTGCATGATGGCAGCCGCGCCCTCCTCAGGACTCAGTTCTCCTTTCAATACCTTTTCGCCCTGTTCCACGACCGCTTCCTTAATCACGTCATCCTGCAAGGATGGGGTCGTCAGCGATTCCGCAAGCTCCGTCAGCTTCGTAATCTCCTCTTCCGGCGTGGGTTCCATGGCAAAATCAAGTATCTCGTCCATATCCAAGCCACTAACGCCGACAAGATTTTCCTGCCCTTCATACTCATGTCCGTCTATCACGCTCCGGAATGATTCTTTCTCCACCGGAAAACCGCTGAATTGCGAAATCTTCTGTGCCTCCTGGGAGAACAGGTATTTGACAAATTCCTCTGCCAGGTCCGGCTGTGCGCTCTTGCTGCTGATGCCCATCACCATCGTAGGGACAAATACATGGTCCGCCTGCCCTGGCATTAAATCCATATTGCCATTTTCCAGTTTTTTATTTACTGCCTGCTGCATTCCGTAATCCATATCTCTATACAGCCCGAAATTCGTGTTGATTTTTCCAAATGCCAACTCAAGGTTTCCCTGAGTAAAATATACATCCTTCACTACTTCTGTACCGGCGCCTTCTATCGTCACACCTACCCCTGCAGCCTCATCTTCCAGGCTGCTGTCATACTCACCGTATGCATTTTTCAGCTTGGTCAGAAATTCTGTAATCTTTGATTCGTCTAAGGTCTTATCTTCTTTCTGCCATGCTGCACCGCAGGTATACCAGAACTTTTCTACCACCGTCCCCGGCAGCATATTCACCATGGTATCTTTGCGCTCCGTAAATGCATTAAAATCTTCTCCTGGTGAATAGTAGGCGCTGCCAGCCTGAATCATAGGAATCATAAATCTTGCCGGAACAGCGCACATCTGCCCCTGCGCATCCTGGTAGGCATTGATGATATTCTCAAAGTAACTGCCCCCGCTCTCTTTCAGCAGCGCGCTCAAATCTTTCAGGATGCCTTTTTCTATATACGTCTCCACCGGCATTCCATCCAAAAGCAGCACATCCGGTCCATTGCCAGCCATGATTTCCGTTGCCAGCGTCTTTAAGGCATCGGAAACATTCATTCCATTATCCTCAGAGAGCGCAGCCTGATAATTGACATACACATCCGTATGCTCTTTCTGGAAACGGCTGATGGACTGGCGGATTTCCTTATTGTCATAGAGGGAATACATTTTCAGTTCTTTATCCGGTTTCGCCGGCGTGTCCGCAGAATAAGCGTACTTAAGCACACAGACCCCGGTCGCGGAGGATGAATTTGTATCATTGGCAGCCACCAAAAGATTCTGCTCATCTATCATCGCCAATGCAATTGGGTAAAAGGCTGGCGCTCCCAGAGAATTCATATTCCCATCTATCAGCTGTTCCATCACGCTGCCGCCAAATTTATAATGGTACAGACCTCCTCCGGAAAGGCAGTAGACGCTCTCCCCGCCATCCAACGTATCGACTGCATGGAAAAGACCGTTTTCCAAACCGCCCCTGTTCAAAGCCTCCTCAGAATCTTTTTGTTCCCCGGTCTGCATATCGTAGCAGAGCACCTGCGTCTCGTCCTGTGCAAGCAGGGTATTTCCCACGGCATATATCTGAAACACGCTCGTGTCAGAGTCAAGATCGTAAGTATATTTCACGCTGCCATCCGGGACATTTATCTGATAGACCGTCCCTGCGCCGTCCTGCAGCACAACCCATTCATTGCCAGGAAACTGCAGATCCGTAACGATATTTGTAAAACCTCCACTTTCCGACTGCCCCTCTGCTCCTGCTTCTGGCTGTTCCTCTGCTCCTGCTTCTGGCTGCTCTGTATCGCTCACCGGCACCTCAACAGACTTGCTTACTACGGAACCGCCCTTTCCCTCCTTTTTCGGAAGTTCAAAGGGCATCTTGTCTGCCTTCCCTTCCTTATCCAGCAGATAAAGAACTGGGTGGATGCCGCCAGGCACATTTTCATTGAATGCACATACTACCTGCCCGCCCGGAGATACCGCAGCATAATCCATCCACCCTTTTTCAGGATTTTGTATTTCTGCCGGCAAATCAAATGCACTTTGCCAAGTCTTGCCACCGTCTGTTGAGTCCCAGACGGCAGAATTTCCATTATCTCCATCTGTGCCGACAATGCGCAGGCTTCCATCTTCCAGTTTTTTCATATCATAAATATTGCCGAATACCACCCCTGTGTCCAATTCCTCTTCCAGGAAACGCCCCATCGCCTGTTCCCCGACAGACTCTGTACCATTTCCCTGACCGTCTCCGCCGCCTGTGCCGCCATCCTTGCCAGTTCCATCTGCAGTGTCTTTACTGCAGCCTGTAAGGCTTGCACAAATCAATGAGGCTGCCAGCAGCATACCTATCACTCGTCTCCATTTTCTGTACCTCATATTGTGTCCTCCTTTATCGTTTTGGGCTAAAAATACGATAACACAGGTTTCTCTAACCTATCTCTAATTTTAAATAAAAATTTTAGAGATTAAATAGAGACGGCTTTGAACATATAGCTTTTCAAACGCTCCATGTCCATTCGCACAAACTGCGCGTTACTCTGCCAGATAGATGTTTACTTTCTTGATGATGGCAACTGCACCCTCCTCTGGGCTTTGCTCTCCTTTCAGCACCTTTACCCCCTGTTCAACCACAGCCTCCTTAATCACGTCATCCTGCAAGGAGGGGGTCGTCAGCGATTCCGCCAGTTCCGTCATCCTCGTGATTTCCTCTTCTGGCGTGGGCGCCTGGGTATATTCAATAGCATCTCCATCGTGAAGCTGAGAGGTGATATTATTTTCATTTTTTTCATACTTATGTCCGTCTATTGCACTGCGAAACGCTCCTTTTTCCACTGGAAAGCCACTGAATTGAGTAAATATATCCTGCGCTGCATTGGGACTGAGCAGATATTTGACAAATTCCCCAGCTAACTCAGGCTGTGAACTCTTGCTGCTGATACCCAGCACCATCGCAGGGACAAATACATGGTCCGCCTGCCCTGGCATTAAATCTACGCATCCGTCTGTCACTTTCTCATTTATCGCCACCTCAAATCCATAGTCCTTATATCCGCACAAGCCAAAATTCGTATTCCAATTCCCATTCAGCAACTCATAATCTCCATAAAACAGGAGCATGCTTTCCATTGGCTCCCGGTTGTAGTCGTATCCCTCTATGCTGCTGTCATATTGGCCGTATCCGTGTTTCAGCTTAACCAGAAACTCTGTAACCTTTGCCTCATCCAACGTGCCATCTTCTTTCTGCCAGGCTGCTCCGCAGGTATACCAGAACTTTCCCACTACATTTGGCGGACGCATATTTACCATGGTATCTTTACGCTCCATGAAAGTATCAAAATCTTCCCCAGGCGAATAGTACTTGCTGCCCGCCTGAATCATCGGAATCAAAAACCTTGAGGGAACTGCGCACAGCTGCCCCTGATCATCTTGATAGGCATTGGTGATATTCTCAAAATAACTGCCCCCGGTCTCTTTTAACAGCTGGCTCAAATCTTTCAGCACACCTTTCTCAATATACGTTTGTATGGGCATACCATCTAACAGCAGTACATCCGGTCCATTGCCTGCCATAATTTCCGTTGTCAATGTCTTTAAGGCATCGGAAACCGTCATTCCATTATCCTCTGAAAGCGCTGCCTGGTAATTCACATTCACATCCGAATGTTCTTTGCGGAAACGATTGATAATCTCACGAATCGTCTCATCATCATAAAGAGAATAAATTTTCAGTTCCTTATCCGGTTTGAGCGGAACGTCCGCAGAATATGTATACTTGTATAATACCATTCCTTCTGTGCCAGAATCTCCATGGGCGGCTACCAGAAGATTCTGCTCATCTAACATCGCCATTGCCATCGGATAGAAATCCGGCGTTCCCAGAGTATTCATGCTTCCATCAATCAGCTGTTCCATGATGCTGCCGCCAAATTTATAATAGTACAGACCGCCCGCGGAAAGGCAATAGATACTCTCCCCACCATCCAGCGTATCCATCTCTCTGTAGCCGCCGCTCTTTGCTCCTTCGCTTCTCAGCGTTTCCTCCGCTTGTTTCTGTTCCCCGGTCTTCATATCGTAGAGAATTACCTGATCCCCCGATTGTAGAACCAGAGTATTTCCCATGGCAAACATATGAAAAGGAAACATGGCCGAATCCATCTCATACTCGTGTTTCACGCTGCCATCCGCTGCGTCTATCTGGAAAACTGTTCCATTTCTGTCTTGCAGCACCACCTGGTCATTTACCGGAAACTGCAAATCCTCTACCTGATTTGACATTTCCTCATCCTCTGCCCAGTTTTTACCTTCTTCTAATTCCGGAAGTTCAAAAGGCAGCTTATTTGCCTTACCTTCCTTATCAATCAGATAAAGCACGGAATGGTAATCATCTGTTCCATATTCTGTGAATTCGCACACTATCTGCCCATCCGGGGATAGTGCAGCACAACTAATACTGCCATTTGCAGACGCCTGCAGTTCTTCTGGAAAATCATATACCTTATCCAAATTTTTGCCATCGTCTGCCAACTGCCAGACTGAACTGTTTATACCAGACTGAGCAACCAGGCGAAGTCTTCCATCTTCCATCCTCCCCATATCAAGAACATAGTCGAACTTTCCCCCTGTATCCAACTCTTCTTCCAGAAAACGTCCCCGCGCCGACTCTTCTTTGCCCTGGTTACCTTTGCTGCTGCTTTCACTCCCTTCCCCATTTTCTCCTGCGCCGTCATTACTGCATCCGATAAGGCCTGCGCAAATCAATATTGCTGCCAACAGCAGCCCTAACGCTCTTTTGCACTTTTTAGATTTCATATTTACATCCTCCTTCATCCTCCCAATATAGTTCGCAACAATAGGATAGCATAATATTCTCTAACTATTCTCTAAATTCCCCATAACTTTTTAGAGATTAATTAGAGATAACCATGGTATAATATTATCAAATATTATACGCGCCGAAGCGCGCATAGGCAGCCATGTGATTGCGCAGCAATTCATGGCATAATACCGTTAGATATTATACGCGCCGCAGTGCGCATAGGAAAGGCTGTCACAACCATGCGAATTCTGATTATTGAAGATGATAAATCCCTTGCTGAAACGCTCCGTTTCCAGTTGGAGCGCAATAATTTTGAGACAGATGTGTGCCATGATGGCGAAGAGGGGCTGCACTATATTGAACAGCAGGCGCACGATTTGATTCTGCTTGACCGTATGCTTCCCGAGCTGGACGGCATTTCCGTCTTAAAAATCACCCGGGAGAAAAATATCTCCACGCCCATTATCTTTGTCACCGCCTTAGGCGCCCTCAATGACAAAATAACCGGGCTTGACTGCGGCGCAGATGATTACCTGGTAAAACCGTTTGATTTCGAGGAACTTCTTGCACGGATACGCTGTATCTTAAGGCGCCCATCCAAATGGGAGGGCAGCAAACCCATCGAATATGGGGATCTGTCCTATGATACAGAACAGAAAAAACTGTACTGCAAAAATCTCTCCTGCTCCCTTTCCGCCAGGGAAGGCGATTTGCTGGAATTCTTTCTGCGCAATCCCCGGCAGACCATTCCCAGGGCATCCATACTCTCAAAAATCTGGGGAATCGATACGGAAGTTGAAGAGGGAAATTTAGACAATTACATTTATTTTGTCCGCCGGCGTCTACGGAGCGTGGAAAGTTCCGTGGAACTGAAAACTATCCGGGGCGTTGGCTACCAGCTGGAGGTACCGCATGTTTAAAAAACTCCATATCCGCCTGACGCTCTTATGTACCCTGGTAAGCGGTTTCATCCTGGTTTTTATGTCGTTTATCTGCCTTTCCTTTCAGGAAGCGGAATCCAGGGAGAGCTATTTTTCTGACTTTCAGGTAAATGTCAATATGTTAATCAGTTATCTGGAAAGCCAATCCATCATCTCCCATAACTGGCTCTCGCAGTTCCATTCAGACACCCATTTTGAGATGGATATCCGCGATAACGGTGAACTATTGGCTTTTGGAAACCTGAAGCCTTCCTCCAAGGAGCCTGTCTTTGACCTGGTCCGCGAAAAGGCACGCAACGAGCACCGCATCTATGAGGAATCCTTTACCCCACAGTCCTTGCTCTCGACACATGCGGAATTTGAATTTACCAGCAATGGCAGCCCCTATTATGCTTCTGTCATACTGATTCCTAAAAATGGGGGAATCTTAAATATTGCCATCCTTCACCCTTTAAACGAACTGCAGGACAATATTACCATACAGCGGATTTTATTTGCCGGAGCAGATATTGCCGGCATTTTCTTTCTTGCCGTTTTTTTCTGGTTCTTTACCTGGCGTATGATTCTGCCCCTGATAGAAAGCCGCAGGAAACAGACAGAATTTATCGCTTCCGCCTCCCATGAGCTGCGTTCTCCCCTGACGGTCATGCTGTCCTGCCTTTCTGCCATGAAAAATGCCTCCACGGAGGATTCTGAGCGATTCGCAGCTGCCATTGCCCTGGAGGGAAAACGCATGAGCCGCCTGATTGACGATATGCTGACGCTCTCTGGCACCGACAATTCACGCCTTGACCTTCACAAAACTGCTGTGGAACTAGATACTGTGCTGCTATCTGCCTATGAGAAATTTGAATCTCTGGCAAAAGAAAAAAACATTTCTTTTCAGATTACCTTGCCAGACAGTTCTGTTCCTTGCTGCCAGTGCGATAAGGAGCGCATCGAACAGGTACTGTCCATCTTAATCGACAATGCCCTCAGTTACACGCCTGAGGGCGGTAAAATCTGTCTTTCCCTGCATACCGTTTCCGACAAGTTTACCATCCGCGTTGCGGACAATGGTCCCGGCATTGCAGACACAGAAAAAGAAGCGGTATTCGACCGCTTCTACCGATGTGATAAATCACATAAAGACAAGAATCATTTCGGGCTTGGCTTGTGTATTGCCAGGGAAATTATCAGTATGCACAAAGGCAAATTATGGGTGGAAGACACCCCCGGCGGAGGGGCAACTTTTGTGATAATGCTGCGGTAGCGTTTATCATAAGGAGGGACCCGCTGTACTAAGCATTCCCCAACAATTCCAGCATCTCCTCCCGCGTAAATTTCACGCCCTCAAAACCTTCCTTGCCCAAAAGCTGCTCTGCCAGCCGGCTCTTTTTCTCCTGCAGCTTAAGGATATTCTCTTCAATCGTGTCTTTGGCAATCAGCTTATACACGGTTACCGGGTTTTTCTGCCCAATCCGGTGCGCGCGGTCTGTCGCCTGGTTCTGCACTGCCACATTCCACCAGGGATCATAGTGAATCACAATATCTGCAGCCGTCAGGTTCAGGCCTGTCCCCCCGGCTTTCAGGGAGATACAGAAAACCGGAACTTCCCCTTGCTGAAACTCTTCCACCATCTTTGCGCGCAATTCTTTGTGGGTAGCCCCGGTGAGGCATAAAAATGGGATGTTCGCCTGCAAAAGCTGCTCCTGTATTCTTGACAGCATGGTCGTAAACTGCGAGAACAGCAGAATTTTATGCCCGCTTTCTATGGCATTCTGTATAAATTCCATGCACATCGTTAGTTTTGCCGACTCCTCTCCATAATCCTCATATACCAGCGACGGGTCGCAGCAAAGCTGGCGAAGCCTCGTCAGTTCCGAAAGAATCTGAATCTTCTGGGTGGCAAATTCCTCCTCGGACTGCCCCTCCAACAGCAAGCGCAGACGCTGCACATGGGCGCGGTATAGTTTATCCTGTTCCCCCTCCATTTTGGCAAATACAGCCTCCTCCATCTTGGCTGGCAGGTCCTTCAGTACATCCTTTTTCAGTCTGCGCAGCACGAAAGGACGAATCATTTTCTGCAGACGTTCCACCTCTTCCCGCTCATGCTCCACGACAATGGGAATCTCCAGTTCCTCACGGAATCTGCTATATGGGAACAGGAAACCCGGCATAAGATAATCAAAAATACTCCACAGTTCGCTAAGACGGTTTTCTATCGGCGTTCCGGTCAATGCCGTCCTGAAATCTGCACGGATTTCCTTTACCGCCTTCGCCGCCTTGGTAACGTGGTTTTTGATATACTGCGCTTCATCAATGATTTGACAGCCAAAGTGGCAGCCCTCATAACAGGCAAGGTCACGGCGCAATAAATCATAGGAGGTGATGAGGATATCTCCTGCACCAGCATTCTTAATAATCTCCTCACGTTCCGATGCCGTCCCGGTGACGGTGACTGCCGCAAGGCTTGGCGCAAACCGTTCTATCTCGCTCTTCCAGTTATATACAAGCGAAGCCGGACAGACAATCAGCGCAAAATGGGATGACATTCTCTCTTCCTCCCATTCAGACAGCAGAAATGCTATCACCTGCAGTGTCTTCCCCAATCCCATATCATCCGCCAATATTCCGCCAAATCCATTGGTTTTGAGGGTTTTCAGCCACAGAAATCCCTCTTTCTGATACTCTCTCAGCACTTTCTCCAATGATATGGGCACTTCAAAATCATTGTCCTCGACCGTTTTCATGTTGCGAATCAACGCACGGAAATTCTTATTCTTCGTGGCATGGAATCTGTTCTGGTCATGCAGTTCCCCATCCAGGAACAACGCGCGGTATTTCGGCAAACGGACACTGCCTGTCTGCCATTCTTTGGCAGAGATGCCCACTCCCTCCTGAATGCGTGAGAGTACTGAAATCCCATCCTCCCCTAGGCTGAGGAAATCACCATTCTTCAACCGGAAAAACCTGCGTTTCCGTCTGTAAGCAGATAATATTTCCATCAACTCGGACAATGGCATTTCCGGGCTGTCCAACGTCAGTTCCAGAAGGTCCTCTTTGAGGGAAATCCCCACCGAAACCATCGGCGCCTCCCTGAGACGGATACCTCCCAGCTCATCGCTGACATACAGGACGCCCAGCTTCGCCAAAGCTTCCATGCCCTCCGTCAGAAGCAGGTACAACTTCTCCTCCTCGCCGACAATTACCATCTGCTTCTTCTGGGGGTCTGTATTCTGAAACCAACGTTCCGCCTCCTTCCTGGCTTTCAGTTCCTCCAGTTCGTCCCGATTTTCAAATACCCGAGGCTTGTCGCAGACATTATATTTCTGCTCTCCATACACGGCAAACATTTCACAGGTTACCGTCTGCGCATCCGGGGCGTCCAGATACAGTTCATACTCCGGCTTCGGCGGCAGGTAGATGTGTTCCTCAAACTGCTGCCGCTGCACCCTGTAATAACGCTCCAGCACCGGAAGCAGCTCCTTACAGAAAGCTGGCAGTTCTGCCCTTCCCACAAAAAATTCTTCGTATTTGAAATTACTGAGATGTTCCCAAAACGGCATAATCTCTGCCGCCTTGCACATAGGCATCTGGTACACAGAACCATCTATCCACTGGTAGGCATAATTGCGTCCATGGGTATAAAATACCGACTCAGTATGGACCGTTATCCCATCTTCCTGTCCACTCACAATCAGTTCCGGCAGATAATCATCCTTGCATACATGCCACATTCCCCTGGAAACAAACTCGATATCCACCATAAATTCCCGCTCACCGACTGCTGCAAAAAAGTCGTCCATATTCGCGCTGTGAATCTCCACGTAACGCCCTTTATTGCCATAATATTCCCAGGTTTCCCTGACCGTCCTGCGCGTATCTGCTTCCTGCAGAAGGAATTCCGCCAGCGGTCTGCTATCCCCCGTGAATGCTTCCAACGTGTGGTAAAATTCCAGTTCCTTGCCATATTTCACAAGTTCCCTGCGCCGCAGGGAATCTGCAAATACCTGGGTATTTTTCAGCACATATTTCTTCTTGCCGCCTATTTTAAATTCCACATGGATTTTGCCATAGGACACCTTAACATAGGGAACCAGTTCTATCGTGCCGTTGATATCATCCTGTTGGAAAATCAGCCGCTCTTTCTCCTTATAATCCTGAATCAGGCGGGTCACGCCATGGCTGCTGCTGCGCTGCGGCTGGATGCCGTGGCTGGCAGAAGAACCCTCGGTCAGGAATTTGCTTTGTCGGATGTTGCTGTTGTTGGTGTATGTCTGTTTCACTTCTTAACCTCCCAAATGTCACTATACTAGCGTTCGCATGGTCCTAATTCCCAAAACTTTTGTATTCCTGGCGTTCCCTTATCGGACAGTGCTTGTCTTATTCAAGATTTTTGTATTCCGCCCACGCTTTCAGCATGTCCTTTGTAATTACAACATCCCCATAGCCTGGCATCCATATTCTGTAATCGTCCGCTAATACATCCTCATACTCTTGCCAATTGACCTCCAGATAATAGCAGCCGAGCCTTTTTTGAGCCATACTTTTCTGCCCCTCTTTGATATCTTTTATATTATCCTCATTCGTAACAAAAAATATTAATGCCTTCACAAAACTTGCAAGCGGACTCAATTCTTCATGATATATCTCTGGCAGCAGACATTTTATCAACGGATGGTTCTTATTGACTGTGTTATATACTGTTATAATTGAAAGATAGCTGTCCATATTTGCTGCATAATTCATGACATGAATTCCTATAATACCATCACTAATAAGGCAAACTTCCTGTACATTACGAATCTCATATGGTTTTTTTACATATAGATACGTTCTGCCATTTTCAACCA
Organism: uncultured Lachnospiraceae bacterium; assembly: GCA_947565305.1. Taxonomy (GTDB): domain Bacteria; phylum Bacillota; class Clostridia; order Lachnospirales; family Lachnospiraceae; genus Petralouisia. The sequence continues at coordinate 2,089 of CANOFO010000007.1, read as the reverse complement.
CCAGACAGGACACACTCTTAATGGCAGCGATTATGCTTTCCGTTAAGGATATACCACGACTTGAAATCTCATAATAAGAAATTTCCTCATCCACCCCAACCTCCTGCTTATCATTAAGCCATAATATTCCATCAACAATCGCAAATCTGTCAATGTCACTTAATTTTCGCCAATGCATGTTCCCCTCTTCCAATATGGGAACAAATAGTTTATCATATATTACGTCTTCCGGCAAATACTTAAAGCGAAAACCATAAACGGTTGCCAGTATCATGCCTGTGACTATTTCTTGCTGACTTCTTAAATCAGCAAACACCAACTCCCATAATCTCCCACTTGCACGTTGCAACTCGCTCTCCACCAATCTCCAGCTCGGATGCCTAGCGAGAGAATTTACCTTCGGCACCCTGGCTGGCGTCAATCTCGGTTTCAAATCACCTCTGATATCTGCCACATAAGAGACATTACCCAACGAAAACAAATTAGTTCTCATTCCTATTCTACCAAATGTATATCTATTTCTATCCCGCCCTGGCAACCCACAGACGAGTATTCCATCACAACATACACTAGAGTAATGTTTAAAATCTACATCAATTTCCTCATTCCCACATCGAAAAATAAAAAAATCATATACAGTAGATTTTGTTAATTCTGCCCTGTCATTTTTTAAGGCTATTTTTCCATCTTTATCTTTTAAAAAGGAAACCCGCATGTTTCCATGCAAATTATGATTAATTTGATTCATATCATATTCATATGTGCGTATACTGTTTTCCAGTTCCTCAATCTCCAATACTGTCCTGTTAACCAACGTATGGGGAACTATCGTGCACTCCCCCTGTATCTCTTCAATCTCACACCTTGCCTCAATCGGAAACTCACATTCCAAGGCATAACCATCCAGAACATCCAGTAACCGTATCTTATCCACCCATTCATCAAAATATCTGGGTTTTTCTTTGCATATAATCCGCACTGTCGTGCCAACAGGCTGGCTTTGTTCTCCCTCCTTTATCAGCAGTATGCCGCTTATGCCATTCATTTCTATAATAAGCGGCGTTCCATGCGCTTTCCCCTCTCCATAATCTCTGCGCGTATGAATATGTATCTTATCGCCTAACATAAAGCAGGACATAAAACCGATGCCAAATTGCGAGCACGGATTAAAATCAATGCCTTTCTTCCTCAGCTCCAGGCGCACTTGTTCAAATTCTGGAGATTTATAATAACTTCTGCCCGCTTTTGTCAAATAGGAACTGACAATCCTTTCATCCATACCGATTCCATTGTCCTGGCACTCTAAATTAATTCTTCCAAATTCATCCACATATTGCCTGAATGTAACTTTTCCGGCTTCCCATGGGATACCTACGCTCTGAAACAGGCTCTTTCTATGTCTCAACGCATCTAAGGAATTCTGCAGCAATTCCCGGATACACAGACATCTGTCCTCATACAATTCGTCCATCATCAATAATTTGACAATCTCATCTCGCGATATTGAAATCTCTAAATCGTGATAGAGATAGGCATTGTTTTTCGCCCTTATCCCATCTCTGTTGACCCTGACAGGGATATTCAATTGATAAGCGCTTAATCTCTTCGGGAAATTCCTCACCAGTTCATGGCACTGAACTAATTCATCCTCTATATAATCCATAAACTTGTAAATAGTCCGCTGATATGCCGGATGGGTACAGTGTGCCGTAAAGCGGATAATAGAATCCGATATCTCCCAACCTAACACCGAGCGGTGTTTCTCCCACTCCTGAATGCTGATACTGTTTGTAAAACTTATCGTTCTATATAATTCATCGGGTGTCCTCTCCTTATCAAAATCCAGAATATCCGCCAGCCTTAAGATAACACATAAATACTGCACATTGATATTATACGACAGGTACCTTTCGTCTACCGGATACTTTTTTAAATCGGAAATCTCCGCAATCGACAATGTATGCGATTCTGCTATTTTAGAGAGCAAATAGGAGAACCCAACCTCTTCTATTTCCCACAAATCCTTATTTAAGGCTTCCTGTTCTAGATACATTGTATCCTGCTCCTTTTAAATCGCTTACTGCATTTT
>CANOFO010000006.1 GCA_947565305.1 uncultured Lachnospiraceae bacterium | reverse complement strand
AAGGCAACGGACTCTGACTCCGTCATTTCAAGGTTCGAATCCTTGTGGGCCAGCTGGATACCTGTCACTTACAGTGATGGGTATTTTTCATATCAAAGCACAAAAGGGAGGAAGCAATGTATAGTTTTGACAGCAGGATTCGTTACAGCGAGGTGGACAGCCAGAGACATGTTACTTTGCCCTCCATCATAGATTATTTTCAGGATTGCAGCAATTTCCAGTCGGAAGAGCTGGGGGTAGGCATAGATTACCTTATGGGGCAAGGATTGGCGTGGGTGCTGTCCTCCTGGCAGATAGAGGTCAACCGTTATCCGCAGATGGGAGAATATGTGAAGGTCAGTACCTGGCCCTATGGGTTTCAAGGATTTTTCGGATACCGCAATTTCACGATGGAGGATAATGCGGGAGAACTTCTGGCATATGCCAATTCCGTTTGGACGCTGCTGGATGTGGAGAAAGGAAGACCGGCAAGGCTTACGCCCGAAATGCAGCAGGCATACCAGCTTTCTGCGCAGCTTGCGATGGAATGTGATTCCAGGAAAGTTGCGTTTCCGGAAGAGATGGAGGCCCGGGAACCGTTTCCGGTGCATAAGTACCATATAGACACAAATAACCACGTGAACAATGGAAAATATGTGAGCATGGCGCAGGAGTATCTGCCCGCGGGCTTTTGTACCGGCAAGCTGCGCGTGGAATACCGCAAGGCGGCAGTATACAGAGATATGATTTTTCCCTTTGTAGCAGAAAAACAGGGGAAAATTACCGTAAAGCTTGCAGATGAAGAAGGAAGACCATATGCGATTGTGGAGTTGGAGGAAAAGAAATGTTTCGATTAGGAGAAAATCAGACACTTGTTGTCGTGAAAGAAGTAGATTTTGGCATTTATCTGGCGGAGGACAGCCAGTCTGATACGCGGGTGCTGCTCCCGGCAAAGCAGGTTCCTGAGGGCACGGAAATTGGCGATGAGATTGAGGTTTTCCTGTATAAGGATTCTCAGGACCGGGTCATTTCCACGACTAAGGAGCCTAAGCTGAAAATGGGGGAAGTTGCCGCTCTTACCGTAGAGTCGGTGCAGCAGATTGGCGCTTTTTTAGATTGGGGGTTGGAGAAAGACCTCTTCCTTCCATACAAAGAGCAGATTGGCAAAGTGCAGGCTGGAGACTGCATTCTGGTAAGGCTGTATATTGATAAGAGCCACCGGCTCTGCGCCAGCATGAAAGACATTTATGATATGCTTGATACCGAGTCGCCCTATCAGAGAGGAGACATGGTTCATGGGCGTGTCTATGAATTTGGCAATGATTTTGGCACGTTCGTAGCAGTGGATGATAAATATTCAGCTATGATTCCCAGACATGAGGACTGCAGTTTTTTGCGAGTAGGCGACAGTGTTCAGGCGCGTGTCTCAGGAGTGAAGCCTGACGGTAAACTGGACCTCACCTTGCGGGAAAAGGCTTATATACAGATGGATAAGGATGCAGAGCGGGTGCTGGAAGTGCTGGAGGAGTATGCTGGCGTTCTGCCCTTTAATGACAAGGCCTCTCCAGAAGTGGTTATGCGGGAAATGAAAATGAGCAAGAATGCTTTTAAGCGTGCAGTCGGACGTTTGTATAAGGAGCGCAAGGTAGAAATCACAGATAAAAATATCCGCAGGATATAGGAGGGTGGCATGTCTCAAAACAAAAGTGTAAACCGTTTGTTTCTAGTCGTGGTAGTTATGTATATCGGAGTGAGTTTTGGATTCGGAGCCCTGACTTCGCTGATACCGGCACTGGCGAAATTGCCGATTTATGTTTCGCTGCTGCTGTCCCAGGCATTGATTTTTGTGCCCTGTTTTGTTTACTGCAAATGGAAGCGGCTGAAAATACGTGAATTTATCCCTTATCGGAAAATCAATTTTGTAACCGTGATACTGGTAGTTATCTGCACCTATCTGATGTATCCGTTGATTATCGTATTGAATGCAATTTCTATGCTGTTTTCCACCTCGGGGACAGCCAATGTAATGGAACTCATGCAGGGACAGAATTTTATTTTGAGTACATTATTCATGGCTCTGCTGCCGGCATGTGTGGAGGAATTTATGTTTCGCGGCGTACTGTTCCAGACTTACCGGAAGAGCAAAATGCTTCCGGCGATTTTCCTGAGTGCATTTTTGTTTGGCTGCATGCATATGAATCTGAATCAGTTCATGTATGCGTTTGCGCTTGGTGTGTATCTGGCGTTTTTGGTGGAGGCCACCGGAAGTATTTTCAGTTCCATGATTGCGCATTTTACCTTAAATTTTACCAGTGTTGCACTCAGCTTTTTGCTGCCTTATCTCTATGAAGCTGTGGGAATGTCCATGGAAGATATGGGTCCTCAGATGGGGATGGGTGGCCTGGCATCCAATATGGGAAGTAATGAATTGCTGACATTTTTGATGGGGATTATGATTTGGCTGATGGTGGCAGTCGGCACAACAGCTGCTGCTTATGGCATTTATGTGGCAATCTGTAAGATAAATGGGCGTTGGAAGTATGTAAAAGGTATGTTCAAAGAAGGGACGAGGGAGCGGCTGTTTACCGTTTCGCTGGTGTTGGGCATTCTTATAGTTTTTGCATTTATGGGACTATCCATTTTCCTAGAACATTTGTAATATCTCTGAAGCCTGGGGAAAAGCCAGACCGTTCAAATTTGTTTGAAAAGAGCCGGCTTTTATTACTCCAGGCTTTTGAATGGCTATACCTTAATAAAATGCAAGAACAGACTGCCAGTGGCAGTCTGCTCTTACTGGATATGTTTAGACGGAAATATCAATATTTCCCCCCAAGTGAGGAGTCACGGACTGCTCCATAATCTTAATCATGGAGTCGCCCATGGTCTCTGCCGCATCCAGCTGTTTGCTCAGCATGAGAACGCCAATGTCGCCGTTGAGCTTTGTCATGCTTAAAGCAGTCGATAAAGAAGCAATATCCATTGCACATTCCTCCTTTCGTGTTTTATTATGGCATGAAAAAGGGAAAAATGCAAACTGGAATATATAAAAACAGGAGGTCATTTATGTTGTATGATGTGATTATTTTGGGAAGCGGACCGGCGGGCTTAAGCGCGGCTGTCTATGCACAGCGTGCCCGGTTCCAAACGCTTGTGATAGAGGAGAAGCCGATGAGCGGCGGACAGATTCTGGACACTTATGAGGTGGATAATTATCCGGGTCTGCCGGGAATTACCGGGTTTGAGCTGGGACAGAAGTTTCGTGAACATGCAGACCAGACCGGGGCGGAGTTTGTCAATGAACGTGTGAAGGAAATTCAGATTGAAGGTGATAAAAAGCTGGTGATTACCAATAAGGCGGCTTATGAGACCAGGGCATTGATTCTTGCTACCGGAGCCAGGCATCGGAAATTAATGGTTCCGGGAGAAGAGAAATTTACCGGGATGGGCGTTTCCTACTGTGCGACCTGCGATGGGGCATTTTTCCGCGGCAAATGCGTGGCGGTTGTCGGCGGCGGAGATGTTGCGTTGGAGGATGCGTTATTTCTGGCAAGGGGATGTGAGAAAGTTTACCTTATTCACAGACGGGACGAATTTCGGGGAGCGAGGATTCTGCAGGAGCGCGTGAAAGAGACGGAAAATATTGAACTTGTGCTGAACAGCACGGTGGCGGAGATTCGCGGGGTGGAACAGGTATCCTCTTTGCTTGTGCACAACCATATGGAAGAAACGGAACAGGAACTTGAGGTACAGGGTGTATTTATTGCGGTGGGAATCCAGCCCAATACGACGGCGGCGGAAGCTATTGTGGAACAGGATGAGCAGGGGTATATCATTGCAGGTGAAGATACGAAAACCAGCGTGCCTGGCGTTTTTGCAGCGGGTGACGTACGCACAAAACAGCTCCGGCAGGTGATTACGGCGGCAGCGGATGGGGCGAATGCCATCACCTCCGTGGAGCGGTATCTCAGCGGTCAATAACGGACTTGTCACTATTTACAGTATGAGTGTAAATAGTGACATATTTTTGTAAAATATTATGGTTGACATAGTACATGCCCTTTGCTATAATAAGTCCTGTAATAAAATTGTAACAAATGAGGAATTCCGAGAGGAATTTGTAACAATAAAAAGATAAGATGGATAAGATGGAGGGTAAGATGAACAGGAATTCAATCAGAAGAGCAACTACATGTTGTCTGACCGCAGCAGTGGTATTGTCCGGAAGTTCTTTTGTAACACATGCAGCAGTTAATGCAGGTGCAGGAAGCTTAATCTCAGCGGCTCAGAATGAAGTACAGATTGAAAATGAGACAGGCTCTACGGCAGGCGTTTCAGGAATGATTGCGAAATCTTTGGGGAAAGGTTCAGACGGTTCTGCGCAGGTAGCTCAGAATGAGAAAGCTGTTGTGAAGTCTGAATATGACGATATAGCAATCGCTCAGGTTGATAATTATGTTAATGTCCGTTCTACCGCAGGTGAGGATGGAGAAGTGCTTGGCAAATTATATAACGATTCCGCTTGTACGGTACTTGGTACAGAGGGAGATTGGTACAAGATTCACTCCGGTGATGTGGAAGGCTACATAAAGGCAGAGTTCCTGGTATTAGGAGATGCGGAACTTGCCAAGTCCGTAGGACGCCGTGTGGCAGACGTTAAGACAGAATCCCTGAATGTGCGTTCCGATGCTTCTACAGACGCAGAACTTTTGGGACAGGTACCGGAAGGTGAAGAACTTACCGTAGTAGAAGAGAAAGACGGCTGGGTAAAAGTTTCCATCGAGGAAGGTGAAGGCTGGGTTTCCAGTGAGTTTGTTGACTGCAGTACCCACTATATTGTAGCTGAGTCCAAGGAGGCAGAGGAAGCGCGTCTTAAGAAAGAAGAAGAAGAGAGATTGGCAGCAGAGGAAGCAGCAAGAAGGGCATCCGCTTCCAGAAGTTCTTCCAGTTCTTCCGGTTCTTCCAGTTCCTCCGGCAGTGCTTCGTCAAGCAGAAGCTATGCTCCGCCAAGTGGTGGAAATGGACAGGCAGTTGCCAATTATGCTTGCCAGTTCGTAGGCAATCCGTATGTATACGGTGGGACAAGCCTGACAAATGGAGCAGACTGTTCTGGATTTGTAATGAGCGTATATGCGGCATTTGGTGTAGGGCTGCCACATTCCTCCAGTGCTTTGGCAGGTGTTGGTTATGGTGTTGACCCAGGGGCTATGCAGCCGGGCGATATTGTTTGCTACAGCGGACATGTTGGAATTTATGTAGGCAACAATACTATCGTACACGCAAGTACGGAAGCAACGGGAATCAAGTATACTTCTCCTGCAAATTATCGTGCTATCGTAGCAGTTAGAAGAATTTTCTAAGAATATATCAGAGCGAAAGTACCGGATTACAGTTTATTGTAATCCGGTTTTTGTCTTTCTCAATAAGAAAGGAGCTTACATGGCACAGAGCACATTTGAAAAGATTTATGAAGTGGTAAAACAGATTCCCTATGGACAGGTGGCAACTTATGGGCAGGTGGCAGCGATTGCCGGAAATAAGCGGTGGGCGAGGGTGGTCGGATATGCACTGCACGCCAATCCTGACCCGGACCATATTCCCTGCCACCGGGTGGTTAATAAAGAGGGCAGGGTTTCCGCGGCATTTGCCTTTGGCGGCGGCAACCGCCAGGTGGAACTGTTAAAAGCAGAAGGGGTGAGGTTTGTGGACGGTAATGTGGATATGGCACATTATCAGTGGGAACGGCCGTTGTATTGAATAAAAAGTTGTTGCACAATTCATAATTTTGTAATAAATAGTCTTTACGCTAAAATGAAGAAAAGTTTTGACAAAATTCGACATTAACAATCTGCACAAAAAATTAAAATTTATATAGAAATTTAGAAAGTTATAAAAGAGTTATCCACAATAGAATGGGCGAAAAAAACCAAAGTTTTGAGTTATACACGGAGTTATCCACGTTATCAACAAAAAACGATAAAAAATCCAGGTTTACATAGTATTATAATAGGAACATAAGTTTTGTGAAGTTGTAATAAATTTGTTATTTTTGCAGGAAAAATGCAAAAGATATTGACAATTAAGAAAACAAAAAATAAGGATTATAAACGAAAAGTTTCAGTTAATTTATGGAGCAGAGAAAGAGAAAATCATCCATAAAAACAGTTTCTCGAAAAACGATAGTTGAAAAAGTCTCTTTCATTTGGTATACTTCTAAAATGGTTTAAGATTAGCAAAAAATAACATGGAGAAATGTTGGTGTCTGCAATATTTATCAACAGATGGAAGAATATAGGTGTTATATGGTTAAGAAACTGGATATTTTAGGCATAAGCCTGGATAATTATACGGTTCGTGAGGCAATGCTGCGCATAGAGGTGTGTTGGAATAATACGATTATGAGTACTGTGGAAACGATTTCCATGGACACGCTGGTCAAAGCACAGTCGGACGAGCTGGTAAAAAACTGCATAGAAAATCTGGATTTGGCAATTATTTGTGATAAGGAGATTTTAAAAGCGGCAGGCATTGTGTCTTCGCAGCGTATGAAGGAGACAACGGAGAATGAATTTCCCAAAGAGTTCCTGCGCAGGGCGGCGCGCAATAAGCGCACAGCTTATCTGCTGGGAGAATCTGGTGAACAGATAGGGTTGCTGCAGGGATTTTTAAATGAGCATTATGAGAGGCTTAAGATTGCCGGGGTTTATGCCTTATCGGAATGCGGCGGAGATTATGATACGGTTATCAATGAAATCAATATTGCTACGCCGGACGTAATTCTCTCAGTCCTCCCTACGCCGACACAGGAATATTTTCTCAAAGAACACAAAGAAAAGCTGAATGCTAAGATTTGGTATGGTTTGGGAACAAATTATGCTGGCATGCAGGGGAAATCAGAGGTGGCGGGTTTTGCGAAAAGGCTTATCCAAAAAGGAATCCTCCATACACATCTCCTGCGCTATAAAAAGAATGACAGTGAGGATAGAAATGAGTAGGCTTACGATGGACAAACGTAATCCGGTAATGTTATATCTGGCAATTATTGCGGGTACAGGGCTTCTGGCATTTGGAATCAAATGCATTTTCGATCCTGTTGGCTTGGTTACCGGAGGCTTTACCGGAATTGCGATTTTGATGAAAAAGGTGACAGATTTCTTTTATGAGGGAGGAGTTCCGCTGTGGTTTGCTAACCTGGCATTAAATATTCCGTTCTTTCTGATTGCCTTAAAAATAAAAGGAAAGCGATTTATCTGGAGGACAGGATGTGCTACAGTGCTGCTGTCCGTCTGGCTTTATATAATACCGGAATTGGATTTTGCTGCGGGAGACTATATTCTGGCAGCGATTTTTGGCGGAGTGCTGGTGGGAACTGCTATGGGTATGATTTTATGGGCAAATGCCACCACCGGCGGTACGGAGATGGTGGCTCTGTTGCTGCAAGGCTGGCTGAAACATTATTCGGTGGCGCAGATTATGCAGGTGCTGGACGGCGTGATTGTGCTGGTGGGAATGTATGTATTTGGGCTGCGCCCCTCCATGTACGCGATTGTGGCAATTTTCATTTCATCTAAAGTGATGGACACTATTTTGGAAGGTATGAAATTCTCCAAAGCTGCATATATCATCACGGATTCTTATGAAGAGATTGCCAGACAGGTTATGGAAGAACTTGAACGCGGAGTCACCGGCCTGGAGGCACACGGCATGTATTCCGGCGATAAGAAGTGCGTACTGTATTGCGTTGTCTCTAAGAAAGAGATTGTGCGTCTCAAAGAGTTGGTGCATCAGAACGACAAGAACGCTTTTGTGGTAGTGGGGGATGTGAGGGAAGTTCTCGGTGAAGGGTTTATAAAACCATGAATTGCTGCGCAATGACATGGTTACCTATAAGCAAAATTTTGCCATAATCGAGTGGCTTGCGGACTTTGTATACAATGCATAAGGTGAAAAAAGTTGTATTTAAAAAAATAATTGAGGAAATGCATAAAAAAATGTTGATTTCCTCTTTATTTTTTTGTATTTTTGCATTAAAATATAAATTAGGTTGTTTTTGTGCCGAAAATAAGAGATATATAATTTGTGAAAGTTGCATAGAACATAATGTACAAGTAATGAAGGAGAAAGTTTTCACAAAAAGAGGTGTGACAGAAAAGAAAAAGAAAGGGAGTGGATAAATTGATTTCAAATCAGATACTTCAAAATACGATTGATGGCTTAAAAGGAATTACCAGGATTGATTTATGCATTATTGACACGGACGGAAAGGTTCTGGCGACAACATTTCAGGATACAGACAATTATGTTACTGCCGCGCTTGCCTTTGTGGAATCGCCGGCAGACAGCCAGGTTTTTTTGGGATGTCAGTTTTTTAAAGTTTTTGATGACCATCAGTTAGAGTATATCCTGCTTGCGAATGGGGACAGCGAGGATGTATATATGGTAGGGAAAATTGCCAGTTTTCAGCTCCAGAATCTTTTAGTGGCATACAAGGAGCGTTTTGATAAGGATAATTTTGTCAAGAACCTGTTGCTTGACAATCTGCTTTTGGTTGATATTTACAACCGTGCCAAGAAGCTTCATATTGATACGGAGGCCCGCCGGGTTGTCTTTATTATAGAAACTGCTCTGGAAAAAGAAGGCAATGAAATGGAGAAAGTGCGAGGGCTTTTGGGCAGCAAATCCAGGGATTTCATTACCGCAGTGGATGAGAAGAATATCATTGTAGTAAAAGAAGTACTGGAAAATGAAGGGTATGATGACCTTAATAAGACAGCGGAAGTCATTTTGAATATGTTCCACAGCAGTGACAATCAGGAAATCCACATTGCCTATGGGACGATTGTCAATGAAATTAAAGAGGTATCAAGGTCTTATAAGGAAGCGCGCATGGCATTGGATGTGGGCAAAATATTCTTTGAGGACCACCGGATTATCGCATATTCCACGTTGGGGATTGGGCGTCTGATATACCAGCTGCCGATTCCGCTGTGCAAGATGTTTATCAAAGAAATTTTCGATGGTAAGTCGCCGGACGAATTCGATGATGAGACGCTTACTACAATCAACAAATTCTTTGAAAACAGCCTGAACGTGTCGGAGACATCAAGGCAGCTTTATATCCACAGGAATACGCTGGTGTACCGTCTGGATAAACTGCAGAAGAGCACTGGGCTGGATTTACGCATCTTCGAGGATGCCATCACGTTTAAGATTGCGCTGATGGTGGTGAAATACATGAAATATATGGAGTCTTTGGATTATTAACGTAGGGAGGCTTATATGATAAAACTTGATAATGTGAGTAAAGCGTATTCGGCAGGGATACCGGCATTGAATGATGTCAGCCTGCACATTGAGACCGGGGAATTTGTTTTTGTTGTGGGTGACAGTGGTTCCGGGAAATCGACTCTGATTAAGCTTCTCTTAAAAGAGTTGGAACCTACCAGTGGCAGTATTACCATCAATGGGCAGAGGCTGGGGAATATCCGCCATAAGGATGTGCCGAAATTTCGCCGGAATCTGGGAGTCGTGTTTCAGGATTTCCGGCTGCTCAAGGACCGGAATGTCTATGAGAATGTGGCTTTTGCCCAGCGTGCGATTGGAAAGTCAGCGAAGAGTATGCGGCGCAAAGTCCCGGCGGTGCTGTCCATGGTGGGGCTTGCGGCAAAATACAAGTCTTATCCCAGGCAGATTTCCGGTGGCGAGCAGCAGCGTGTGGCGATTGCGCGGGCGTTGGTCAATGAGCCGAAGATTCTTCTGGCAGATGAGCCTACCGGAAACCTGGATACCCACAATGCATGGGATATCATGAAGCTTTTGGAAGAGATAAATCAGAGAGGGACGACTGTTTTGGTCGTTACCCATAACCTGGAGATTGTCAAGACCATGAAAAAGCGTGTCATTACAATGAAGAAAGGCGTTGTCGTGAGTGACGAGCGTATAGGTGATGACAATGAGAATTAGTACATTTTTATATACACTGCGTCAGGGAGCCAAGAATATCTGGAAAAATAAAATGTTCTCCCTTGCTTCGATTGCTACGATGTCGGCATGTATTTTCCTGTTCGGCGTGTTTTATTCGGTTGTGGTGAATTTTCAGAATGTGGTGCGGGAAGTGGAATCGGGTGTTGCCATCACTGTTTTTTTTGTGGACGGTGCGTCTCAGGAGCAGATGGATGAGATAGGCGCACAGATAGGCAAGCGCGTGGAAGTCTCCAAGAAAGTATTTGTGTCTGCGGAGCAGGCATGGGACGAATTTCAAAAGGTCTATTTTGAGGGCGCTGAGGAGATGGCAGAGGGATTTGCAAATGATAATCCCTTGGCAAATTCTGCCCACTATGAAGTATACATGAATGATATTTCCATGCAGGAATCCCTGGTTACTTATCTGGAATCCTTAGATGGCGTCAAGGAAGTGAAAAGTTCAGATATAGCGGCAAATACGCTGACCGATTTCAACCGCCTTATCGGTTATGTGTCTGCCGGAATCATTCTGATTCTTCTCTGTGTTGCCGTATTCCTGATAAGCAATACGGTTACGATTGGTATCGCGGTGCGCCGGGAAGAAATAGCGATTATGAAATTGATTGGCGCGACCGATTACTTTGTGCGTGCCCCCTTCATCGTGGAAGGGATACTGATTGGAATTATCGGTTCTGCATTGCCGCTTACCGTACTGTATTTTATGTACCGGAGGATTATCTTCTATGTGGCAGAGAAATTCCGCTGGCTTAGCAGTATGCTGGAGTTTTTGCCGGTAGATAAGGTATTTGCCACGTTAGTTCCGGTGGGACTGATTCTTGGTGTAGGTATCGGATTTTTGGGAAGCCGTCTGACAATACGCAAACACCTTAAAGTATAATCATCATTTAAGTATTAATTTAAACAGTTGTTATAATCGAAAGGAAAGAGGAATGATATGGATATAAAACCAAATGAGCCACGGGAATTAGATGACCAGGAGAAGCTGGCGCGGGAATATGCCCTTTCAGAAAGCGCACGTTATCGGGACCCAATAGTCCAGCCGCCAAAGAAAAAAGGACCTGGCTTTGGTCTTGGCATATTGGTTGGAAGCGCGTTCACGATATTGATTGTAACGGTTGTGCTTCTTAGCGGCTGGGCCCTTCTTTATAGTGCAAAACCGCTGTCGGGCAGCGGCAGCACAACTGCCCAGGAGCCGAAGGGCACGAAAAGCGCTATTCTGGACAGTTCCGTGGAGAAGAAAGCTGGGGAATTGGCAGATCTGATGGACCAGTATTACTATGAAGCGATAGATAAGGATGCGTTGGTGGAGGGGATGTATGCCGGGATGACCGAAGGATTGGGAGACCCTTATTCTGCTTATTTCTCGGCAGAAGAGTATGCGTCTTTCAACGAGAGCACGACAGGCATCTATTGCGGGATTGGTACGGTGCTGACCCAGGATGCCAAGACCAAGGTGGTTACCATCCTTCATGTCTATCCGGGAACACCGGCGGAGGAAGCCGGAATCAGGGATGGGGACGTCATTGCCAAGGTGGGGGATATCGCTGGCGACAGCATGGAATTATCGGAACTGACCAATTACATCAAGGGAGAAGAAGGAACGACCGTCCATATAGAAATCATCCGCCAGGGAGAGAGCGATTACCTGGGGTTTGATGTGCCGCGCCGGAAGATAGAAGTGCCGACGGTGGAATACCAGATGTTAGAAGGCAATGTAGGGCTGATTCAGATCACAGAATTTTCCACGACTACGCCGGAGCAGTTCGATGCAGCGATAAAAGACCTGCAGGGACAGGGGATGGTGTCAATGATTGTGGATTTGCGTGATAATCCTGGAGGCGTCCTGCAGTCTGTCTGTGACATGCTGGATGGGATATTGCCCAAAGGGCTGTTGGTGTATACGGAGGATAAGTATGGAAACCGCTCCGATTATAAATCGGATGCCAGCTGTATGGAAATTCCTCTGGCAGTCCTTATCAATGGGAACAGCGCCAGTGCGTCCGAGATTTTTGCGGGGGCAATTAAAGATTATGAATATGGGACATTGATTGGTACGACGACTTTTGGGAAAGGAATTGTCCAGACCATTATTCCCCTTAATGATGGCAGCGCTATCAAGCTGACCATGGCAAAGTATTTTACGCCTAAGGGCAATTATATTCACGAGGTTGGCATTTCTCCGGATATTGAACTGGAATATGAGTACCTCAATCAGGAAGATGAGTCGTACAATCCCATGCACGACAACCAGGTGCTGAAAGCGTTGGAGGTTCTCGGCTCTGGTCAGTGAGAGGAGGCTTTTCATGGATTCGGATTTACAGATTTTAGATATGGCAGGTGCAAGGCCGGAGCATTCAACGGTGATTGTTAATTTTGTATCCGCCATCAGGGAGCAGCTTAAAAACAGCACTTGCTATGTATTTTCTGACAATGTCCAATATAAGTGGCGCACGAGAGAAGGGGAAGAGAAAAAAGTGATTCCGGATGCCTCCATCAACTGTCGCACAAAGGCAAGGAAAGGCAATGTGTTCCTTGATATTCCGCGTTTTGTGATGGAGGTGCTGAGCCCATCCACGGAGAAGTTTGACCGTGGAGAAAAGATGGAACTGTATAGGCAGCAGGAGGTTGATGAATACTGGATTGTTGACTGGGAAAACAGGAAAGTAGAGATTTATAACCTTGATTATGATGAAAACCAAAAGCCGCGGTATTATCTGTGGAAAACGGTTACGGAGGCAAATCAGGAAGAGTTGAAAATTGTTCATTTTCCCAAGTTAAAGATTACCTTTGAACAGTTGTTTGCGGAAGTAGATTTGGACTTTTAATTTTGAGTGCCGTTTGTCGCAGAATAGCTTATGTACTTTATCTGATAAGCCTGTTTGTGCCTGTTTTTTTCCTATAAATGTATCTGAAAATCCACAAAATGAGGGCTGAAACAGTGATACACAGCCTAATGTTTATTCCTGTCCATATCGTATCAAATAATATTTGATTCATCTGCATCCTCCATTTTGTTTATTCATATCCGCATTCTCCAAGTGAGGGGCTTACCGCCTTGTAACGCGTCTGCTCCATAGGCACATTATAGCACACCGAAAGTTATCCGGCAATCTGTTTCTCCAGGATATAAAAAAGGAAGTTCAAAAAGGAAATGATATTGACAAAACTCTGGCAATCATTTAAGATAGAGGTCAGTAATTGATGTTCATCGCAGTAAGCCTGATGGTGAATCAAGACAATAAAATAAGCGCAGAGGGACTGCATAGCAGTTGAGAAGGTTAAAACCTGACTCTTTGAACCTGTCAGTTAATACTGTCGTAGGGAGCGGAACGATATTAGGAAGAAGACGCGGTTACGGCACGTCTTCTTTTTTGATGCGCAGGGGCGTCCAAAGGAAATATGTCAGCAAGCTGACGGACACCCCGCGCGGCGAGTAGGGAAGATTTCTTCCCTACTCGATTAGGAAATTCCTGGTTTCCTGTGGAGAAAACGCTTTCTTCCATATCAGTCCTATGCAAGAAGGAGAAAAGTTATGAGAGAATATGCAACACAAATGGAAGCTGCCCGCAAAGGCATTGTAACGGAGGAGTTAAAGAAAGTAGCGGGAAAAGAGCGGATGGCTGTGGAAGAATTGCTGCCGTTGGTGGCTGAGGGAAAGGTGGCTATCTGTGCCAATAGGAAACATACCTGTATTGAGCCGGAGGGCGTGGGTTCTATGCTGAGGACGAAGATTAATGTAAATCTCGGCGTATCCAGGGACTGCAAGGATTATGACATTGAGATGAAAAAGGTTATGGAAGCCGTGAACCTGGGGGCACATGCCATTATGGACCTGTCGTCCCATGGAGATACCATTCCGTTTCGGAGGAAACTTACGTCTGAGTGCCCGGCAATGATTGGCACAGTTCCGGTCTATGATTCCGTCATCCATTACCAAAGGGATTTGGCAACGTTGACTGCCAAAGATTTTATTGATGTGGTACGTCTCCATGCCGAAGATGGCGTGGATTTTGTCACACTGCACTGTGGGATTACCAGAAAGACGATTGAGCAGATTAAGAAACATAAGCGGAAAATGAATATTGTATCCCGGGGCGGCTCTCTGGTATTTGCCTGGATGTGCATGACCGGGGAGGAAAATCCATTTTATGAGTATTATGATGAAATCTTAGAAATCTGCCGGGAATACGATGTGACGATTTCCCTGGGGGATGCCTGTCGTCCGGGCTGTCTTGCCGATGGTTCAGACGTGTGCCAGATTGAGGAACTTGTGCGTCTGGGAGAATTGACGAAACGTGCATGGGAACGTGATGTACAGGTGATGGTAGAAGGTCCGGGGCATATGCCGATGGATCAGATTGCAGCGAACATGAAGCTGCAGCAGACTATCTGCATGGGTGCGCCGTTTTATGTGTTAGGACCCATTGTCACCGATATCGCTCCAGGATATGACCATATCACTTCGGCAATCGGTGGAGCAATTGCCGCGCAAAACGGCGCAGCATTCCTCTGTTATGTGACACCGGCAGAACATTTGGCGCTGCCCAATGTAGAGGACGTAAAACAGGGGATTATCGCTTCTAAAATTGCAGCCCATGCGGCAGACATTGCCAAGGGCGTCCGCGGAGCCAGGGAGATTGACGACAGGATGGCGGATGCCAGGAGGGAACTGGATTGGGAGACACAATGGGAGTGTGCCCTGGACCCGGAGACGGCGAAGAAAATTCGTGAGGACAGGAAGCCGGAGCATGACGACACCTGCTCCATGTGCGGCAAGTTCTGTGCCGTACGCAGTATGAACAAGGCATTGTCCGGGGAATACATAGATATATTGTAACGAGTCACGATTCTGGAGAATGGTTCTAAGATGTAAACGGAGGTTAATCATGAAATTAAATGTCAGAAAACTGGCGCTGGCAGGAATGATGACAGCGCTTGGCGTGTGCCTGTCTGCATTCTCCATTCCAGTGGGCGCTTCGCGCTGCTTTCCTATCCAGCATTTATTAAACGTGTTGGCCGGTGTGTTTCTGGGACCGGGGTACGCATTGGGATTTTCTTTTTCCACAGCGTTTATCCGCAACCTTCTGGGGACCGGAAGTCTGCTTGCATTTCCGGGGAGTATGGCAGGTGCGTTGCTGGGTGCGCTGTTGTACCGTTTTGGCGGCAAAATCTGGATGGCAATTGCCGGTGAGGTTGTAGGGACCGGAATATTGGGCGGCATATTATGTTATCCCATCGCAATTCTGTTTATGGGCAACCAGGAGGCGGCAATATTTACCTATGTGATGCCCTTTCTTATCAGTACCATAGGAGGGTGCATATTGGCAGCTATGCTTTTGGGCATTCTCTGTAAGTCTGGCGCGTTTCGTTATCTGAAAAGCATGGTGGAGGAAGGGGCGCGTCTTCCGAAAGGGCAGACATCATGAAATTTGGCTGGGAGATTGTACCTGGGCATATCAGCGGGATATTTCAGGAGATAAAAAAGAGCAGGCCGCTGGTACATATGATTCCCAACGCGGTATCAGCAGCCTTGTGCGCCGACGGGCTGGCAGCCATGGGAGCACGACCGCTGATGGCGGTGGAAGCCCGGGAAATGATGGAGATTACCAAACAGGCAGATACTTGTGTCGTAAATCTGGGACAGCCCTACGCCGGGAAGCTGGAGGCGGCTGGCATCGTCTTACAGGAGGCAGCAAAGCATAAAAAACCGTTGGTTTTGGACCCGGTAGGCTGCGGGGCTTCCCTATACCGTCTGCAGTCGGTGCAGAAACTCTTATCATTGCCGTGGCAGGGGATAGTGAAGGGCAACCGTTCGGAAATCTACAGTATACAACAGGGCTGCGTGACAGGGGAAGGCATCGATGCCGTGGCGGAGCATAAGCTTTCCGGGCAGATTCCTGCAGATAGGGTGTATTTGGTAACCGGCAGGGCGGATACTGTGCTGTGGGGCGACCAAAGTCTGCAGCTTTGGCATGGGCGGGAAATACGCCAATATAACGAAGAAGGAAATGGCTTGCAGCAGAGAACGAACCGATATAATATTGTGGGAAGCGGCTGTTTGCTTGGAGCCGTGGCAGGCGCCTGTTACAGCATTGTCAGCAGGAGATCCCGCCAGGCTGCTGCGGGCCTGCAAGAAGCACAATATGGTCAGAGGGATATGCCAAAGCCGGAAGTTATGGCTGCCGTGGCAGCCTCCCTGGGCATGGCGTTTTCGCTTGAAAAAGCTGCTCAGGCGCCTGGGTATGGCATGGCAAAAATATATTTGCTGGATGCGCTCTGTCGGTTGGATGGGGAAGAATTTGCGGGCTGGTTAGAACAGAGTTATCCATTATAGTGAAGAAGGAGGCGAATATGAAATTGTGGCTGTATTTAATTGCAGATTTCTCCTATGGCGAGGAAAAAATCAGGGAATCCCTGGAAGCGGGGATAGATTATATCCAGCTTCGGGAGAAAAATATTTCATCAGCGGAATATCTGCAAAGAGCCAAATATTTGCATAAGATGGTTCAGGGGTTCGATACGAAGCTGATTATCAATGACCGGCTGGATATTGCGCTGCTTTGCGGTGCGGACGGCGTACATCTGGGGCAGGATGACGTGCCGGTAAAAGATGCAAGGAAGCTGCTCGGAGCGGGGAAAATTATCGGTGCCACGGCAAAGACTGCAGCTCAGGCGCAGCAGGCAATGGCGGATGGTGCAGATTACCTGGGCAGCGGCGCATGGTTCCCCACAACGACAAAACAGGATGCCGTGCCTATTTCTGAGGAGGTTTATCGGGGGATACTGGAAGCAGCCCCCATTCCCAATGTGGCTGTGGGGGGGATTACTGCAGAAAATGGCAGCAAGCCTTTGCAATGCGGCGCAGCGGGACTTGCCATTTCCGCAGGTATTTTAAGTGCGGAAAGCCCGGCAGCCGAGGTGCGGAAAATTCGGGAACTTTTATGTCGCTGAAGCGACAGCGCTTGGCGCAGCAGGAAGTGAGGAATCATATGAAGACAGTGCTTACGATAGCAGGCAGCGACTGCAGCGGGGGAGCTGGCATACAGGCCGATTTAAAGACCATCACATCGCTGGGGCTATATGGAGAGACGGTGATTACTGCCTTGACGGCGCAGAATACGATGGGGGTAGCGGATATCTGTCCGGTATCCCCTGATTTTTTACGAAAGCAGCTGGAGTGCGTGTTTACGGACATTGTGCCGGATGCGGTGAAAGTGGGAATGGTTACCGGGGTGGAGCAGATGCGGGTCATCCGTGATTGCCTGGTGAAATATCAGGCGCGCCAGGTGGTGATGGATACCGTGATGGTGTCTACGAGCGGCAGACATCTGATGGAGCCGGAAGCGGTTGGATATTACAGGCAGAATCTGCTGCCATTGGCAAAAATCTGTACGCCAAATCTTCCAGAAGCGGAACTGTTGTTAAAAACAACCATAAAATCTAAGGAAGAAAGGGTTGCGGCGGCAAGGGAGTTTGCGTTACAATACAGGAGTATCATTTATTTGAAAGGCGGGCATGATGATTGCCGTGCGGACGATTTGTTTTACGATGGAGAGGAATTTGCCTGGTTTGAGGCTCCTCATATCGACAGCAGCAATACCCATGGGACAGGGTGCACCTTGTCCTCGGCCATTGCCTGTGGGCTGGCAATGGGGCTGTCTGCAAAGGACAGCGCCTGGAAAGCCAAGGAATATGTGATGGGAGCCATTGCTGATGGCATGGACCTGGGAAAAGGAAACGGACCGTTAAACCATATGTACCGAATGAAGAAACCGCAAAGGGGATTTTGAAAATGAAGAAGAAATTATTATTGCTGGGGCTGGGGTTCTGCCTTTTGGCAGCAGCCTGCAGTGGAAAAAAGGCAGAAAAAGAAAATGTGCAGCCGAATCAAAGCGAGCAGGAGGCGGCAGATTCACAAGAACAAAAGGCAGATGGGTCCGGGGAAGATGGAAATGCTGAGAAAGACGGGCAGGATGTTTCAGGGGAAGATAAGCAGGAAGACAGCCAGGCAGCAACCGGGAAGGAACTGTCGAAAGTGCCGGAAGTAACGTTTACCGATTATTCCCAGGACATTAAGGATGAGGATAACGGTGTTCTTATGCTGTCTGTAATGGAAAACTGTCCGGTGATTTCTATTGAGGAAAATCAGGATATTGCGCAAAGGATGAATATGGTTTTTGAGCAGCAGCATGTTGCTAACCAAGATGAGATAACGAGAAAGGCACAGGAGGCGAAAGACTATTATAAGAGTTTGTCTGAGGAGGAAGCAGCAGCTTGGTCAGGTTACGGCTATGGCATGAACTATAAAGTGATGTATGCTTCCACGCGCGTTCTCAGCATGGAGGCGGAAGGCTATGACTGGCAAGGCTCCACGCATCCCAACACATGGACATCCTCTTATTGTTTTGATGTAACGACCGGGGGTTTGCTTTATCTGGCGGATATTTTGACAGATGAAGAGGAGGCGCGCAAAATTGTCTCCCAGCATATTTTGGATACGATTACCAAGGACCCTTACAAAGATGCGCTTTTGGATGATTATGAGAGCTATGTGTCCGATGTTCTGACGGAAAATACATTTTACCTGAATGAGAAGGGATTGGTGGTAATTTGCAATCCTTATATGGTCACGGCTTATGTGGCGGGTACGATAGAGGTGGAGGTTCCGTATGAAGAACTGAAGGACGTGATGAATGGGAAATATTTAATCGGCATTGAATAATTGGGAAATGTATTGCGGCAGGAGAAAACATGGAGAAATCACCACTGACTACCTTGTGCTATATTGAGAAGGATAATAAATATCTGATGCTCCACAGGGTAAAAAAAGAAAAAGATGTAAATAAAGATAAATGGATTGGAATCGGCGGGCATTTTGAAACCGGAGAAAGCCCGGAAGAATGCCTCCTTCGGGAAGTCAGGGAGGAAACCGGCCTTACGCTGACCGGTTTTTCCTTTCGCGGAATTGTTACATTTTCCGCCCTTGGCTGGCCGACAGAATACATGTGCCTGTACACGGCGGACCAGTTTGAGGGGATGTTGACGGAATGCGACGAGGGGACGTTGGAATGGGTAGAAAAGGACCGCCTGATGTCCCTGAACCTGTGGGAGGGGGACAAAATTTTTTTCCGGCTGTTACTGGAAGATGCGCCTTTCTTTTCCCTGAAACTAAGCTATGATGGGGATGAACTGACAGAAGCGGTGCTGAATGGGAAGCCTATGGATTTGCCAGGTGCACAAGGAAGAGGGATATTATGAAGAAGAGAAAGCGAGGCGGCAGGTTACTGTCGCTGTTTTTAGTATTTTGCCTGGCGTTATCATTGTCGGGCAGCGCGAGCGCCCAGAAAAGAGAGGAAAGGCTTTGGGTAAGCGAAGAGCAGAATCAAGGAGGACAGCTTTGGGTGAGCGAAGAGCTGGAGAAGGGAGGACAGCTTTGGGTGAGCGAAGAGCTGGAGAAGGGAGAACAGCTTCAGATAAGTGAAGAGAAGGTTTCCGCTGGGGATGGAAAGCTGCGGTGGACAGAGGAACAAGAAGATGATAAGGCGGGCATAGAGGCAAAGGCACTGCCTCAAACGAGGGAAAGCATAGACGGTAAGTCCGGGGAGGTGCGGGTATTTATTGTGCTGGAGGGTGAGTCTGCGTTGGAGGAGGGGCTTTCCGCGCAGGAATTCAGCGGGAATGCGCTGGAGGAGGACTATTCCGTGCAGGAATTCAGCTGGGATATGCAGACGCAGGATTTTTCTGAAGAGCTTGAGGCACGGCAGGAGTATGTGCTGGAGGATATACAGCGCGCGGTCAGGCAGGACCAGATACAGGTTCGTTATCAATATAGCGTGGTGGCAAACGCTTTTTC
The DNA here is from genome assembly GCA_947565305.1 of uncultured Lachnospiraceae bacterium. Classification (GTDB taxonomy): domain Bacteria; phylum Bacillota; class Clostridia; order Lachnospirales; family Lachnospiraceae; genus Petralouisia. Next base: position 34,441 of record CANOFO010000006.1, on the reverse strand, counting down.
TGCCGAGGTAAAGTATAAAGACATTGATAAGATTAAAGAGGTGGAGGGCGTCAAGGACGTATATCTGGTTCCCAGCTGCAGCCTTCAGCAAACGGCAGTGCCCAATACCCTGACTGCGGGGGAGATGGTGGGAAGCTATGAGACCTGGGACAGCGGATATACCGGGGCAGGACAGAGGATTGCCATTGTGGATACCGGGATAGATGTGGACCATCCTTCATTTGATGCTGGAGCGTTTGCCTATGGCAGGGAAATGACGCAGAAGAAGACAGGGCATGATGTGTCGGAGGAAGAACTTCTGGGAGCGAAAGATATTGCCAAGGTTTTTGGGAAACTGAAAGCTGGAGGAAAGAGAAAAAATATAAGCCCTGGAAATCTATATATAAATGAGAAAATTGCATTTGCATTTAATTATTCTGGAAATAATCTGGATGTATCCCATGAGGGTGGGGACCATGGAACCCATGTGGCGGGCATCGCAGCGGCAAACCAATATGTGCCGGCAGGAGATGGAACGTTTCAAGAGCAGAAGGAAGGGGTGGCAGGTTTTGCCAAAGACGCCCAGCTTCTGGTGATGAAAGTATTTGCTGACGGCGATGAGGCTTATCTTGATGATTATATGGCAGCGGTGGAAGATGCGCTGCTTTTAGAGGCGGATGTGGTGAATTTAAGCCTTGGCACCTTAAGTCCTGGGGAAAGTGCAGCCTTTTCAGGGGAAGAATATGTAAATAAGATTTTCTCTGACCTCCTGAAAAGTGATATGGTGGTAAGCGTTTCTGCTGGAAATAATGGCGCCTGGGCAGATGCCAGCAGCCGGGGGCATAACCGCGCCGAGGATGTCAATATGAATATGGTGGGCAATCCCGGTTCCTATACCAATGCACTGACTGTGGCGAGTGCGGTCAATGCAGGTTATACAGGCAGTGGGTTTTGCGTGGGAAAACGCACATATTTCTACAGAGATGCGGTGGGAGCGGCAAATATCCCGTCCATGGCAACGCTGGATACCGAGGGGAAAGGGACGGAATATGAATATGTCTTTCTGGAGTCTTTTGGGGAAGAGAAGGATTATGCCAATATAGATGTGAACGGAAAAGTTGTTTTTGTCAGCAGAGGAATCATTTCCTATGCCGAGAAGCACGAAAACGCCCAGAGGGCGGGGGCAGCTGCGCTGTTCATTTATAATGATGCGGATGGCTATATCAAGATGGACCTCTCAGGCTCTTCGGCGGTGATTCCCTGTGCCATGATTGGCTGGGAGGACAGTTGGTCTTTGCAGGCAGAGGGCAAGGAAGGCACAATGTGCATACTGTCAGAGCCTGTGGAAAACAGCAAGAGGGCAGAGGGCTATCGTATGAGTGAGTTTTCATCGTGGGGAGTGCCTGGAGACCTTTCCCTGAAACCGGAGATTACGGCTCCGGGAGAGAGCATATATGCGCCTTTGGATGGCGGTGAGTATGGGAGCATGAGCGGTACCTCCATGGCAACGCCTGGCATTGCCGGGATGAGTGCCCTGGTATCAGAGTATGTACAGCGAAATGGGCTGGAGGAAAAGACCGGGCTCAGCCGGCGGGCGCTGATACAGTCCCTGTTGATGGGTACGGCAGTTCCGCTAAGGGAGAAAGATAAGGAGGAGTACTCCCCCAGGAAACAGGGCAGCGGTCTTGCTAATGTGCATCGGGCAACCACAACGCCGACGTACCTGCTTGTAGGTGGAAAAAAGAGCAATGACGGCAAGGTAAAAGCGGAACTGGGGGACGACCCAAAGAGGGAGGGCGTATATGAGTTTTCTTTTCGGGTTTGTAATATCTCTGAGGAAGACCAGTACTATACTCTCGACAGTTCTGTGTTGACAGAAGAGTTGCTGAGCGAGAAATGGGTGGCAGGAAGTTCCCATAAACTGCAGCCCAAGGTGACGTTTTCCTCTCGGAACTATATATTAATGTATGATTTAAATGGAGATGGGAAGGTAAACAAGGAAGATGCGCGGGAATTGCTGCGCCATGTAAATCGGTCTGTTTCTTTCGAGCGGGTGGAGCAGAACCTGGATAAATTTGATTTCCATAAGGATGGTGTAATTGATACGGCAGATGTGTATGGATTTCTGAGGGAACTTAACAATCCCGCGTCAGGCTTTGGGGAGAAGGTTCTGCAGGTAAAGGAGGAAACGCAGGTATCGGTAAAAGTGACATTATCTCAGGCGGATAAAGCCTATCTTGACAAGAATTTTGCGCATGGCATGTATATTGACGGTTTTATTTATTTGAAAGGAGCGGTGGAACTTTCCATTCCCATGCTTGCCTTTTACGGAAACTGGACGGAATCTTCTATGTTTGAGCCGTTTGATTATCTGCAGTTTGCCAATGGCGGTAAAACAGAGAGGACTTATTCCGGCGTGGAATTTACCAATTACCTGAAATACTATATGGCAGAGGAGGACCGTGAATTCTGTTATAGTTCCAATATGTATCTGCAAGGTGGGGATAAGGAATACCTGCCGGAGCGCAATGCATTTTCCACAAATTCTGGAGACCGTATCAGCGGTATCAGCTATTCCTTAATCCGTAATGCTGCGGTTGTCAGGACCAGCGTTGTCAATGATAAGACCGGGGAGATTTATTATCAGTATCAGGAGGGAAATTATGCAGGAGCGTACTACGATTCCAGAGAATGTGCATGGATTAACAAAGAATATGTTTCCGTGCTCGACTGGCAGGGGCTGGATAAACAGGGGAAACCCTTGCCAGAGGGAACCCAGGTGCGTATTGAAGTGCAGGCGCTGCCGGAGTATTACCGGGATAAACCGAAGAAAGCAGCAGAGGGCGCAACCTTCAGCGTACCCCTGATGATTGATAATACTAAGCCTGAACTGCTGGATATGAAGGCTGCCGGAGCAGGCAAAATCCGCCTGACGTTTCAAGATAACCGCTTTACGGCAGCAGTCAAGGTATATGACAAAGACAAACAGACGCTGCTGAAAGCTTATGGCGTAAATCAGCAGAAGCCCGGGGTTTCTGCGCAGCTTACCATAGAAGACCCGCAAAAGCCGTTTACCCTGAAGTTAGTGGATTATGCCGGAAATACCGTTTCCTACCAGGTGGAACAGAGTGGGAGTGGATTGTCAGTGGAGGAAAAAGGAAAATGATTAAATCTGCAATTAATAAAAATGCAAGAAGGCGTATATATGGTTGTTTGGGTCCTGTTCTGCTGGCAACCATTCTGGCGGGGATTCTGTGTCCCCTGAAAGTTGCGGCCCAGACTGAAAACATTTCTGGACCATTGGCAGTTGCGGTAAATCCGGCAGATAAGGAGAATACAGCTAAATCTGCGGCACAAGATTTCGTCACCACGCAGATTGCGGTCCAGGACAGGAAGGTGACGCTGACCGTCAATATCAAAAAGGACAGCCAGGTCAGCAGCGGCAGGATTATCGTTCACTATCCACAGGATTTGCTTAGCCTGACAGGGGCAAAGGCAGGAAACCTCTGGAATCTGGAAGATGTCAATATGGGCTTATCGGAACATGGGCAAAGCGCCCTGTCCCTTGCCTGGGCGGATGAAAATAAGCGTACGCAGGAGGGGACAATGCTTACCGTAACCTGGGAAGCCAAAGATGCGGCAAGCGGCAAAGAAATTGCTGTGGAGACAGAGATTGCGGAACTGTATTCCCAGGAGGAGAAGCTGGCGGTGAAGCCAGAATGGATAATTGACCGTCTGAGACCAAGTTTTGCCGTTGCAGGGGCGGCAGGACAGAACGGAAATGCAGTCCGTACTGGAGACAATGCCAATGCTGCAGGTCTTGGCTTGCTCTGCCTGCTGTCGGTGCTGGTGATGGCAAGGCAGATTTACAGCAAACTGTCAAATTGTTATATGAGGAGATAATTTATCTTGCCAATAATCGCACAGACGCTGCAGTTTCCAGGCGGCGTTGGCAGGACTGGTGCTCGGCAGTTTTTGTATTTGGCATATATCCGAAAAATCTTTGAGCGCCGGAGCGGAATATTTCTCAAATAACTCACAGGCTTTGCTGCCGTTTCCGAAAATGGCAGTAATGGAGCAATGCTGCAGCAGCCTGGGGATATCGGCAGGAATTACATTGCGGATACTGCTGTCGGAAGAACCGATGATTTCACAGCTCTGGATGACGTCCCAGAGAGCGATGCCATGATTCAGCAGGAGTTGTTTTTTCTCCTCGATGGTTGTGGGAATCGATTCGTTTGTAATATGGGAAAGGACTTTCCAGAAACGGTTCTGGGGATGCCCATAGTAAAATTGCTGCTCGCGGGATTTGACGGAGGGGAAGCTCCCCAAAATAAGAACCCTGGAATCCTTGCTGAACACGGGTGCAAATTCGTGGGTAAGGTGTTGGTAATCTGACATAATCTGCTCCTTTCGCTTTTGTACTATTATAGAACAGGATTGCGCGGATTTCCAGTGTAAACACTTTGCACAGAAAAGTGTTTACATCACAAAGTTATGTAAATCTTTTGGCACTATAAAATTTCAGAATGGGGAAAACACAAAACTCAAAAAACGCAATAATATTGTAAAATCGTGGATGCTATAGTATAATATGACATATAGACCCAGCGAATCGGGGGAAGTCAATATGCATATACAGATACAATGTTGTGGAATCGTTTTGATGATGGTTCTGTTGTTTTTTTATATGAGGCAGAAAAGAATATCAATGAATACGGAAAAGGCATTTTTACGTGCCTTTTGTCTCAATCTGTTCTGTATTGTCCTGGATGTGTTTTCAGTGGTTGTAATCTATCAGAGAGACTGGCTGCCAGGTTGGTTTGTTGACTTTGTCTGTAAAAGTTATCTTATTACGCTGGTGGGCGTGGCGCTCTGCAGCCTGCTCTATATCTGTGTGGACATTTATGTTAGTAAGGCAGAATACAGGAAAGCGGTCCGCAGATATGAACTGATTGCTCTAATAGATGCTGTCCTTGTCTACGTTTTGCCCATCTATTATCAGTTTGACGAGGATGGGACGACTTTTTTAGTTACTTACGGTCCCAGCAACCTGGTGGCATTTTGGGTTGCGATTGGATTTCTTGTCGTGAATTTCTTCCTGATGAAGAAGGAGAAGAACAAAATTAACCCCAGGCGGCGTGAGGCAGTGCTGACGTGGATGGTCATCTGGGTGTGTGCGGCTATGCTGCAGTACTGCTATGATGGAATGCTGGTGCTTGGGTACGCCTGTTCCATAGGCATGGTGGTGCTCTATCTTAAATTAGAAAATCCCGAGACAAATCTGGACAGGCAGTCGGGGTTGTTTAACCATAGCGCGCTTGTTCAGTATATCCGGCAGCTTTATAGCGAGGATAGGGATTTTTCCGTGCTGGCGGTTACATTTAAGCGTTCATTCCAGAAAAATGTGGCAGCAGGGAAGACGGAAACGGTTAAAATGGAAATCGTGGAATACTTCTTGGGTCTTTCAGACACAATTGTCTTTAAAAATGCCGAGGATGAGGTTTTGCTGGTATTTAAGGACCGCACCAAGGCAGAGAAAGGGCTGCAGACATTGTTTGCCCGGTTTGAGGAAGGCTGGGGAGAAAACAGACGCATCCATATCCGCCCCAGCTGGATATACATTCCGGATGCCAGGATATTGACCAATGTGGAGGATATGCTTTATTTGATTCGGGATATCAGGCACAACAGCAAAGAGTTTTTGGAGAATCCTTTCTTTCAGGTAGACAAAGAGAAAGCCGATGTGATGTATAAAAAGAAACGTACAGAGCAGATGATTCTGGAAGCTATGGAGAAAGACTGGGTGGAGGTATTTTACCAGCCTATTTTTTCTACCAAGGAGCAGCGTTTTACTTCTGCGGAAGCGTTGGTGCGGATTCGCGATGCAGAAGGGGAAATTGTGCCGCCGGGAGTTTTTATTGATGTTGCTGAGCAGAATGGCATGATTTTAAAACTGGGAGAGATGGTGTTTGAGAAAGTCTGCCGTTTTGTGAAAGAGCATGATATCAAGCAGTATGGGCTGCATTACATAGAGATTAATCTATCGGTAGTACAGTGCTCTTACGAGCAGTTGGCAGAAGACTATATCAGGATTATGGAGGAATATCAGGTGCCGTCCGATTTTATAAATCTGGAAATTACGGAGTCGGCGTCTTTGGAAGCCAAGAGGATTTTGTTGGGGAATATGAAAAGCCTGATGGACTATGGGGTTAAATTTTCTTTGGATGATTTTGGCACGGGGCAGTCAAACCTTAATTATATTGTGGATATGCCGGTGGACATCGTCAAATTTGACAAGGATATGATAAATGCTTATTTTGAAAATGGTAAGGCGAAATATGTCATGGATGCAGCCATGCATATGGTACATGGCATGGATTTGGAGATTGTATCTGAGGGGATAGAGACCAAAGAGCAGTATGAGACGATGGAGGAGCTTGGAATCAGTTACATTCAGGGTTACTATTTTTCCAAACCTCTCTGTGAGCAGCAGTTTTTAGAATTTATTTCCGCAGGCAATTAATTCCTGATGATTATTATCCGATATAATAAGATAAAGATGCTTTTCAATTTTCATATATTACATAAGTGAAGGAAAGGGGGGACGGAGGTTATGATGCAGGTTAGCAATGTGAATGCAATGGGGAATCATGTGCAGACGGTGAAGAAGCAGCCAGAGGTGGCAGTGGATATTGTCAGCAAGGAAATCCAGGGCAGGATTATGAATGCTCAGAAGCGTAGGCAGGAACTTTCTTCTGATATGGAAATGTCTGCAGAGGAAAAGGCAGATATAAGGCAGAAAATCCAGCAGGAAATCAGTGATTTGAAGCGCGAACTGCGGCAGCGGCAGGCGGAAGAGAAGAAAAAGCAGCAGGAAGCCCAGAAGGCTGAGGAAGCTGACAGGCAGCAGAAGGAAAGCGCAGCCCGGGATACCGTTAAGGAGCAGCAGAAAACCCAGTCCGCACAGGAGACAGATAATCGGCAGCAGGATAACATGACTGGCTCGGACAATGACAGAAAAGCAGCTATCCAAGAAGCCGGGGAAGACAATCGGGAAGCGTTGCCGGGTGTTATGCAGAAGAGCATGTCTACAGCATCCATGGCCAGGCAAGTCCGTATAGTAACAAATGTTGCTGCACAGGCAGAAGGGAACATCAGAATCCGGGAAGCAGAGATTAACCAGGATGCAGCCAGAGGTGCAGATGTGGAAGGGCTTAAGAAAGAGCAGCGGGAAGCGGTTGAGCAAAAGACCCGCTACACGCAGCGAGTGCAGAGCTTTATGTTTGAAGGGAAGAGCGATGCAGCCGAGCTGGATGCAGGAACTGTTAAGCAAATTTCCGGCGGTTTCCGGGGAAAAGGCTTATACGGCAACAGCGGTACGATGTTTAAGACAAATTTCCAGTCAGTCCAGATGGATATGAGACAGTAAAGAGGTGGTCGGGTTACCGGCCACCTTTATGATTCATCTTTTGCGGTCAGATTCCCAGGAGAAGGAGGTCCTATATGGAAGATGCACATGTATTGCAATTGACAGGTTCTAAATTCCAGGATTTGTATTTATGTTTTTGCGGCGTATCGGAATGCGAGCCTTGCCATAGTTTTGGTCCTGCCGTGCGTCCTAATTATATCCTGCATTATATATTATCCGGGAAGGGAATTTACCAGGTGGGGGAGAGGACGTATAAACTGAAAGCAGGGCAGGGTTTTCTCATTGAGCCGGAGGCGGTAACTTTTTATCAGGCAGATGAGAGGGAGCCATGGACTTATCTGTGGGTTGGCTTTGCGGGTGTTCAGGCAGAAATGTTTTTGCAGGATATAGGGCTTAACAGCAATCAGCATGTGTTTCAGAGCGGATATGGGGAGCAGCTGGAAAGGATTGTTTCTGATATGTTGAAAAATAATACTTTTTCCCAGACCCATCAATACTATCTCCAAAGCCTGCTGTATGAATTTTTTGCAGTGCTGACGCGTGACGCGCAGATGGAAGTTGTTGCGGAGGAGAATCGGGATAGTGCATATGTGAAAAAAGCAGTCATTTTTATCCAGAATAACTATTTTCGCAATATTGGCGTATCAGATATTGCAGAACATGTAGGTGTGAGCCGCAGTTATCTATATAAAATATTTGTGAAGAATCTGCAGACTACCCCCAGGGAATTCCTCATGCGCCTTAGGCTTGTCCGTTCCAAAGAACTGTTAGAGATTACGGAATTGTCCGTGGAAGGGGTGGCAATGTCATGTGGTTACCAGGATGCGCTGGTTTTCTCTAAAGCTTTTAAACAGGAAGTGGGAATGCCGCCCAGCCATTACCGGAAAATATGCCGCGAGCAGAGGCAGGATGGGCAATGAAGAAACATTTTGACTGATTCATAATACAAAATCCTCTAACTCTTTTTCTGCAGATATGTTTATAATAAGAGCAGCTAAGAAAACAGGAAACATAAAAGGAGGAAGTGGCGATGAAGATTGTCTATCATGAAAGGTCAAAGGTTTTTCATCTGTGGAATGACAGTATTAGTTATGTGATGATGGTGCTGCCAAATGGGCAGCTGGGGCAGCTGTATTTTGGAAAAAGGATTCATGATAGGGAGGATTTGTCGGATTTGCTGGAATTGGCTGTCCGCCCCATGGCATCCTGCCCATTTCCCGGGGACAGAACATTTTCTTTGGAGCATGTCAAACAGGAATTGCCAGGTTTTGGGACTGGAGATTACCGCAGCCCGGCAGTGGAAATCCTTCAGCAAAATGGCAGCCGCATTTCCGATTTCCAATACCAGTCTTACCGTGTGGAGGCAGGAAAACCAGGACTGCCAGGGCTTCCGGCGACATATGTTGAGGGGGAGCAGGAGGCGTCCACCCTGGTTGTCAATGTAGAGGATAGTGTGACGGGAATTTGTGCTGAATTGTTCTATACAATATTCGCCAGGGGAGGGGTTCTTGCCAGAAGTATCCGTTACTGCAATGAAGGAGCAGAATCGGTACAGCTGGAACGCGCCATGAGCCTTTGCCTGGATTTGCCGGACTGTGACTATGAATGGCTGCAGCTATCCGGAGCGTGGGCCAGAGAGCGTCATATCAAGACCCGGAAATTAACCATGGGCATACAGTCTGTCGGCAGCCTGCGCGGCAATTCTTCCCATCAGCATAATCCGTTTCTTGTGCTGAAACGTCCGTCTGCCACAGAGAACCAGGGGGACGTCATTGGAATCAGTCTTATTTACAGCGGGAATTTTCTCATGCAGGCGGAGGTGGATGCTCATGACAATACCAGGATTCTGGCAGGAATTCATCCTGATACGTTTTCCTGGAAACTGGAGGCGGGGGATAGTTTTCAGACGCCGGAAGCGGTGATGGTTTATACGGACCAGGGGCTGAACGGTATGAGCCAGACGTTCCACCAACTGTACCAGAAACGTCTGGCAAGGGGAAGCTGGAGGGATAAGGAGCGTCCCATCCTTATCAATAACTGGGAAGCGACATATTTTGATTTTACAGAGGATAAGCTGGTGAAGATTGCCGAAAAAGCCAGGGACTGCGGTGTGGAACTGTTCGTGCTGGACGACGGCTGGTTTGGAGAGAGAAGCAGCGACCGCGCCGGGCTGGGAGACTGGGTGGCAAATCGGGAACGCCTTCCTCAGGGTATTGCAGGCATTGCAGAGCGCATTGAAAATCTGGGCATGAAATTCGGGCTCTGGTTTGAGCCGGAAATGATTAATGAGGATTCGGATTTGTACCGTATGCACCCGGATTGGGTTTTGGCAGCGCCGCAAAGGGCAAAATCGCACGGCAGGTATCAATATGTACTGGATTTCTCACGTGTGGAAGTGGTGGACTGCATCTATGGGATGATGGCGAAAATCCTCCGTGAGGCAAAAGTTTCCTATATCAAATGGGACATGAACCGCAGCATTACGGAGTGCTACAGCGCTGCTCTGCCCTCTGACCGGCAGGGTGAAGTATACCACCGCTATATTCTCGGCGTTTATGATTTGTATGAGCGGCTGACCCGGGAATTTCCAGAGGTGCTGTTTGAATCCTGCGCCAGCGGCGGTGGGCGTTTCGACCCGGGGATGCTCTATTATGCACCCCAAGGCTGGGTAAGCGATGACACCGATGCGGTGGAACGCATGAAGATACAGTATGGCACTTCCCTGTGCTATCCGATTAGCAGCATGGGGTCCCATGTCTCCACGATTCCCAACCATCAGGTATACCGCAAGACGCCGCTCCATACTAGGGCGAATGTGGCTTATTTTGGGACGTTCGGCTATGAACTCGATTTAAACCGCCTGACGGAGGAAGAGATTGAGGAAGTGAAGAGTCAGATTGCCTTTATGAAAAAATACCGCAGTATCCTGCAGTTTGGCACATTTTACCGTCTGAAAAGCCCCTTTGAGGGAAATGAGATGGCGTGGATGGCAGTGAGCGGGGATAAGAAGACGGCAATTGTGGGCTGGTACCGTGTATTGAATGTGGTGAATGACCATTATACGAGGCTGCGGCTTGCAGGCTTAGCCCCGGACATTTGCTACCGCAACAGTTTAAGCGGCTCCGTCTGCTATGGAGATGAACTGATGAATCTGGGGCTTTGTACCACGGATGCAACGGCAGGGGAAGTGGCTGTGGGGCAGGAGCCTTGTACAGATTTCGAGTCGAGGATATATGTGCTAAAGGCAGAATGATTTTTCCAGTAAGGAACTTGCATTTATCGGCAAAGACTTTTATAATGTGAAATCATAAGAGAAATGAGGGCAATTGCCGTGACAGGGAACAGAGGAAAACGTTTGAACCAATATATCAGCGATTATGTGGTCTTCGATTTGGAGACCACAGGCGTCCGTCCGGATACAGATGAAATTATAGAGATTTCAGCTATCCGCGTGCGGGAGCATAAGGCTGTGGATGAATACTCCACGCTGGTAAACCCCGGAATGCATATTCCGGCAGCAGCTTCAAGGGTCAACCATATTACCGATGATATGGTGGCAGAAGCGCCGGAGCTTGCAGAAGCTCTTGGGGATTTTCTGGAATTTGTGGGCAATGATATCTTGGTGGGGCATAACATCCACAGCTTTGATTTGAATTTTATCTGCCAGGGGGCGTTGCGGATTTTTGGCACAGCGGTGGATAACGATTACATAGACACGCTCTATATGGCAAGGCAATGTCTGCCGGAGCTGTCCCATCACAAGCTGTCAGATGTGGCAGCTTATTTTCATATCAGTACCGAAGGAGCGCACCGCGCGCTGGCTGACTGTGCAATGAATCAGAAATGTTATGAGGAAATGGGCAAAATCTTCCGGCAAAGGCAGAAGGCCCAGCCAGGGATATTATGCCCCAAATGCGGCAGTGAGATGGTCAAGCGTAAAGGGATGTATGGAGAGTTTTATGGCTGCAGCAGTTTCCCACGCTGCCGCGGTACGCGCAAGATTTAAAGCTGGCATAACGAAGGCTGCATTTTGGTTAGCTTGACGCAGAATATTTATCAGATAAGAGAAAAAGGATGGATAGTATATGAAATCATTGGTGATTGCGGAAAAGCCCAGCGTGGGCAGGGATATTGCCAGGGTACTTGGCTGCAAGCAGGGCGGCAACGGTTACCTGGAGGGGAAGGATTATGTGGTGACCTGGGCATTGGGGCACCTTATAGAGCTTGCCGACCCGGAAAGCTACGGTGAGCAGTGGAAAGAGTGGAAAATGGAGACGCTTCCCATGCTTCCCGAGCGTTTGGAAACCCAGGTCATTAAAAAGACCGGACACCAGTACCAGACCGTGAAAAAACAGATGTACCGCAAAGACATCGGGCAGATTATCATCGCCACGGACGCGGGCAGGGAAGGCGAGCTGGTGGCGCGCTGGATTATCCAGAAAGCGGGAGTCAAAAAGCCCATGAAGCGGCTGTGGATTTCCTCGGTGACGGATAAGGCAATCCGTCAGGGCTTTTCCAGCCTTCGGGACGCCAGAGACTATCAGAAATTATACGAAGCGGCAGTGGCGCGTGCGGAAGCAGACTGGATGGTGGGGCTCAATGCCACAAGGGCGCTGACGGTAAAACATAATGCACAATTGTCCTGTGGCAGGGTTCAGACTCCTACCCTTGCCATCATCGCCAAGCGGGAAGCGCAGATGAAAGAATTTAAGCCCAGAGAATATTATGGCTTGAAGATGAAGGGCGCGGGCGTTTTCTGGACATGGAAATCACCGCAGAACGGCAGCAGTACATTTTCTAAGGCGGAAGCGGAAAAGGCTCTGGAAAATGCCGCCAACAGTACAGCTGTCGTTGAGGAGGTAAAGAAGAAACAGCAGAAGTCATTTGCACCTCAGCTTTACGATTTGACTGCCCTGCAGCAGGATGCCAACCGCATATTTGGATTTTCGGCAAAACAGACGCTTGATTTCATGCAGAATCTGTATGAGCGTCACAAGGTTGTGACCTATCCCAGAACAGATTCCCGTTACCTCACGGCAGATATCGTGGAGACGGTACCGGAACGTCTGAGGGCCTGCCGGGTTGGCGTTTATGCGCCTATCTGCGGAAGGCTGCTAAAGACAACAATCAAGGCAAACAAGTCTTTTGTGGACGATAAGAAGGTGTCAGACCACCATGCCATTATCCCTACGGAGCAGAGCGTAAATCTGAAAGAATTGGAGTACGGCGAGCGCAGGATATATGAGCTGGTTGTCTCGCGTTTCCTTGCTGTGCTGCTGCCGCCCTGCGAGTATCAGCAGACGGAAGTGACGGCTGTCTGCCAGGGGGAGAAATTCTCCCTGCGGGGAAGGATTCTGCAGCAGCCAGGCTGGCAGGAAATCAAAACACTGCAGAAGGAAGCGGGCTTTGCCGCTGAGGAAGAATACGACGACTTTGCAGAAGGAAGTTCTCAGGGAGCGGAGGAAGTCATAACTGGAAGTATCCCTGATTTTTCCAAGGGACAGAAAGTTCTGTTCACAGAGGGGAAAATCACTCAGGGAAAAACGAAGCCGCCAGTGCCCTTTACAGAGGCAACACTTCTTGCCGCTATGGAAAATCCGGTCAAATATATGGAAAGTTCCGATAAGAAGCTGCGCCAGACTTTGGGAGAAACCGGAGGTCTGGGAACGGTTGCCACACGTGCCGATATTATTGAGAAGTTATTTCACAGTTTTATGATAGAAAAGCGCGATAAATATATCCACCTAACCTCAAAGGGCAGGCAGGTCCTTGAACTGGCGCCTCAAGGACTGACTTCCCCCGAACTGACGGCAAAATGGGAGCAGGAACTGGCGGACATTGCAGGGGGAAAGGCGAAGAAGAAGGATTTTGAAGCTGAAATCCGCACCTACACGGCGGATATTGTAAAGGATATCCAGGCTTCTTCCAAGACCTACCGCCATGACAACCTCACCAACAAGAAATGCCCGCAATGCGGGAAGCTGATGTTGGAGGTCAACCACAAGAATGGCAAACTGTTGGTATGCCAGGACAGGGAATGCGGCTACCGCAAGACGCTTTCTAAGGTTACCAATGCCCGCTGTCCGCAGTGCCACAAGAAGATGGAACTGGTTGGAGAGGGTGAGAACCGCAGGTTTACCTGTGTCTGCGGTTACCGTGAGAAATTGTCTGCGTTTGAAAAACGCCGCAAAGAAAACGGAGGAGGCGTTTCAAAGAAGGACGTTTCCCATTATATGAATAAGATGAAGCAGGAGGCGAAAGAGCCGGTTAACAATGCGTTTGCCGATGCGCTGGCGAAGTTAAAATTGTGAACAGTAACACTTGCCGGGGTAAAATTGTGAACTTAATGTGGTTTTGGGTTGCAATTTTAAAATGGATTATGTTAGAATGGAGTGGACATTATTTAGATGGCATAACAGCGTCATTGTGTCAAAATTATCTACTTAAATTTATGGCGAAATGACTGCGCCGCTGGAGGAACAGAAATGGAAGAACATATCATTTTAATTGCGGACGATGTGGAAGTGAACCGCAAGATGCTCAGTTTTATTTTTGAAGAGCAATACGAGATTTTAGAGGCAGCCGATGGTGTGGAGACCATAGAACTGATTGAGAAATATGGGGAAGCATTGTCGCTTATTTTCCTTGACCTTATGATGCCGAACAAGTCAGGGCTGGATGTTTTGGAGTATATGTCTGGAAAGGGCTTTATCAATTCCATCCCAGTGATTATGATTACAGGGGAAGCAACGGCAGAAAGTGAAGTAAAGGCTTATGAATACGGTGTTTCCGATATTATATACAAGCCGTTTGAACCGAAGGTGGTTATGCGGCGTGCCCAGAATATTATTGAACTCTTCCAGAACAGAAGAGATATAGAGGAGAAACTTGAGAGGCGTACCAAACAGCTGCGTGAGAGCCGGGAGAAGCTGGAACGCAGCAATGAATTCCTTGTAAATGCGTTGAGTTCCGTGGTAGAATTCCGCAGCCTGGAATCCGGCGAGCATATTCAGCGCGTAAAATATTTTACAAAGATACTTTTGAGGTATGTCAAGTCTGAATATCCGGAATATGGATTGACGGACGAATCCGTAAATTTGATTACCAATGCGGCGGCGCTCCATGATTTAGGGAAAATTGCCATTCCAGACAGTATTTTGCTCAAGCCTGGCAAGCTGACCAGAGAGGAATTTGAAGAGATGAAGAAACATACGACTTATGGCTGTGAGCTGCTGGAGAATTTCAAGCAGGAGGATAATGAGTTTTACCATTACTGTTACGATATCTGCAGATATCACCATGAGCGGTATGATGGCAATGGTTACCCTGATAAGTTGGTAGGCGAGGATATCCCTATCTGGGCGCAGGTAGTCTCCATTGTGGATGTTTACGATGCGCTGGTGAGCAAGCGTGTCTACAAGGCAGCTTATGCCGTGGATGAAGCAGTGCGCATGATTAAGGAAGATGAGTGCGGCGTATTTTCACCGAAGATTTTAGACTGTTTTGAGATGGCAAAGAGTGAATTTTTCCGGGCAACGGAAGAGAAATTTTCCTTTGTGTAAAGAAAGCGTATAGCTGTATGGAATAATATAATATTTGAGTGATAGGAACGGCCATGCAAGTTTGTGTGGTCGTTTTTCTTATATTTTGAAAGTCTCTCCTCTCGTACAGAATCCATGTCAATATCTGAAGGGATATCTTTTAGAATCCCGCGAAGCGAATCCACAGCAGAAATCAATAAATAATCGCGCGATTTCAAGATGGAATATTTTCATTGATTTATAGATATGACAAAATATAGCATAGGAAAACAATACCGTAATTGGGTTGGATTTAGGAGGATTTTACAGATGGATAAAGTGTATGGTTATGCGCGTGTGTCAAGCATGGAGCAGAATGAAGACCGTCAGATGGTTGCATTGAAAAAAGCAGGAGTAGTTGCTGGAAATATTTTTATGGATAAGCAGTCCGGCAAAGATTTTCACAGGGTGAATTATGAGGAGTTGGTTTTACGTCTGCAGAGAGGGGATTTGCTCTATATCATGAGCATTGACCGCCTGGGACGCAATTATGCAGAGATACAGAATCAATGGCGCATTCTCACTAAGGAAATTGGCGCGGATATCTGTGTGCTTGACATGCCGCTTTTAGATACAAGGAATGGGAAAGACCTTATGGGGACATTTATTGCGGATTTGGTGCTGCAGATACTGTCCTTCGTTGCGGAGAATGAGAGGGAAAACATACGCAAACGCCAGCAACAAGGGATTGATGCTGCCCAAAAGCGCGGTGTTCGTTTCGGTAGGCCTGAAGCAGCCGTGCCGGATAACTTTGAAGTGATTGTCAAGACCTGGGAAAGAAAAATCATCGGCATAGATGAGGTTCTTGCAAGATGCCAGATGAGCAGGTCGACATTCTACCGCAGACTGCGTGAAATGCGGCTGAAACAGGGGGATTAGGATAATGTTGGAGTGTCAGAAGGTGTACCTTTTCTTCAGCACGGTCTTTTCCAGCCAACTGCAGATATTCTGCACATGGCAGGAAAAGGTCCCTCAACCCGAATAATTTTTTGAATCTGCGGAAATATATAAATAAAGACATCAAGGAGGCGCAGTATGTGGAAAATATCCTGTCATCATTTTAATTTGACCAACATTGATAAACGAAAGGACTGTAAATTTTGAAATCGCTGTGGAATGAAACTGTAGGTCGCAAAGATTTTCCATCGCTGAAAAGCGATATGAAAACAGATGTCTTAATCATAGGCGGAGGCATTGCCGGAATTCTGACCGCCTATTTTTTGCAGGAAAACGGCGTACCCTATATTCTTGTTGAAAAGGACAGGATTTGCAGCGGGACAACGGGAAACACAACCGCCAAAATCACTTTTCAGCATGGTTTGGCTTATCATAAAATTCTCCGCAGCAGTGGTTTGGAAAAAACTGAAATGTACTTGCGGGCAAACCGTGCAGCATTTGAAAAATATGCTGAGCTTTGTAAAGAAATTGACTGCGGATATGAAATAAAAAATAATTATGTGTACTCTGTAAATGACAGACAAAAGCTTGAAGATGAAATCAGCGCCCTCTCAAAAATCGGTTATCATGCCATGTTTGCCGAGAATTTACAACTGCCTGTAAACGCCGCAGGAGCAGTTTGTTTTGAAAATCAGGCGCAGTTCCACCCGCTGAAATTCTTATTTTCAATCGCCAAAGACCTGAAAATTTATGAACACACCTTTGTGCAGGAAATGATAGGTACGACGGCTGTCACAAACTGCGGAAAAATCAATGCGGAAAACGTAATTATTACAACGCATTTCCCATTTATTAATAAACATGGCAGCTATTTTTTGAAGCTGTATCAGAGCCGCTCTTATGTTATCGCGCTGGAACATGCGCAGAACGTTGACGGAATGTATGTTGACGAATGCAAAAAAGGATTTTCCTTTAGAAATTACGGCGATTTATTGCTTTTAGGCGGTGGGGGACACCGCACAGGCAAAAATGGAGGAAACTGGGATGAACTGAGGCGTTTTGCGGAAAAAAATTATCCCAACGCTGACGAAAAATATTATTGGGCGGCTCAGGACTGCATGAGCCTTGACAGTATCCCATATATCGGAAAATATTCAAAAAACACGCCAAACTTGTTTACTGCAAGCGGCTTCAATAAATGGGGAATGACGGGAGCAATGTTATCGGCTATGTTGCTTAGCGACATGGTCTGCGGCAAGCATAGCGATTTTGCGGAAGCATTCAGTCCATCAAGGAATATTATTAAGCCGCAGCTTTTTATAAATGGCTTTGAATCTGCAAAGAATTTGCTTACGCCGTCTAAAAAGCGGTGCCCTCATCTTGGCTGCGCACTTAAATGGAACCCTGCCGAGCGTTCGTGGGACTGCGCCTGCCATGGTTCTCGTTTCGATGAAAGCGGCAAGACGCTTGATAATCCCGCAAACGGCAATTTGACGAAATGAAAATCAACTGCATTTTTATAATCCGGCGAAATGTATCAGAAACTTAATATCCGTAGTACAGGGAAGGGTATCTGTATGATTACTGCAAATCCCGATTCTTGCGGGAACTTATCCCAAGCACAAAATACCTCAAAACAGGAACTCTTTTCACGCCCTCATAAACAGCGAAAGTCACAATGATTTCGACAATAAGTGCAATTCCATAATTGCATATTGCCGGTAAAGCGAAATAATTGTGCAAAATATAGCAGGTAACAATTAAAACTGGATAATGCAATATATATATGCCAAAACTAGACTTTGTCATATATATGGTAAAGGCGGTCCGCCGGTTAAAATATTTTCTGCCGCACCCGAGAATTGCCAGTATCACAATCCACAGATATAAGTTGGTCATAAAGCTTTGCAGACAGGCGGGAGATGTAAAATTGCCGCCACCATAACGGTGTTCATAGAGGACAGAGCCGAATATGGCAAGGCATAACAGGGGAATACAGAATTTTTCCAGAAGTTCCTGTGTTTTTTCATGAGAAAAGATGTAGTAGCCTATCAGAAACGCAGTAAAATAAATACCGAATCGGTACATGGTCAATACAGGCATATTTAAGATTTGTGCAGCGCCAAAAACCACAAGGAAAAGCAGTACAATAATCGGCAGATTGGCTTTTTTGCAGAATGTCCATACTTTGTCCGTTTTATCTATTTTACGGAACAGGACAAGAATACAGGAAAATACAAATAACATCTGAATAAACCAAAGCGGTCCGGTGCCGCTTATGGCGGAGATTGGGTAAATAAGAGCACCCGGTATGTACGCTAGCCCGCCGCCCATTTTAATATTTAGATATCCTGTAATCCAATGAATGACAAACAAGCCGAGCGTTGAGGGTATCAGCAGCTTGACAGCCCTTTCCCTTAGAAACTGTCTGCCGGTTCGTTTCTGCAGGGCATACCTGGCGCTCATGCCGGCAATGACAAATAAAAGCGTCATAAACCATGGATATATCATGCAGGATATCCTGTCAAATACAGGAATGTTTGCCGCTCCTGGAATACCGCCCAAAATTCCAACGCCGTTAAACATATAAAAGACATGGTAAATTAAAACCAATAGGACGGTAGCCCAGCGTATGTTATCAAGATAGTATTTTCTCACTTCATTCACCTTCCTCGTTATCCATCTGCGTATCAAAGACAGCAGAGGCAAATTGTGCAAATGCAGTTTTTGGCGGGATTGCCAATCCCTTTTTTTCATCGCCCAGAATAATCAGAGTATCTCCCGGATTAATCCCAAATACATCACGCGCCTGTTTCGGTATGACAATCTGTCCCTTTTCTCCAACGGTAACAGTCCAGGCATATTTCCCCTTTGGCCTTTTCATTGCCTTTACCTCCTTAAAGTATGATTTGTATAACTTATTATACATAACTTAATTTACGGTGTCAATATTTTGTTTTCATTATTTCATACCGACAAAGGGGCGGTTTGTGTCAATGATATGAAATATCATCCTTATCCTCCGATAAATATACCAGGAAGAAATTACCTTGAAGGAGGACTGGATTATGAGGATTACGACACAGATGTTAAACGCCTCGATGAGAAAGGCGGGTCTGCCTATCAATAACGTGTCACTGCTGAATTATGTCAATGGCAGCAGCCAGGGTAACAGCTTGCTGAGCGCATTGAATAAAAATGGCATAAAGCTGCAGGATAAAGGTTATGAGAAATTGAAAGGACAGGCGGAAAAGCTGCAGCAGACGACAGAAAAAATGGCTTCCGAGGAATATTTTGAGGAGGCGCGTAAAAGCGGGGATTTGCAGCCCATTTACAGTAATGTGCAGGAGATGATTAAGAATTACAACAATACTATCAAATCAATGAAAAGCACGTCATCCCCATTGAATCAGTATTACCGCCAGATGCTCAAAGAGGCAGCGTCAGATGATAAAGATAAGCTCAAGCAAATAGGGATTACCAGGAGTGAAGACGGCACGTTGAGGGTGGATGAAGATAAGCTGAAAGCGTCAGATGTGGATAAGCTGGAAGAAATTCTGGGGGTGAAGGGCACGTTTTCCTCAAAGGTGTCTTTCCTGGCAGACAGGATTGCAGACAATGCCAGGGCAAATGCCAGCAGCGCCTCCAGCCAGTATAACGCATTGGGAGATAATTACTTTGCCTCAGCCAGCAGGTACAGCTTCTGGGGATAGGAGGTTTGTATGGGAATATATGCTGGCAGGACGGAAATGCCAAGGCTGAACAAACATATTATGACTTATGAGGAACTGGCAGCCCGCGCGCAGGAGCAGGAGAAAAACCAAGCGGCGAAACCTAAGGTTCAGGAGCTGGTAAAGGATAAGGTTACGTTTTCCGAGGAGGGTCTGAAATCTGCAAAAGAAATGCGGGAATACCTGAATGAAAACAATTTAAATTCTAACCGATTACATATGGTGGATTTTGAGGAGTTGGATAAGCAGCTTCGCACAAAATATACGGATTACAGCAATAATTTTCTTGCGGAAATGCAGGAGGTCATCAATGAGGAGCGGAGAAACTGGGGGAGTGGGGCAAGCGGACATTCCTTTGACAATTCGATGGCTCTGACAGCGAAAGCATACCAGGTGGTGCATGACCGGATTGTCGATGAGTTTGCACGGCAAGACCGCGACATGACATATGTGATTGATGAAGTTACCGGCGAGCGCAGGGAGGAGACGGTGGAGGACCGCCTGGCAGAGCTGGAGACAGCTTATGACAGGCATACGACATTTGTGGCAGCCTCCAAAAAGGCAATGGCGCAGATAAGGGAGGCTTTCGGTGGCGTAAAACTCCCAGAGAAGCCCGAGGATATTGAAAAAAAGACAAAGGAAGCCTACATGGAGGCGGTCTCTGAGAAGAATATGGAGCGTGCGAGGCAGAAGGTAAGTTCGCATATAGGTTATCGCCCGCAACTCTCCATTGGCTCTTATTGGGAACAGATTCTGGCGAGCATATGGTAGATTTTTCATAAAGATTAATTTAGGAAAGGAACATACATATGAGTGTTACAGGAATTGGGTCAGTACAGACCTATATTTACAATTCACAGACAGGGAAGCTGTCAACCAAGGACGGCTCAGCGGATGAATTTGTGGATTATTTCAATGGAGATTTGTCAGCAAAAGATTCCGCCAATCTCAATGGATATGATATTAAGAAGAAAAATAACATCGATAAGGTAATGCAGATGGTATACGGTATGGGGTCTTTTCAGGGATGGAAGTGGGGCGTAGACCCTAATATGGAAGAATATGAAATCACCTGCGAGCAGGTCAGCGGGGAGGAATCCAGATATACGGTCAATGGGGACAAAGTGCTTACGGAATACATACCGATGTACCTCTCGTTGGAAGAGATGGAGGGTTGGGGGAAGAACATCCCATTTAAGACAAAACAGTCGAAACCTTACGACCCTGAAACGAACAGCATGAATTTTGCAGTGGGCGATGTGTTTGATTTGGGAAATGGCTATAGAATGAGAGTAGGTAAAGAATGCGTGGAAGCTGAGGGTTATGGCAGCGGGAATGATGACACGGATAAGAGAGTTGAGAGTTTGGCAAATGGGCTGAATGCGCTGATTCATTTTGCAGACCAGCAGTGGCCGTCTACCTACATCTGGCCACAACATACACTGATGCTGCTGAGCCTGCTTGGGGAATTGGGCATAGACACGAGTAAGGAATTTACGCTCAATGAAACAAAATGTGTTGTGGAGGGCGGAAGCATCCGTGAGGCAGGAAATAAATGGGCCATTCCCAGCACTGCCCACGATAAGGCGCTGAAAGAGTATGAGCAATGGCTTTCCCAGCCGCTGCATTCAAGGGAAGCGCGCAGGTGATTTCCTGCGGTAAAACCAAAGAGAAACGCCCATGCCGATAGTCCAGCCAATTGGCCAGGAACACCATATGCCAATGGAAGAGTCAGTCCAGGCGGATAGCACAAACGACAGGACCACACGCAGGATAAGGTCGGTAAAGGTGGCAGCCATAAATTCCCGCATGGCTCCTTCGCCGCGGAGGATGCCGTCTGCTACCAGCTTAGCGGAAACTACAAAATAAAATGGCGACAGTATCCACAGGAACTGCCGTCCTGTCATCAGCGCGGTAGCAGAACTTTCTTCCATAAACAGCAGCAGCAGATATTTTCCGAACACGAGATACAAAATGCAGAACGGAACGCACAGGCACCACACCAATTTCAGTCCGGCACGAAAGCCCTCTTTTATTCTGCCATATTTATTTGCGCCTAGATTCTGGGCGGTATAGTTGGAAATGCCGTTGCCAATCGTAGTGAAGGAGGTAATCACCAGATTGTTTAATTTAACGGCGGCGGAATATCCGGCGGCAACGCTCACGCCGAAACTGTTGATGCAGCCCTGGATCATCATGTTGCCTACAGAGATGAAGGATTGCTGCAAAATGCTGGGAATGGCAATCACAGCAATCTTTTTCAGCAGTCTCCAGGAAAAAATCTCGATGTCCCCTTCGCTGCTTATTTTGGACAGACGCCTTAAAATAAGCGCGATGGAACACAGGCAGCTAACTCCCTGGCAGAGAAAGGTTGCCCAGGCAACGCCGGCGATACCCATGGAAAATGCTTTGACGAAGAGAATGTCCACCAGGACATTGGCAGTGGATGATACGGCAAGGAATATAAAAGGCGTTTTGGAATCTCCCAGCGCAGAGAAAATTCCCGTGGCAATATTGTAAAAGAACAAAAAGGGCAGGCCCCAGATATAGATATTGAGGTACAGGGAGGAATCAGCCATGATTTCTTCCTGTGTTTTCATTAATTGGAGCAGCGTATTGCAAGACAGCAGGCCGGCAGCCATCAGTATCAGGCACAAGATGCCGCTGGCAATCAATGATGTGTAGACAGAAGACTTCATGGAAGCGTAATCTTTTGCCCCGAACAGCTGCGATACAATGACAGAACAGCCGATATTGCAGCCAAATGCAAAGGCAATAAAGATGAGCGTGATATTGTAACTGTTGCCAACTGCCGCCAGGGCTTTTTCTCCAATGAACCTACCGGCAACCAGCGAATCGGCGATGTTATAGAGCTGCTGGAAGACGATGCTGCCGAACATCGGCATACAGAATGCCCATAATATTTTTCCGGGATTCCCCACAGTCAAATCTTTATTCATAATAAATCAGTCCTTTCATTTACATCTCACTGAAAATGTATTATACTACCTGCGAAACAATATGAAAAATATATATTTGATATAAAGGAAATATAAAAATTGTATGGATATCAATTTTGAGTACTATAAAATCTTTTACTACGTGGCAAAGTACAGGAATATCACCAAAGCGGCAGCAGCGTTAGGAGGCAGCCAGCCGAACGTGACGCGCATCATGAAGCTATTGGAGAAGCAGTTAAACTGTCGGTTGTTTGTCCGTGAGGCGCGGGGAGTCACGCTGACGGAGGAGGGGCAGCGGCTCTATTCACATGTGGAGATTGCCTATAACCATCTGCTGAATGCGCAGGAAGAAATCTGCAGGCAGGATGCACAGCAGTCAGGAACGGTGGAAATCGGGGCAACGGAAACAGCAATTCACCTGTTCCTGCTGGAAAAACTGCGTGGCTTTAAGGTGGAATATCCCGCAATCGCAATCAAAATCCATAACCAGACAACACCGGAAATCATCCGGCATCTCATCAGTGGCAAGCTGGATTTTGCAGTGATTACCATGCCCTATGAAACGCCGAAGGGCATTGCCTGTGAAAAAGTGCTGGACTATGAAGAAATATTGGTTGGCGGCCTACAGTTTGAAAATCTCGGTGAAAAGCCCTTGGAACTAAAAGATATGAAGCAATATCCGTGGGTTGGCATGGGCAGCGCAAGCGCGACTTATCACCTGTATAAGGATTTCTTTATTGCGCACAAGATAGGCTTAGAGCCCGATATGCAGGTTGAGACCTCCGGGCTTATGCTGCCGCTGATTGAGAGCAATCTCGGTATCGGTTTTGTGCCGGAAAATCTGGCGCTGCCGCTGTTAGAAGAAAAGCGGCTGGTGCAAATCCAGCTCAACTGCGAGATTCCCAAACGCTCCATACAGATTGCGCTGGATAAAGGGAGAGGCAGAAGTTTCGCGGCAGACACTTTTTATAAATACTTGAAGAAGTTGTGAAAACATTGTTAAATGCTGCTGTTTCGCGTATAATAGAAGACAAACAAAAATGGGAAGGAGGCATTGTCAATGGGAATTTATCTGAATCCAAGAAATAAAAGCTTTTGGGAATCTATCCGCTCGGAAATCTATGTGGATAAGAGCGGAGTGATATCGTTTCTAAACAGTTGTTTAAATACAAGGGAGAAATTTATCTGCGTCAGCAGGCCGCGGCGTTTTGGCAAGTCCATGACCCTTGAGATGCTTGCTGCCTACTACAGCCGTGGGTGCGATTCGGCAGAATTGTTCCGGGGGCTTAAGATAGAATCGGACGAAAATTTTTCAGAGCATCTGAACCAGTACGATGTGATTTTCCTTAACATGCAGCAATTCCTGAGCGAGGCGCAGCCGGGGAAAGTGACCGACTATCTGGAGCAGGAGGTGCTTGAGGAAATTCGGGAGGAGTATGGGGAGTTTGTGAAACAGCAGGATATAGGGCTTGCCGCTGCCCTGAGGAAAATATATGCCAGGACGGGCAGGGAGTTCATTTTCCTGATTGACGAATGGGACTGTGTGATGCGCGAGAAACAGGAGGCGGAGGACTTGCAGCGGCACTACCTTGATTACCTGCGCAACCTATTGAAAGACAGGGAATACGTTGCGCTGGCATATATGACGGGAATCCTGCCAGTTAAGAAATATGGCTCACATTCCGCGCTGAATATGTTCTGGGAATATTCCATGACAGACCAGAAAGAACTGGAGGAATATACCGGTTTTACAGAGGGAGAGGTGAAAGAACTCTGCGTACGGTATGGGATGGACTTTGCGGAGACCAGCAGCTGGTATGACGGCTATGTTTTCCGAAAATTCCACCATGTATACAATCCTAGGTCTGTTGTTGGGGCAATGCGCTATAGGAATTTTTCAAGTTACTGGACTTCGACAGAGACATATGAGGCGTTGAAAATCTACATGGACATGGATTATGATGGGCTGCGTCAGGAAATCGTGCAGATGCTGGGCGGTGGGCGCGTTACAGTAAACACCCACAGCTTCCAGAATGATATGAAGAATTTTAAGACGAAAGACGATGTGCTCACGCTGCTCATCCATCTGGGATACCTGGCCTATGATTCCGAGGCAAGGGAGGCATTTATTCCCAACAAGGAGATAGCGAGGGAATTTGAAAATGCCATGAGCGCGGGCGGATGGCAGGAAATCATGTGCATTCTCAAAGCATCGGAAAGGCTATTGCAGGACACGCTGCAATGCGATGAGAAGCGTGTAGCCGAGGGGCTGGATGCTGCGCATATGGAGGCAGCATCCATATTGGAATACAATGACGAGAATTCTCTCAGCTGTGCCATTGGGCTTGCCTATTACAGCGCAAGGAGAGAATACCGGCTAATCCGGGAATTGCCAGCAGGGCGCGGCTTTGCAGACATCGTATTCCTCCCATTGCCCCAGTCGGGGAAACCCGCGCTGGTCGTGGAACTGAAGTATGACAAGACGGCCGGCGCAGCCATAGAGCAGATAAAGGAGAGGAAGTATGTGAAAACCCTGGAGGGCTATACAGGTGAAATCCTGCTTGTCGGCATAAACTATGACAAGAAGCAAAAGACGCACAGCTGCAGGATAGAGAAATTGGATTTACACTGAAATGGGAGAAATTATGGTAGATAAAATAACATTTATGGAAACGCTGCATTCCGTGCAGGACATTATGAAAGCGAGCGCATCGCCCATGACAAAAGAAGAAATCCAGGGTTACTTTAAGGATATGGATTTGTCAAAGGAGCAGCAGGAAATGATATACCAGTTCCTGCAGATGCCGCAGGAAAAATCTATGGGAAATGTGCACGAATGGGAGGGAGAGGAAACTGCAGATACAAAGAAGAAATCCGGCGCAGGATCCTCTTCTCGAGTAAACTCTTCATCCCAGACGAAAGGCAAGCCGGCACAAAAGCCGCAGAACCCGCATTTTCAGATGTATTTAAAAGAGATTTCCGCAATACCGGCGCTGACAGGAGAACAGCAGAATCTGCTGTACCAACGTCTGCTGGCAGGTGAAGAAGCTGCCATGGGAGAAATCTCCCATCAATGGCTCAAGAAAGTAATCAAGATTGCCAGGGAGTATGTTACGCCGCGGGTATTTCTGGAGGATTTGGTACAGGAAGGAAACATCAGCCTTCTGCTGGGCTTAGGGCAGATTAGCGGAAAAGCGGCGGAGTATGGCATGGACGAAGCAGAATCTCTGGAACATGCACAGCAGAATCGTTTGGAGAGACGTTTAGAGGAATTTGTCAGGGAGGGCATGGAGCAGTACCGCCAGCAGTTGGAGGGCGAAGCCGACAGTGAAAATACAATCCTTGCCAAAGTCAGCCTGCTTCATGAGGCGCGTAAAGCCCTGGCAGAAGAAAATGGCACAGACCCTACGGTCAGGGAACTCTGTGAATATACGAGGCTTTCGCCGCAGGAGATAGCGGACATTTTAGACTTGCATGAGAAAGCAAGGCAATCATGATATCAGATGGAAAGCGAGAGGAGAACAGAGATGAATTTAGGACCAATAGAGTATACCGTGGTACGGATTGATGGAGACTATGCATATCTGCTGCAGGAGGACCAGCCGCAGGAAGAGGAAAAATGTGTTGCCAGAGCATTGCTCCCCCCGGAAATAGCGGAGGGAACAAAGCTCCATTATGAGATGATGGAGTACACCATAAGATGAACATTTACCTTAAGCGCCGTGCGGGCTGCGGATGACGGGCTGAATCTGCTTGCCGTTCAGTGCGCAGTCGATGGTCTCCGGCAGAAGCTCCGTAAAAGCCGTCATGGAATTTGGCTTTGTCTGGTAATCGTCCTGCCCAAAGGGCACGAAATAGATGTTTTTCGTATTCAGGAGAATACCGATATTTTTCAGATTCATTCCCAGGGCATCATTTGTGGACAGGGAAATCACCAGAGGGCGGTTGTTGCGCAGGTGTGATTTCGCTGCCATCAGCACGGGAGTGTCAGAAATCCCATTTGCCAGTTTGGAGAGCGTGTTTCCGGTACAGGGCGCAATCACCAGGATATCCATCAGCCCTTTGGGACCAATCGGTTCAGCAGCCGGAATCGTGGTGATGGGCGTGTGTCCGGTAAGCTGCCTGGCGCGCTCGAGGAAAGATGCGCTTGTGCCAAAACGCGAGTCCAGGGAAGAGGCATTCAGGGAAAAGACCGGGAGAAGTTTTGCGCCAGTCTCTTTTAAGTGTTTCAATGCCAGAAATATTTTTTCATATGTGCAAAAGGAACCGGTGAAGCCGACTCCTATTGATTTGTCATGAAAATCATAAAGCATGTTCAGTCATCCTTTCTATGGTTTGGCCGATAATCCTGCCGGCGGTGACAGGGGAGAAACGTCCAGGAATGCCCGGAATCCGATAATAGGGCAGCAAACATTTCTCCGTAGTATCTGTTGGGAAACCAAAAGGAGCAGAGGCAATGTCAAAAATATGGCAGGAACTGTGCAGCTGTGATAAATGCGATATCTCCAGGATGGAAGCAGGTACCGTATTAATTACAATCCGGCACTGCGGTAAAATTTTTGGGAAATCTTTTTCACGGACTGAAGAGAGGCCCTTTGATCCCGCTTCGCCTGTTTTTGCAGTATCCTGTTCGATGAGATATATATTTTGGCATAACGGAAGGAAAACGCTGGCGATTTCTTTCCCACAGCACCCATAACCGAGAAGCAATATATTAGCGGAAGATAGAGCAAAAGGCGTACAGCGTATGACTTCTGCGAGAAGTCCCTCAGCCGTGAGCCGTGCATTTTCTGTCTGGAATAGAGGGAAATTGCCCCAAATCACAGTCTGGCAGCCGATCTTTTTAAGAAGCTCCTGATATTTTTCAGACAGGCTGTGTGCTGCAAATATATGGTCTGCTGACAGCGAATCCCACAAATCTTCCAGGGAACAGGGAGGGTAGCTTTCTGTCTGGAACAGGTGGATATTATCGCGCGTCAAAGGTGTTGGCGCCAGTACCAGGCTGCGATGTTCCAGGGCCTCAGTTATATTGTCGGTCTGTCGGATTTCTGGATGATATGGGAAGTCGGGCGTATGGCAGCACATGACTTCATAGCCCCGGGCATTCAGATATTCTGCCGCATAACATTGTCTCAGGTCTCCACCTAATATGGTGATAGATGATGCTTCCATAAGTTTCCTCGAAAAGAAATAATCCCTACAATATATGAAAAAAGAAGAGAAATGTGTTTGTACCTTGGAGGGGGAATTGGATAGTTACAGCCTGTCCAGCCATCGTAAAATGTTTTTAGATAAATTTTAGACTTTTTAGAAAATTTCCATAGGAATTTTCGGACAACGTTGCTATAATAGTTAGGAGTAAAATTATTTGTTATTATGGCAGGAATGTGAGAATTATCATGAAATTACGGACAAGGCTGATTATTTCTTTTTTTATTATCATACTGGTGCCGGTGCTGCTGGCAGGAGCCACTATGTGGGGATTTGGAAAGTATCAGATGCGGGCCATGCGGCAGATTTATGATACGGATGGCAATGCATATGATTATTTTGTGAATTCTTTTGAGGCGCTCAGCCGTTTTACGAAGTCGACATATGAAAAACTGCAGAGAGTGGCGGGAGAGACTCCTGAGAAGCTGGAAGACAAGGCGTATCTGGACGAAATAAACCGGGAATTGGAAGCCAGGTATTCTTATCTTGTTGTGAGGCGCGGAGAAGAATTGATTTATGAGGGCAATGGAGAATCAGATGATAAACTCAAGCAGAACCTGCCGGAATATGACAGCGATGTTCTGCAGGGTGCAGGCTCCGGATTTTATATGGAAGGAGAGGAACAGGCGCTGATAAAGCAGATTGACGTGGCGTTTCAAGATGGGAGCAAAGGGAGCGTCTTTATTATTACTTCCCTGGAACAGCTGCTTCCGGATGTCAAGGGTATCTTGGTGGATTTGATGATTTCCGTGCTGCTGATTCTGATTTTTACGGCGGGAATGCTGACGGTATGGATTTATCAGGGGATTATCAATCCCATCCATAAGCTGCAGGTGGCAACGGAGAATATCAAGGCAGGAAATCTGGATTTTACCGTTGAGGCAGAAGGGAAGGATGAAATCGGTGAACTGTGCCGTAATTTTGAGGAAATGCGTTTTCGCCTGAAGGAATCTGAGGAAGAAAAGCTGGCGGGAGAGAAGGAGAACCGTGTTCTTATCAGCAATATTTCCCACGATTTAAAAACGCCGATTACCGCGATAAAAGGGTATGTGGAGGGCATTATGGATGGCGTGGCGGATACGCCCCAGAAGCGGGACAAGTATATCCGCACCATATACAATAAGGCAAATGAGATGGACACGCTGATTAATGAGCTGACTTTATATTCTAAGATAGATACCAACCGCGTTCCCTATAACTTCAGCCGTATCAATGTGGCAGACTACTTTGAGGATTGTGTGGAAGAAGTGGGGCTGGACTTAGAAGCTAAGAATATCCGCCTGAATTACATTGACTATGCGGACCGCGATGTGCTGATTATTGCGGACCCGGAACAGCTTCGGCGGGTGATTAACAATATTATCAGCAATTCTATCAAATACCTGGATAAGGAACAGGGATTTATCAATATCCGAATACGTGATGTGGGAGATTTCATCCAAATTGAATTTGAGGACAATGGAAAAGGGATTCCTGCCAAAGACCTGCCTTATATTTTCGACCGTTTTTACCGCGCGGATGCCTCCAGGAATTCTTCTACCGGCGGCAGCGGAATCGGGCTGTCCATTGTGAAGAAGATTATTGAAGACCATGGAGGTAAGATATGGGCGAATAGCAAGGAGGGTACAGGCACAATCATGTATTTTGTAATTCGGAAATATCAGGAGGTAATAAGTTGAGTAAAGTATTGATTATTGAGGATGAAGTGGCAATTGCCGATTTAGAGAGGGATTATCTGGAATTGAGCGGGTTTGACGTGGAGGTAGAGAATGATGGCGAACGCGGTCTCGTGCGGGCGTTAAGCGAAGAATTTGATATGTTTATTTTGGACCTGATGCTGCCGGGCGTGGACGGTTTTGAAATCTGTAAGAAAATCCGTGAGAATAAGAATACGCCGATTCTGATGGTGTCGGCGAAGAAGGATGACATTGACAAGATACGCGGGCTGGGACTGGGGGCAGACGATTACATTACGAAGCCGTTTTCCCCAAGTGAACTGGTGGCCAGGGTGAAAGCGCATCTTTCCCGCTATGAGCGGTTAATCAACAGCAATGTCCAGGAAAATGATATCGTGGAGATTCGTGGCCTTAAGATTGATAAGACTGCAAGGCGAGTATGGGTCAATGAAGAAGAAAAACAGTTTACCACCAAAGAATTTGACCTTCTGTCATTTCTTGCACAGAATCCCAACCGCGTCTTCAGCAAAGAAGAACTGTTTAGCAGGATTTGGGATTTGGAATCAGTGGGCGACATTGCCACGGTGACTGTGCATATCAAGAAAATCCGCGAAAAGATAGAACTGAATACGGCAAAACCTCAATATATCGAGACTATTTGGGGTGTGGGATACCGCTTTAAAGTGTGATATGGAGAATCCTGATGAATCAGAAGATAGAAATTATATATGAAGA
This sequence comes from uncultured Lachnospiraceae bacterium, assembly GCA_947565305.1. Taxonomy (GTDB): domain Bacteria; phylum Bacillota; class Clostridia; order Lachnospirales; family Lachnospiraceae; genus Petralouisia. The sequence goes on along the minus strand of CANOFO010000006.1, from coordinate 4,240 downwards.
CCAGGATTTGGCAGTTTGCCGCAAGCCGCCCGGTATTCCGGTGCAGACGGCAAAGCTGGCGCAGCTGGATATGGTGAGCCTTCTGCGTAATTATTTTATGGAAAAGGGCGAGGAGAATTTACAGGTATTTGTAGTGCACCGTCTCGACCAGCCGGTGGAGGGTATTATGGTGTTTGCCAGAAATCAGCGGATGGCAGCAGAACTCAGCCGTCAGTCCCGCGAGAGGAATATGGACAAAACATACCTGGCATTGACGGAGGGAAGATTTGCGGAATCGTCCGGCGTGTTGGAGGATTATCTTTGGCATGACAGGAAGACGAATTCCTCGCGCGTGGTAAAGCAAGGTACGCCAGGGGCAAAACAAGCAAGGCTCACATATGAGGTAGAGGATGTATTTGATATACGCGATTATGTCGTGAACAGCCAGCACAGCAGACAGGCGCAGGAGTCATCTGACAGCAATCAACCCGGCAGTGCTGTCAGCCTTGTGCGGGTGCATCTTGTAACTGGCAGGCATCATCAAATTCGGGTACAGATGGCACATGCCGGGCATCCGCTGGTAGGCGACCGCAAATATAATCCCGGAAGCCATGGCGATGCCCCGATTGGCTTGTGCGCTGTCAACATTACTTTTGTGCACCCGGTAACTGGCAAGGCTGTGGAATTTGCTGTGGAGCCTCAGGGACAGGCATTTCAATCGATTAATTTTGGTCTGTGACAGAGTGGGTAATTGCAAACTTATTATGAAATGCGTTTAGCGCCATGAAGGGGGAATAGAATTTACCGCAAGTGCGCATACTGTTTCCATGCGGAATGATGTGAAAGAAAGTATGCGGAAAATAGGGAAAATTTTGGGAATTACCTTGGCTGTCTATGTCTGCCTCCGTTGGCTGCTGCCGCTGGTAGTTCCCTTTTTTATTGCTTTTTTGCTGGCGAAGCTCTTGAATCCTTTAGTGGAAAAGCTGGAAAATAAATTGATATGGAAAAGAGGCATCTGGTCAACGCTGTTAGTGGGCCTGTTATTTTTGGTGCTTGGATTTTTAGTGGTTCTGTTTGTGGGAACTTTGCTCGGACAGCTGAAAACGGTGGTAGCTAATATGGATATGTATAAGCGCCAGGCGGGAGATTTTTTCCGTGAGTGCTGCTGCCAGGTTGAAGTCTTTACCGGAATACAGGCGAAAGATATTGAGGAAAATGTGCAAAGGCAGCTTCCGGGGCTTATGCAGCATGTGAAGACGAATGTGGTTCCAGCGCTGATGAACGGAACAATTTCCTATGCTAAAAGCATGTTTATCTGGGTGGGAATCTGCTTTGTCATTATCATCAGCACGGTCCTGATATTAAAAGATTATCGGAAAATAAAGTCGTCCCTGCAGAACCATCCTATTGGTCAGATGGGGCTGAAAGTCTGCCGGAGGACGTATGAGGCGGGCGGCGCTTACCTGAAGGCACAGTTTATCATTATGTTGATTATCACGGCAGTCTGTGTAATAGGCCTGTATCTGTCGGGCAATGAATATGCACTGCTGACAGGCTGCGGCATAGGAATCTGCGATGCCATGCCATTTTTGGGGACGGGAACCATTTTTGTGCCCTGGGCGCTGATTGAAATGCTTCAAGGTGAGTATATGCTGGCGGCAATCTATACGGTAATCTATACGATATGCAGCATTTTGCGAGAAATTCTGGAGCCAAAACTTCTGGGAAATAAGCTAGGGATGCATCCCCTGTCTGTCATAGTCAGCATCTATGTGGGGCTTGGAGTATATGGACTGTGGGGATTCGCTTTAGGACCGCTCTCTTATATACTGATTCGCGAAATTTACTTGACAATCTGAGGAAATTATTTTAGAATAGCCGTATGTATCTGGCGTGTTGGCACATTCGTAATCTGTTTCAGGGGGGAACGTGCCATTGTCCAGAAATATAGGAAAAGCATTGAAGAGGAATAGTAGGGATAAGAAGATGCACAGAGAGGAAATCACAGGTGAGAGATTTTCCATACCAATATCCTGAACCCGCCTTGGAGCTGCGTATGGAAGTGCGCCGTATGGCTGCGTTAAGGCTATTGAGAGAATGACAAGTGTGCATTAATCAGGGTGGTACCGCCGGTATTCCGGTCCCTATAGGGATTGGAAGCCGGCGTTTTTATCTTTTATGATTAGGGTGTCAAAAGGCAAATTTTTAAATCTTTATTCCTGCGAGCAATTTGCACAAATAAATACAAACGCTGCTTTTTGTACCCATTTGTACAAATCGCCAATATCATATTTATTTCCAATCTTTTGACACCCTAATCCTTATAGGAAAGACTTTGTCACGCGAAAACGTGAAAGTGTCTTCCTATAAGATAAAAATAATATGCACACTCGCACAAAACGATAGAAAAGGAGAGTGAAATTTATGGCGAAGGACAAGAAGTTAGTGGAAGCCATCACATCTATGGATACCGACTTTGCACAATGGTATACGGATGTGGTAAAGAAAGCAGAATTGATTGATTATTCCAGCGTGAAAGGCTGCATGGTCATCAAGCCAGCAGGGTATGCAATCTGGGAGAATATCCAGAATGAACTGGACCGGAGATTTAAGGAGACAGGGGTAGAAAATGTTTATATGCCCATGTTTATCCCAGAAAGTCTGCTCCAGAAAGAGAAAGACCATGTGGAGGGGTTTGCGCCGGAGGTTGCCTGGGTAACTCATGGCGGTTTAAATCCGTTGCAGGAGAGGATGTGTGTCAGACCCACATCGGAAACGCTGTTTTGTGATTTCTACGCAAATGATATCCAGTCCTACCGAGACCTGCCCAAGTGCTATAATCAGTGGTGCTCCGTAGTGCGTTGGGAGAAGGAGACCAGGCCGTTCCTGCGTTCCCGGGAGTTTTTATGGCAGGAGGGACATACGGCACATGCAACTGCTGAGGAAGCAGAAGAGCGCACGATTCAGATGCTCAACCTGTATGCGGACTTTTGTGAGGAAGTGTTGGCAATGCCAGTTGTCCGCGGGAAGAAGACGGACAAAGAAAAGTTTGCAGGAGCAGAGGCTACCTACACGATTGAGGCATTGATGCATGATGGCAAGGCGCTCCAGTCTGGAACCAGCCACAATTTTGGCGATGGATTTGCCAAAGCGTTTGATATCCAGTATACAGACCGCGATAATAAATTACAGTATGTACATCAGACCTCGTGGGGTATGACGACCCGCCTGATTGGAGCGATTATTATGGTACATGGTGATGATTCAGGTCTTGTATTGCCTCCGCGCATTGCGCCCACGCAGGTTATGGTTATTCCTATCCAGCAGCATAAAGAAGGCGTCTTGGATAATTCGGCAGAGTTGAGGGAAATTCTGAAAAAGGCCGGAATTCGTGTGAAGATGGATGACAGCGAGAAGAGTCCTGGATGGAAATTCTCGGAACAGGAGATGCGTGGCATTCCTATCCGTGTAGAGCTGGGACCCAAGGATATAGAAGTCGGAAAATGTGTCCTGGTTCGCCGTGATACGCGTGAAAAAATCGAATGTGCCCTTGAGCAGGTGGCAGAGACTGCAGAGAAGCTTTTGCAAGATATTCAGAAAGACATGTATGCGCGTGCCAAAGCCCATCTGGAATCCCATATTTCAGAAGTGAAGTCTTATGCCGCGTTTAAAGATGCAGTGGAAAATAAACCCGGTTTTATCCGTGCGATGTGGTGTGGCAACGAGGAATGTGAGATTAAGATAAAGGAAGATACTACGGCAACATCACGTTGTATGCCTTTGGAGGAGGAAGAAGCAATTTCAGACGTATGTGTCTGCTGTGGAAAGCCAGCGCATAAGTTGGTTTACTGGGGAAAAGCATATTAAGGATAGAAGAATAAGAAGTACGGTAAAAGGCTGCATTGATATTTAATTATCAAATGCAGCCTTTTAAACTATGCTGTCCATGGGACTTTCCTCTTTCTTTCTGAAATCTCAAATTTTCTTCCGAAATTTTGTCGCCACTGAATATTTGTATGTATCCATATCTGTACGTTACCGGCTGGAAGTGCATACGTTAATTTTCATTCTGTTTCAGGGATTCGTTACGAAAATTCTGATTTCTATTGCTAGTTTTCAAATCTTCTTCTGAAAGTACTGCTCTTACAAATGCTATTTCTCTGATTCTGAATGAAATATCTTATGCTTATGAGTCGTTCCGCCGATTTCTCCATTTTCTTCAACAACCAGGCCTGGATTTTCTTGCTGTGCACCAGTCTTT
>CANOFO010000005.1 GCA_947565305.1 uncultured Lachnospiraceae bacterium | reverse complement strand
CGCTCTCAATCAGTTCTACCAATGTCTGCAAATCCTCTGTCTCCGTTTCTCCCTCACACTGAAGTTCAATTTCCGTCCCGCATTTGATTCCTGCTGCCATCAGGTTTAAAATGCTCTTCACCTGCACTTTTTTCTCACCAAGCATAATCCAAATATCAGAATTACATTTCATGGCTGCCTGCGCTAATATTCCCGCCGGCCTTGCATGAAGACCGGATTCATTCTTAATTACTAATTTCTGCGATACCATAGTATTTCCCTCCTGACTATAATCTACACTGAAACTTCCAAAACAAAATCTTCCTAACTCAAATCCATGCCATAGGACCAAACAATATTTTCCTAACTCAAGTCAACTCCATAGTGCTCAAACAAAATCTTTTCTGCCTCGGCATTCCACATGCCGCGGTGCTGTTTGCAGGATTCGTCAAGTTTTGCAAACAGCGGCTCTGTCTTTCCCAATTCTTCAAAATCATCAATCGCCGTCAACGGCATATCAAACTGTGTATATGTCAGCTTTTTACCACCCGGAATATTCGGCAGGTTCAAGGTCGCCCCAGCAATACTGTCGATTCCTCCCACATGTGTCACCATAACCGCAGGTTCTATTTTTCCCGCAGCAGCCAAACGGTTTGCCTCTATCAAATCATCGTTGTTGCCTCCTGTAGTCCCCAGAATATGCGTACTGGTATAATGGGCATTGTAAAGGTTGATTTCTGCCTTGAACTGATTATCCGTGGGACCGGCAAAAAAGTTCATACAGCCGTCAAAGGCAAGAAGCTTATCCCCCATCTCTGCCACCGGCCGCACCGGCACATAGACAAATACATCATCATATCCATGCCCATCTGTGATTGCTAGCAGTTCTTCCACCGGGTCTTTCATTTTTGCCGTATTCACATACTGAAGCTCTACGCCGTTCTTCTTCGCCTGTTCCTCAGGAATCATCTTTCTCGCCCTGGCAATCTTCTCGTCACTGACCTCCGTAACCACAATGCGCTTAGGTCTGTTTTCAAACTGTATCCCATAACTGACTGCCCCAAGCCCCATCGGACCACAGCCGCCCATAATCAGGATATTTCCGCCTTCCTTCGTCCCCATCGCATGCTCATAATTCCGCTTGTTCGTATGGTAATTGGCATGGTAGCCCCCGATAATGCAGCTCATGGGCTCTCCCAGAGATGCCTCGAAAAAACTGTCTCCATCATATTCCATCAGGCAGCCCAGTTCCATAACCTCATGAGGGATGATGCAGTAAGTGCACGCGCCGCCAAAATATTCATAGGAATACCCCGGGGAAGCAAGGCTTCCTTTATAGTTCAGGGCCGGCTGCTGTGCAAATTTCTGACCAGGTTTGAACTGGTCCTGCCATTTTGCGCCAACCTTTACAATTACCCCTGCAAACTCATGCCCGACAATAATCGGATTGGTATCAATGTTCTGCGGAGCCCTTTTATGCTTTTTCCCCTGTTCCACCAGCTTGTAAGTAGACATGCAGATACTGTCGCTGATTACTTTTACCAATATTTCATCATCCTTTATCTCCGGCAATTCAAATTCTTCTAACCTCAAATCCCTCGCTCCATACATCCTGACTGCTTTCGTTTTCATATACTCTTCCTTTCTGCGCATTTTTTTCACGATTCTTCACTACGATTTTTCCAGTTCCTATCTAAGGAAACTCTGATTAAACCAGTATTTACCTAAGATATTCCACTACAACCTGCCCAAGCAGGGAATCTACCACTTTCCTGGAAGGCGGCTTCGTACCGATTGTAGTGACTGCCCCCGCCGATACCGCCATACACATTGTCACCGTATCTTGCGGCGAAAGCCCTTCGCTCCAGGCATAGGAGAGCGCCGCCACCATGGCATCTCCTGCACCGACTGTAGAATGTGCTTTGACTTTCAGTCCCGGGCATTTTACCTTATAACCGTCCTGCAGGAACATCGCTCCGTTTTTTCCCATGGACACGGCTATCGTGGCAATCCCTTTTTTCATCAGCCTCTCTGCCACCGTCAAAAGTTCCTGCTCAGAAGCGATATAATCCATGCCTGCGTACTGCTCCAACTCTACCTTGTTCGGCTTAATGATATCCGGTCCCGCATTCAATGCATTGGTAAATAATTCCCCATCTGCATCCAACAGGACTTTTGCCCCTTTCTTGTGGACCAGCTCTATAATTTTGCGGTAAATATCCTTATTCACGCCCTGGGGTACGCTGCCTGCTAGCACGAACAACGTATTTTCATCTGCATAGCTTTCCAATTTATCATATAATGCGCGCACGTCCTTTTCTTCCACAACCGGTCCCGGCTCATTTAATTCTGTCAGTTCGCCCGTCCGCTCAAAAACCTTGGTATTTGTCCTGGTCTCACCGGATACCTCAATAAAGTCATTTTCAATTCCCCATTCATCCATCACGCTGCGGATTATCTTTCCTGCATTGCCGGCAATGAACCCAACCGCAATGCTCTTTCCTCCAAGTTCATGGATTGTCTTAGAGACATTGATTCCCTTTCCGCCGGCATCCAGTTCCACATGATGGATTCTGTTCAATCCGCCCCGCTCCAAAGCATCAATGTCCACCGTCTTGTCAATGGCGGGATTCATGGTTACCGTAACTATCATGATGCTTTTCCTCCTTTTAACATCTCATATACGACTTCTTCACTGCCTGAAATCAGTTTCTCCATGCTTCCCTCTTCCAGTGCTACCTCTGCAATGGCGGACAGGATCTGTAGGTGTTCTTCCCCCACGCCGGCAATCCCGACAACTACTTTTACCTGCTCGCCGCTCCAGTCCGTTCCCTCAGGAAATACCATGACCGCAATGCCGGATGCTTTGACATCTTTCTTCGCTTCCTCCACACCGTGCGGCAGCGCAAGCTCATTTCCCATAAATGTAGAAAATGACTCCTCCCGCTTAACCATGGCATCCACATAGGAAGGATTGACATATCCGGTATCTACCAGCATCTGCCCTACCGCACGGATGACATTTTCCTTCGTATCTGCCTTACAATTAACCCGGACATTTTGCGGATACAAGAGTTCCAATTTGTTTCCCTCTTCTTTTTTTGCTTTTTTAAACAACACTGCAATTACCTCCTTTTCCTTATCCTGTTGCCTCTTTCTTATGACTCCATTATAAGGGGCTTGCAAGCTATTTTTCAACGCAAAGAAGATGGGCTTTGACACCATCTGATAGTGCCAAAACTTATCAAAAAAAGAGCTGCCAGGACAGTTCAAAGCGTTGCTAAATCTACTGCAGCTTATTTAGATACTGGTTGAAAAATCTCCGCAGATGCTCCGACAACGCAGCCCGTATTTCCTCTTTCTCCCCACTGGTAATCGTCATCAGAAAATCATAATCCTCTATCAGCACACTGCTGATATAACCGAGAATCTCACTGTTTACACGGACATTTTCATCCACCGGAAGCAGCATGACAATCACCAGGCCGATTCCCTTGAAATATGGATTGCAAAATCCTTTGCCATCCCTCGTGACGCAGACGCTGAAGCTGGGGCGGAGCACGCCTTTGCTTCTGGTATGCAAAAGAGCAAAGCCAAATTCCGCAAAAATCTGGCTTCCCAGACGTTCACGTTCTTCAATGTCATCCTGAATCATCATCTGCCGGTCTCTGTAGGGTGACATATTCCTTGAAATCGCCGCCACCAGTTCCTCAAAAGTAATGTCATTGCTGACTTTGAACACTTCCAGATATTGGAGAATCGTTTTAATCTGCATGGCAAGGATGTTGACCTGCTCCAGCTCAACTGTAAATTTCGTATCTCCTTGTTCTTTTTTGGCAATCCGTTCATAATGGAAAACTTTCTGGCGAATCCTTTCAATATCCTCATTGCTCAGCAAAGGGTTTACCAGCAGCACATCCGCTTCCAAATTTCTCAGATGGATGCTGCTGATAAAAAAATCAACTTTGCTGGCGACATAAGGCGTAATATCGTTCTGCCCATACGCTTCCATCTGTATGCTCTCTTTAAAGACTTTCTCCAATTTGGAGAGCATCAGCCTGGAAATTCCTATTCCGCTTGCACAGACAATTCCTACCGAAACCTGGCGCAGCTTCTCTTTCTTGCCTTCCATCCGCACCTGCGCTGCGCCAAAATGAATTGTCAAAAAGCCAATCTCCGTTTCCGGTATTGGCTTTCCAATCCATTTTTCCAGCACGGCTGCCGCCCGTCTGCTCCTCTCAAAAATATCCGGGTAGGATGTCTTAATCTCCTCCAACACTGGGTTCGATATTTTCATATCGTATACCAGACGGATAAAGGTAGGCTGCAAATGAGCCAACAAGCCCTGAATAAACTCATTATCCTGTTTAATGGCAAATGCGTGTTCCTTATCATACGCATTTATCATTTCATTGATAAGGTTTAAAAGCTCCCTGCGTTCCACCTCAATCGTTTTCTGTCCGTTCCATTCAATGCTCTGGTGTTTTGCGCCCTTGATATGGAGACAGACATATGCTGTCTCTATCTTGGGGATTGTAACTGCAAACTCCTCTTCCAGCTTTTTTACAATTTCCTTGGCCAGCCGGTAGTCATCATCCTCCGCCAAATCCGTACTCCATCCATCCCTCTGCTCAATAATCTCATTTTTGAGGATTCGGCTCATGGCAATAGACACATGGAGCACCAGCCCCACATAAGAATTCTCTGTCAGTGTCAATACCCTCTTATCGTCCACGCTTCCCAGACAGCGAACCACCCTCTTTAAGACGTCATCTTTCAAAACCCGCCCCATGCTGCTAAAGTCCATCTCCGCCTCCGCCAGGTCGTCATGTACTTCATAAGATTCCCGCAGCATCCTGGTGTCGATATTCTCCTCTATAAATGCCCGGATTGCCCTGCGGTAATTTTTTTCCGTACCATTTACTTCTATCCCGCTCCCTGGCTTCCTGGTGACAACCAGCTGATAGCTACTTAACCATCCCTCCACCGCCTCTAAATCTGTACTCACCGTTGCTTCGCTAACCTTAAACTGGCTGGCGTAGTAAAAAAGCTTCTTCAGTCCCTTATCTTTTAAGATTTCTAAAATCAGGCGCTTCCTCCGTTCCTCCCTGTTGCTTACGTCGTAGCTGTCCGTCCCCTGCAGTTCCTCTGACAGACGCTTTTTATCTTCCTCATTTCCGGAAAGCCAGACTCCCTTGCCAGTCTTCGTCTCAAACGTAAGCCCATATGGTTTTAAGCAGCTGCCTATATACTCCAATTCACGCTGTACTGTCCGCTTGCTGACCCCAATCCGTACTGCAAGCTCTTTCACCGGAAGCGCCTGTTCCTCCCGCAGCATAATCAGAAGAATCTGTTTTAAACGCGGCGTCAGTTCCATATCCATCTCACCCTTCTTCCATAATTTCCATTATTTTTCGGGCAATCGCTGCATACTCAGACTGATTTAAGAGATTCTCCACGGTATATACTTTCTTGGTTTTCAGCACGGCTCCCGTCATCTCCATGAAATCTTTCTGACAAACTGCCAGCAGCAAATCTCCTGGTATTTGGTCCACCGGGTATGCCTTCACCTCAACTCCCTTGATACCCATCTCCTGCAGCTTCCTCCGAAACAACGTTGCCCCCATAGCGCTGGAACCAAGTCCCGCATTGCAGATAAATCCAATCTTCATCATCTCTTGTTCACCCGTCTCTTCCTCCTGCGGAAAGAAGCCGGCAAGAGTAGATATGCCGGCAGATTCCTTCGCTATTATATGGTTAAGTTTTCCGAACTTATGTAATATCTTTTTCATATACCATTCACCCAATATGATTCTTATTTTCGTGGACAGTATATCATATGACTACATTTTTTTCTACTGTTCCCTTGCTTTCTGCAAATCTGCGATAAGCTGGTCATATTCCGGTGCAGCCAGGAAATTGGTAATCAAAATCAGTTTTGCATTGGGATTGCTGTGAGCTGCGCGTTCCCCAAGTTCCTGGTGCGTGACAACGATATCAATATCACCCGGAATGGAAGATACCGGCGTGTGGCTGATTTCCACATCCTTGATGCCAGCCTTATCCACCTTCTTCTTAAGCACGGTAGCTCCCATAGCGCTTGAGCCCATGCCAGCGTCACAGGCAAATGCAATTTTTATGATACCGCGATTTTTGATTTCAGAGACCTGCCCCTTAGCTGCCCGCTTCATACTGTCTTTCTTAGCGGTGGCTTCCTCTAAGCTGGTATCTTTTCCGGCAAACTTCAACAACGGCAGCGCTATGACAAAGGCAACCGCAGCCGACACGAACACACCCAAGAACAAGCCCAGATAACAGTGCCGCTCACACATCATGGCAAGTGATATGATACTCCCTGGCGAAGCCGTCCCTGTCAATCCTACATCAAACATATCAAAAATAAATATTCCAGAAGCGCCTCCTGCAATCACTGCCGCCAAAAGCAACGGATTCATGAGGATATAAGGGAAATAAATCTCATGGATACCGCCCACAAAGTGGATAATGACCGCCCCCGGTGCAGAAGTCTTTGCCGAACCCTTGCCAGCAATGCAGTATGCCAGAAGAACGCCAAGCCCGGGACCTGGATTGGACTCCAATAAGAGAAAGATAGATTTCCCCACTTCGTTTACCTGCTGGATTCCCATAGGGGACAATATCCCATGATTAATGGCATTGTTGAGGAACAAAACTTTTGCCGGCTCGATAAAGATGCTTGCCAGCGGAAGCAGGCCACGGTCCACGAAAAAACCAACTCCCGCCTCCATCACGGAATTTAACGACTGCACTATCGGGGCAACGGCAACGATAGAAACGCATGCCAACGCTGCTCCAATAATACCGAGGGAGAAGTTATTGACCAACATCTCAAATCCCGCTTTCACTTTACCTTCTATCAGCTTATCAAACTTCTTTAAAATCCATGCGGATAAGGGCCCCATAATCATTGCTCCCAAAAACATGGAAATATCTGACCCTACAATCACGCCCATCGTTGCAATCGCACCGATAACGCCGCCGCGGTGGTCACCTACTACCTTACCTCCCGTATAAGCAATGAGGAGCGGCAGCAAATATTTTGACATTGGTTCTACCATCTCCGCCAGTTTTGCATTGGGCAGCCAGCCAGTAGCAATAAACAAAGCCGCAATCAGCCCCCACGCGATAAACGCCCCAATATTAGGCATTACCATTCCGCTTAACGCCCTGCCAAATGTCTGTACTTTCTCTTTCATTGATTTCACACCTCGCCCTTTTCTGTCATTTGAATTACATTTGCGGTATGATTGGCCAATCAATCCTTTTGATATGTCTATTATAACGAGTAGGGGCTTGTTTTATCAAGGAATAGTAAAGTGGATTTGACACCAACAGATAGTGTCAAATCCACTTTTTTCACAGTTGTTTCTATACAGATTCTCTGGCAATATGCCTACTTCTGGTTTGCCGGCTCGATATTGATGCTCTTGCCTTTAATCTTGGAATGAGCCATTGCCCGCAATACATCTTTGCCATACTCACAGGGTACTTCGACAAACGTAAATTTGTCAAACATATCAATCGTGCCTACCACATCGCCCGATATGCCGCTCTCCCCGGCAATGGCTCCTAAAATGTCACCAGGCTTCACATGCTGCTTCTTGCCAATATTGATAAACAGACGCACCATACCGTCTTCCGCTCCGGTATCGCCGAACTCAAAGTTCTCCATAGCCGCCTTCTCATTTTCCTCTTTGCCGCGCAAAGCAAGTTTTAAGAATGCCGCTGCGATATCCATAGCAGTGTAATCAGATTCATTAATCTCCTGTTCAATCATATTGACTAAAGACCTTAAATCTTCTTCCTCAATGACTGTCTCTACCTGGTCCATAATCTTCTCCAGCCTTACCTGTTCCACGTCCTGCATACTGGGAATTTTCTGCGCAAGAATCTTCGTCTTGCAGTAACGCTGGATATCCTTTAACTTGTACACCTCTTTGCCTTTCACAAAGGTAAAGGAACGTCCGGTCCTGCCGGCACGTCCGGTCCTGCCAATGCGGTGCACATAGTACTCGTCATCCTGCGGCAAATCATAATTAAATACTGCCTCTACATCATCCACGTCAATTCCGCGAGCTGCCACATCGGTAGCTACCAGGATTTCTGTTTTACCATTGCGGAATCTGTTCATTACACGGTCACGCTGAGACTGCTTCATGTCTCCGTGCAGACCTTCTGCAAAATACCCCCGCCCCTGTAATGCACTGGTAAGTTCATCCACCATGCGTTTCGTATTACAGAATACGAGGGACAGTTTCGGCGCATACACGTCTAACAGACGGCTCAGAACCTCCACTTTATCCTTGCGCTTAACATCATAATAATACTGCTCAATGTTAGGCACCGTCAGTTCTTTCTTCGTCACCTTAATCGTGACAGCATCGTTTTGATATTTCTTGGTAATCTCCAGGATAGGCTTGGGCATCGTTGCTGAGAATAGCATCGTCTGCCGCTCCTCCGGGATATATTCCAAGACTGTCTCTATATCCTCGCGGAATCCCATGTTGAGCATCTCGTCCGCTTCGTCCAATACAATGGTATTGACCTCATCGCACTTGATGGTCCTTCTGCGCAAATGGTCCATCACACGCCCCGGCGTACCGATAATTATCTGAGCGCCCCCCTTCAGGGAACGAATCTGTTTGGTAATATCCTGTCCGCCATACACCGGAAGCACCTTCACGCCAGACATATATTTTGCCAGCGTACGGACTTCCTCTGCCACCTGGATAGCAAGCTCCCTCGTGGGGCAGAGCACAATCGACTGCGTCCGCTTATTATGCGAATCCACTTTCATCAAAAGCGGAATGCCAAATGCTGCCGTCTTACCGGTTCCCGTCTGAGCCTGTCCAATCAAATCTACACCTTCCAACCCCACTGGAATCGCCTTACTCTGGATGGGGGTTGCTTCCTCAAATCCCATCTCACGAATCGCACGCAGGATCTTCGGGTTTAAATCCAGTTCATCAAATCTTACTGTTTCCATTCTAATTCCTTTCACTGCTTGGTTTTAAGCCTGACGCTAATCATAACAGAGAAGTCGCAAAAAGTCAATCTTTTTTGCCTTGCGAATCTCCATAGGGAAATTCAAAAAAATTTTCTGTATTGACTTTCTTTTCCAAATAGTATAGTATCTATATATAAATTACATAGTTTTCAATACTACATATTATATTTTTCAATACTCTGCGCATACTATAACCATGAAGAGATGCCAGATTTGGTATGTTTTAGAATGGAAGGAGATGTTTTTCATGAAATTTAAACTAAAAGACCCCGGAAGCTCCATTACACACTTTATCGGAATGCTGATGGCATTGTTTGCGGCAACACCGCTGTTAATCCGCGCTTCCCTGAACCCTGACAAGGTGCACATAATTTCCCTTGCTGTCTTCATCCTCAGCATGATTCTGCTGTACGGTGCCAGCGCCACCTACCATGCGCTGGATTTATCTGAAAAGACCAACCGCATCCTGCGCAAGCTAGACCACATGATGATTTTTATCTTGATTGCCGGGACTTACACGCCTGTCTGTCTGATAGTCTTAAACGGCAGCGTCGGCTATAGTTTGCTGGCTCTTGTGTGGGGCATTGCCCTTGCGGGAATTCTCGTAAAAGCGTTTTGGATTACCTGCCCGAAATGGTTCTCTTCCTTATTATATATTGCCATGGGCTGGGTATGTGTGCTCGCCTTTACACAGATTATGAATTCCCTGCCAGCACAGGCGTTCCACTGGCTCCTCGCCGGGGGAATCATTTACACCATCGGCGGGATTATCTATGCATTAAAGCTGCCAATCTTCAATACTAAGCACAAAAATTTCGGCTCACATGAGATATTTCATCTCTTCGTGATGGGCGGCAGCGTCTGCCATTTCATCATGATGTATTGTTTTGTGGCAAATATGCCGCTGCTGTAAGGCTAAAATGACTCAGGAGACATGGGATATCCCATGTCTCCTGGTTCTATATCTTTAAAAACCCTGCTGCTTTATTTGACTGTTATCGTAATCTTAGCTTTCTTTCCATTGAAGGTCTTCGCCGTAATGACTGCCTTGCCTTTCTTAAGTGCCTTAACCTTACCCTTAGCAGATACCGAGGCAACCTTCCTCTTACTGGAAGAATAGGTAATCTTATTGCTCGCCGTATTCTTCGGCAGCTTTACTCGAATCTGGAACGTTTTACCTTTCTTCAATGTCTTCTTTTTGGCGTTCAGGCTAATTTTTTTAGGCGCTGCTTTCACCGTAATAGTACACTTCGCTGTCTTGCCGTCTGCGCTTGCAGTGATAGTTGCCTTGCCCTTCTTTACCCCTTTTACCATGCCTGATTTCAATATCTTTACAACCTTCGGATTACTTGATTTCCAGGTTACTGTCGGATTAGCGGCATTTTGGGGACTTATGGTTGCCTTGAGAGAAAATTTCTCCCCCACGCCTAACGTCAGGCTCTTTTTATTTAACGCTACCTTGCTTACCCTGACAGGATTGGGCGGGGTAACAGGGGTCACTGAATCGCTCTTTACCGTCACCACGCAAACCGCCTGGCTGCCGTTAGAAGCAGTGACTGAAATATTGGCTGTTCCTGCCGCCTTTGCCGTGACAAACCCATTCTGGTCAACCGTTGCCACAGCCGGCTTATCGGAACTCCAAACCAGGCCCTGATTCCAATTGCTTTCACCCGTCAAGGCTGCCTGCAAAGTCTCCGTCTTGCCAACTGCCAGTTCCAGCGATGGCTTGTTCAGGCTCACTTTCCACATATGGACTGCTCCTGTGCCGTCTATCGTAGGCGCAATCTCCATCTCACCATTTCCATCAAAGAAAATCTCATCAATACAAGTCTCACGGTGTACGCCAAATGCCTCGGTAAATATGTCTAACGGCGTATAGAACCTGTGGTATGCCATGAAATACCGCTCTTTGCCCTCTGCGTCCTGTACATGGAGCACCGACTGATGCCCTGTGCCGAGAAGCCCCAGATTCTCATTCTTAGATAGGAGGTTTTTCTTCTTCAACGTCACATTTACCGTTCCGTCCTCCCCAATAAGTTCATCGCTGACGCCGTAATTCACATGGTAATTGGGACTGTTAGCGTCATCACAGGTCCAGGTCCAGTGATACTTTCCATCCACATTTGTCACAATTACGGATTCGCGGAAATCGGTAAGTCCATTAATCTGTTTCAGCGTACCCTCTTTGATGCTGACCATATCATCATTCAGTTCGGCAATCGCTCCATGTCCATTGCCAAAAAGAATATAAGAGGTTCCATCCACGTCTGTGAAAATAGAGGGGTCAATTGCCTGGCCCATGTTTACTCCAGCCGCCTTACACATAGCGACCGTCATCAGCGGCTCTCCCATATCCGTATAAGGTCCTGCCGGTTTGTCTGCCACGGCAACGCCGATAGCCGACTCTCCGCCAGATTTCTTGCCACAATAGTAAAAATAATATTTATCATTTTTCTTCTCAATCGTAGGCGCCCATGCGCTACCGTCAACCGCCCAGGGGGAAGCTGCAATCTGTACGCCTTTTTCATTGAGCCCGGGCGCATCGTTGGCAAGCTCCAAAATGATTCCTTCGTCTTCCCAGCTGACCATGTCTATCGAAGAAAATACATGGAACTTTGTGCCGCTCCAGCCAGGATATCCATCTGTCGTTGGATAAATCCAGAACTTGCCGTCAAAATAGTCAATATCCGGGTCCGCATACTGGCCAGGCAAGACCGGATTGCCTGCTATCAGCGGCTTTTTAATCGTATAGGTCTGCGTTCTCCCTGCAAATTCGGCTTTAATCTCCACATCCCGGCTCAAATCAAGGTTACCACCGGTAAAGTCCTTGCCATCCAGGGTCACTTTTACCCCCTCGTCAAACAGCGACAATATAACCGGAACAGATGTCAGGTCCGTATCTTTTCGCACATAGGAAACAATATCCCTCCCTCTCATCTGGGAAAATACTGCTGTATGGTCGTCCGTCCCCCGAAGGTCAAGCGGATTCTCCGATAATTTACCGATGACCGCGCCTTTGAGAAGAGAAGCCGTATTCCATGCCTCTTCCTTAATCTCTGTCTCTCCCAGAACACGGTTATAGACTTTAAAATTATCAAATCTTCCAGTAAAATAACCATCATCTTTATAGAAAGATTTCCCAAGGTATGACAGGAGGTTTGTTCCTAAATCTGTTGTGGTAATACCGGTATTCTCGTTTGAATCCACAAGCTTGCCGTCTATGTAAAGTTCCATCAAGGTCCCATCCATCACAATCGTTACCTTCTGCCATTGGTCAGTGGAAGCCCCGATGCCTTTGACCTCTTGTTCCGAATTGTAGCTTGTGGTCGTAAGCGCGTTGCGCACCTGTGTGCCACGTACCCGCATAAAGTCATATTTCTGGTCACTCTGCCCATAAGCAAAAGTGAAAAAGGCACCGCTCGACAACTCTGACTTCACATCCATGGAAATCGTCATCGTATCTCGCTTGTCAAAGAATCCCAGAGGAATCTCTGCGTAAGTGTGGGCGGAACCATCCAGTTTCAGCACATTGCTCTCACGTTCCTCATCATAGACCACCTCTGCATTTCCCCAAAGCCTACCGTTATCCTTGGCAGCATTCCCAGTGGCAGAATCCGTAATTGTGCGCTTTCCTGCATCCGCTTCAAAGTCATAGGTAAGCACCGGCTCCTGAGAGGAAGTTTCCTGTTCGGATTCCCTGTCAGCAAATGCTTCCTGCACCCGCGCATCCTCTTCCGCCGTCAGGCGCATAACCGTACCATGGCGGAACTTGCCGTCCGGAAAACTTGCTGACGAAGATAAGGTGAATGCACCGCTCGCCAAATCATCTGTCAGGAAAGCTTTGTAGCCGCTGTCATCTCCCATGGCGCACCATTGCCCATCTGGAAGCTGATACACGGTCAGGCCCTCGCACCTTACAAATCCGGCAGCGCTGCTGCCGCTTCTGGTTACCAGACGTTTCCAGGAACCCTTTGGCGTACTCTGCGCTTCCCCATTACGGACATCCAAGACATCTTCTGTGTCCAGCGTATCGCTCACATCTATAATTGTAATCCAGTCCGAAGTGGAGAAACGGTAAAATTTGCCATCTTCGCCTTTTACAATTGTCGTATCAATAATATTTACTTCATTTCCAGAAGCTGCATCCTCACTGAGCCATACCTTCGGTTCTGTGAAAGTCACAAAATCCTTAGTGCGGCAGACATAAACCCGCAATGCATTGTCATCTGTACCTGCCTTAGATTTATCCCTGGCAGACCAATAAACTACATAATCTCCTGTAGTATCATCATAAATCGCTTCCGGCGCCCAAATACAGCCAGCATCGTCAAAACCTGCATGGACCAGACGCGGTTCGCTCCAATTTACCAAATCACTGGATTCCCAAATGACCAGATTCTGGCTGGCGCTGAGCTGATTCCAGCCGCTTCCGCCGGTACCGCCTCCTTCCGCATGAAGGTCCGTACCCAGAATCCAGTATTTGTCACCCTGCGGCGAACGGATGATGTGCGGGTCGCGGACTCCCAGGTCGCTTCCCTTGGCATTATTTACTAAAACAGAGCGCGACGTGCCGTTTACCTTATTCAGCTTTTTCCAGGTCAGCCCATCCTCACTGTAACCATAGAAAATCTTCTCATAGCCGCCCTCCGTGCCGAAGTTCAGCCACAGATAGCCGCCCATATCATTAGCCGCGGCTTTTCCTGCATTTTCCAGCACATCCTCCTGTGCCTGTTTCGTTTCCTCCTGCCCTGCAGCCGCCTGTGTTGTCAGGGGAGCAAGCGGCAGCGCAGATACCGCCAGTGCCCCTGTTAGCAGCCATGCATAACATCGTTGTCTCCATTTTTTGTGCATATTTTACCCTCCTTCTCCTATTAAAACGCATTGTTTTTAGTAAATTTTACTTAATAAGAGAGTAACATTTTATTTCTTCTTCTGTCAAGTAAAACCTACATTAACATTCTGATTCTAAATCTAATACCGTAAAATCAATCCACAAATCTTCAAAAATGCTAACTGTATCTTGTCCCTAAATGTATAAGTGGAGAGCCCCTCTGCCATTTCATGGCTTTGAGGGGCTCTCCCATCCTAACCGATTACAATTCATCCCATCTCTGATACGCTGCCTATTTTACGGTCACTTTCAGCTTGGCAGCCTTTCCTTTGCCGTTATAAGGCTTCACGGTAATCGTTGCATTGCCTTTCTTCTTGGCGGTAACCTTGCCGTTCTTATCCACCTTTACGGCTTTCTTGCCTTTCTTGTCGATGGTGTATTTGAAGGTTGCGCTGCCGTACTTAGAAGATACCTTCGCCTTAATCTGGAACGTCTTCTTCACTTTCAGTTTCACGCTCTTCTTATTCAGCGATACTTTCGCCTTCTTGTCCGGCGCTTTTTTCACAGTTACCGTAATGGTTGCTTTCTTTTTCGTGTCTGCTGAACTGGTGACGGTAATCTTTGCCTTACCTGTTTTCTTTGCCGTAAGCTTGCCGTTCTTGACAGCGACAATCTTTGGCTTGTCAGACTTCCAGGTGACTTTCTTGTTGCTCGCATTGCTTGGATTCACCGTTGCCTTCAATGTATACTTTTCTTTTACGCCCAGCGTCAGCTTCTTAGCACTCAGCTTCACGCTCTTAACCGCCACAGAACCCGTCACTGCTTTTGCCTGGACAGTTACCGTACAGCTGGCTTTCTTCGTCTTGTCTGCCACACTGGTCGCCGTTATCACTGCTGTTCCGGCTTTTACTGCTGTAACTCTGCCGCCTGTAACTGTTGCAACTGCAGCATCGCTGGTTGCCCATGTCACTGCCTGGTCAGCATCTTTGGGATTGACTGCCGCTGTCAGAGTTGCGCTGCCGCCAACCGTCAGTGCAAGGCTGCTGCTGTTCAGCGTAACACCGGTAACTGCCACGGTCGTCTTCGGCTTAAATGCTTCCAACGCTGCCTTCAGCCTGTTATATGCCGCTGCAATCTGCTCCGGCGTTGCATTTTCTGGCAAGTTCTCATATGCCTGGATTGCTGCCGCCAGCTCATTCCATACCGCTTCATCGTAATCTGCTTTGTTCTTGCCCTCCATGGCAGCTTTTGCCTCATTTTTGAGGGCTTCTGTCGACCCTTTGTTAATAGGGTTCTTGACATCGCATACGATGACAACTTCTTTTGCCACTCCGCTGATGGTGATAGTCGCTTTGAGGATTACTGTCACTCCATCGGCTCCGGCCGACGGAACGGTTACCGCACCTGTGTCAGGATTGATGACTGCCGTACTCTCTGTCGTGCCATCGGCTTCATATGCTATCCAGGAAATTGCCTCTCCCTGGTTTCCTTTTTTCGGCAGCTTCACCTTATCTTCCATGATTTCCAGCATATATTTGCCGGCATTATCGCCTGTGCCTGGCTGTGCTTCAAGAGTGCTTGCCAGATTCTCTGCCGAAGCCTCCAGAAGTTCCTGCACCTCATTGTCAAAAATGTCTTTTACCTGCTGAGCCACAAGCGGTGCATTGTAAACGCGCAGGTTCTTAACATTTCCTTTGTAATCCCAGTCACCATTGTATGCATAGCAGTTATTTCCTAAGAGGATATAACGTTCCTCAGGGCTTGCATTCCATGCTTCCGTAAGGGTAACTCCGATGGTGCCGTAATCTTTCTTTACGCCATCCTGGTAAACAGTCACGTTTTTACCGTCCACAACGCATGTGACAAGACTCCATTTCTGCTTCTCATAACCGCTGACGGAAACGCCGTCCAGACCAGTTCCCCAGCCGTCAGGCCCACCATTGACCGCCAAGTTTTCGCCGTCCTGCCCTGCATAGATGGAAAAATGATGTGCCTTTTCTGTTCCGGCATTGTTGCCAATCTTCTTTCCTGAGCCAAGACAGAACGTATTGTGCATCTTATGTGTGGCATTTGTCTCTGTGTCAGCATTGTTGTTGCAGTATACCCAGAAGGAGAATGTCATCTTGTCCGTAACCTTCATCGTGTTCGGAAGGCTGATATAATTGGTCAATGCACTGCTGCTTCCCGGAAATTTCGCACCTCCGTCATTGGTGAATTTGATATTTCCATTTACCGTCCCATCGTGCTCCCCAGCCGTATCCTTTGCTTCTGTCTCCTCATTCAGCGGATAGAATGCTGCCAATAATTCGTTCATAGCTTCGTAATCCTTCGGTACCAGGGTTACGTCTTCTTTAGACAATGCTGCCTGCAAAGCTGTAATCGCATTTTCTACCGCCTCTACGGACGCTTCATTTGCACTTCCCTCGGTAGCTGCTACCGTCTCAGCGGCTTCAATTGCATCCGCCAGATATTTGAGCGAAGCCGCCGTATAAATCATCGACTGCTCATTGTATACCTTCTGTGCATTTTCGATTTTCTCATTCAAACCGGCAAAATCTGCCACACCTTTTTTGTAATATGCTTTGTAGGTAAGCACTGCTCCTGCAACTGCTTTCTCTGCAACTGCATCGTCTGCAATCTTACTGCCGTCCTCATCGAACCATCCTGAATCCTTTGTCTGCAGGACACATTTCTCCTCGTCCTGCATAATATTTGCCGCTGGCTTATAAGCATAAGCTGCCTGTTCCTCTTCCGTCATCAGGCTGTATGGAAGAAGTTTGGAGTTTTGGCTCAGTTCCGCTACCTTCACGTTATCCACATAAGTCTCAATATTCTTTGCTACATAGCCGGACTGCCAGCTCAGCTTATGGTTCGTTACCTTGAAGTCCCCATTTTCTGCCGCCTTATAGGTTCCTACAAAATACTTGCTGATAATACCGCTCTTGATATAGCGTGAAGTTGCTGCCGCACTCTTTGTCAGTTCCGTAGTCTTTCCGTCCTTATCGGTCATCCAGACACGGAATGTGGCATTCTTCTTTACCGCAGACGCGCCCTCTTCCACTGTGCTGTCTACATCCGTGGTGTCTATCTGCATACGCACATGATAGGTGCCAGTTCCGTCATATGCTATGGCGTTTGCCGCCTCTTTATTTTCTGGATAATATGTGCCGCCGCTGTCAGCAAAATTGCCGCCCTTTCCGTTTCCTCCTATTGCACGGTAGTATCCTTTGGCGTCTTTTCCGTCCGCATCGAACTCAAGCGCTGCAGAATTGTTCCACCATGCGCCCGGAGCATCATTATCCAGCAGGAAGAATGCGCCCTGCTGTGTGGATTTACTTATATTTACAAGGTCAAACTCTGTCTCAATAACACCTTTATATTTTCCATTCAACGATAAAAATCTGGTATTGGCATTATTGGTATAGGTTGCCTCCACTTCATCCATCTCGGCATCACATGCAAATACTGTCAATTTTACGCTGACATTCCTGCTTCCCACGGTTCCTTTTATGACATATGGCTCTTTCCTTGCTTTCAGGTTTGCATAATCATCGGTCCAGGTAACAGGAACTTTAATCTTGATTGCCGTTCCATCTCCCGGGTCTGCCGTGGCATCCAGTTTAGACGGAAGATGCGGGACATTGCCCTCAATAATGTATGCATCGTCCGGTGAAACAATGCTCTTAATCTCTACCTTCTTATAGGCAACGTTTACGGTATCCGTTACCGTGCCATCTGCATCGGCCCCGACCGTAATTGTCAGATTTTCCGTGTTTTTATTACCCTCAGCTTCATATTTGTAAGCCTCTCCATCTTTCGAGATT
The DNA here is from genome assembly GCA_947565305.1 of uncultured Lachnospiraceae bacterium. Classification (GTDB taxonomy): domain Bacteria; phylum Bacillota; class Clostridia; order Lachnospirales; family Lachnospiraceae; genus Petralouisia. The sequence continues at coordinate 40,547 of CANOFO010000005.1, read as the reverse complement.
ACAATGTCTTCCGGGACATGTACATACTTGGAGCCTTCTTCTTCCATGCGTTCCGTTTTCTGAATCAGGTCAGCTTCGTTATTGCCCGCTGCCGTCTCCTGGTCCAGACAGCGTATGATAACCTTGCGCGCCACTTTGACCGGGATATCGACAGTCCAGCTAAGCCCTGTCTGCGCATCGCTGCAGGCTGCGGTGAGCGTTACCTTGTTACCTCCTCCTGCCGTAACCTTTCCTTCTTTCGTTACTGCAGCGGAATCCTGACCATTTTCTTTCGCAGTCCAGGTAATGGCAATCCCTTCTTTGCTTGCAGGAAGGCTCAAATCTTCAGTAAGGCAATTTATACTTTTATTCTCACCTTTAATTTCCAGCCAGTCTGCTGTCTGCTCTGCAGAAAGCTGGCTCAGGTATAGCGACCTTACCTGCGTGGCATCCAAAGCGGTGTCATAGACATTGACGTCATCAATCATGCCCTTAAAACTGGTATCCCAATTATTCATACCAATGGTAATAAGCGCATCGTCCTGATTTAAAATCTCCTCTGCCGCTTTTGTGCCGCCGTTTTCCTTTCCATTTACATAGAATTTCAAATCATTGCCGCTCTGGGAGATTGTGAGCATAGTCCATTGGCCATTGGGGGCATTGAAAGCAGTATTGCTATACTTGCCATTGAATTCTACCGCTGCTTCACCAGCTTTCTTAACACACCAAACCCTCGCTGCCGTACCAGTCTCATCCGCGCCGCCCTTCCAGGTTCCTGAAATGCTTACCCAGTTTTGTGCTGTGTCATTTCCAATTCCCAATGACAGGATGGGGGACTGTGAATAAAAGCCTTTTTCTGCGTTTACCCACAAAGAAACGGTATAGTCTGAGCCAAGTTTTCCTTCTTTTAATTTTATTCCATAGCCCGCATCATCTACCACCGTTTTGGTTGTTTCACCTTCTGTTACTTCCTTAAAGGTTGGGGCTTTCAGCTGCAGTGCTTTGCCGCGGTGCCCATCTTCTGCAAACTCCGGCTGCCCGCTATAATTTGCCAGCTTCGTCTGTATGGCGGTCGCATCGCCCAAACCGCCCTCAAATGTATAATTGCCTATGGGCGCAAAATCTGTCACCGTCACTGCCACCGTACCCAGTGTATAGGTTTTCGCTCCATACCCCCATTTTATGGTTAGGTTAGATGTTCCCTTTTTGAGCGCTTTGATAATCCCTGCGCCTGTTTCTGCTGCTACAGAAGAATCCGAAGACTGGATTTCAACCCTGGAACCTGCGCCCGCCGGAACTTTAATCAGCGAAACTATGTCCATTGTGCCGCCGACATTCATTTTGCACGCTGTTCTCTTTAATTCTAGCCCGGTCAGGGAAGTCTCCGTTCCCTGGTCATTTTTTGTGCCGTCGTATAGGTATTTGACCTGCGCCGCATCTAGGGCTCCATCATAGACAACAAAATTGTCGATGCCGCCTTTAAATACTTCCCCTGCCTTATCTTTGTCTTCGCTTTCAATCGCTCCACGCTGCCAGTTTGCCGCTCCGATTTTAAGGACGCTCTTATCCGTCAATATCTCCGACATTGGCGCCTGATTCAACGTCATATCAATTTTACGCTCGCCGTTCACATATGTCTCTGTGGAATTCTCCCCAAATACTACGGTGACATGGCGCCATGCGCTCGTAAGGGAAGATGCATTTCCGCTGCAGCCATCTGTCCTGCCGTTCAAATAGCGTTCCACTGCCACGCTGGTCGTTTGATCCAGAATCCCAATGTAATTGTCAGTGGGCGCTGCCAGATTGTCCTTTGCAGCATAAAATGCCCAGCCTGGCGCACCTTCCGACTTGCTCCAATAAGAAATTGTCAGTTCTTTCTTTCCTGCAAGGACATTTCCATCCAGCGCGCGGATAAATGAACCTCCTGTTAACTTCAGATAAGGCGTTGCATCATGACCGTCATCCGAGGTTACAATCTTAGCTTTCTCTGCAGCGCCAACTACTTTGCCCATTATCTCATCTTGTGAATCAAATGAGAAATGTGCCAATTCTGCGGGCAAGCCCATGCCATCGTCAGGCGTGGTAATTCTTGCCTCCCCATTCGGAACACTGCCGCTCTCTGCATACGCCATCTGCATCGGCAGCAAAGTAACCGCCATTGCCAGGCTTAAGATGAGCGACAGGATTCTTCTAAAACTTTTTCTTGTTCCCATACTATCCATTCCTTTCTTTTTCTGCGGCACATCAAAATTGCCATTTACTCTCCTATGCGGTACAGCTTTGTACCTTCTCTCCCTCCTTTCTTATCTGCCTATTAAAAATCCTCCCATAACCAAAGGATGGGGGCTCGCAAGAGCCCCCCTTATGGAAAGAGGAAACTGCTTTTTGCAATTTCCTGCAGGTGTACATCATAGGCAAAATGCACACCTTTTACTCATGTTGCACCTTTAATTTATGTGTAACATGTATAGAAATCGTAAACCTATATTATCTTTTTGACAACTATTTTTTATTATATCGCATAGTTTTTGTGCGATTTACACAATATTTTTACCGCAAGCCCACTTCAACTTCCCTGCCCCTCATCTTGAGGGCGCTGGACATCCAGTGGATGTCAGTTCAGCGCGGGCCGAAGCGAAGCGTAGACCTTGCACACTTTGACGCTTCAGCGTGACAAGGTCTTTCCTATAAGATAAAAAAAGACCGTCACAAAACAGCCCCTTCTTGTATCTATCATATTCCATTTAGAAAATCAGCAATCAACCGCTCTTTTTCCTTCCTTGTCAGCTGCTTAATCTGCACCTCACGGCTCATTGCCTCCTGCTTCGTCCCATGTGCTTCCCAATATACCAGTTCCACCGGCGTACGCACTCTGGTATATTTGCCTCCCTTCCCAGCATTGTGCGCTTTCAGGCGTTTCTCTATATTGTTTGTCCACCCCGTATACAGTGTACCGTCACTGCACCGGAGCATATAGGTGACATTCTGTTTTTCCGCCATTATATGTCCTCAACTCTTCCGTATCCGCCATCTATGTAGAGAGACTGCAAGCAGTCTCTTATATGCAAAGCAGCGCAGTATTACAAGTATTTTCCTATCTCAGGCAATATCATCCACCGTGACGTCTCACCAGCAGACAGCAAGCCAACATTCTTTGTATGAAAAGCAGCGCTGCGGATTGTTACATACATATTTTATGAGGAAAATACTTTTCTGTGCCTGTTTGCTCCTGACCATAACCCACAGCCTCAGCCTTTTCTTATCATTCTACCACCCTCCCGCCAAAAAGTAAATGAGCGGACGGCAGCCGCCACCCGCTCTATCGAATGATATCATCGTAAAAATTTTACATTGACCGCATTTTACTGCAGATATCCCATAGGGTCTACCGGAACTCCGTCCTTCTGCAGTTCAAAAAAGAGGTTGGAACCCTCAACTGAATAATATTTTGTGGGTTCACTGATATAGCCCAGAATTTCCCCATTTTCCACATAATCGCCTGTACTCTTGGGTATTTCCTTTAGCTGCCCATAAATTGCGCTGTAACCATCACCCATATCCACGGTAATTGTAGCTCCGGTTTCCGCCATTGTCTCCACGCTGGTCACCTTACCGGCTGCTACCGCTTTTACCGGAGTGTTGACTTCGGCTTTGATAATTACTGCAGGATTGTATTTATACTGGTCTAAGGTTGCAAAATATACAGTCTGGTCCATGCTGTAATTCAGAATTACATTTCCCTGCAGCGGCCAGCCCAAATCTGTCTCCGCGTCAAAATGGAGAATCGGTTCCACCGGCGTCTGTACCTCGGCTACAACTTCCGGCGAATCCATAAAGTTGTCATTTTCCGGAGGGATAATGCCAGAAACCGCTTCCGTCTCCTCTTCCTCTCTGGCTTTTGCCTGTTCCCGTACTTTTTCGGCTTCTTTCTTTGCCTGCTCCCGTGCCTTTTCGGCTGCTTCCTTTACCTGTTCTTCCTTCTTTTCCTGCTCTCTGGCTTCGTCCTCTGCTTTTGCCTGCTGAATCTGCTTTTGCTGCTCTTTTGCCAGCTGCTCTTCCTGTTTCTTTTCCTGCTGGGTATAATAAATCCCGGTCATGCCGAACGCTGCAACTACCATGAATACAGCAGCAATCAGATAGGATTTCTTGTTAAAAAATGCTGATACTCTTCTGTTTCTCATCCTGTCACCTTCCATTTCTGTTTGTTTTTCCTTTTTAGTTTTTCCGAAAAAACAAGGTTTATACAGGATGTATGATATTTTATGTATGGGAAACGCAATGTTTTTTTGCGTTTAATATAACAGTTACTCCATATCTTTCTGCACAGTCACATCTTTATAATAATACTTTAAAATTTCTTTATAATCGCTTCCCGCTTTTGCCATCTCATTTGCCCCATACTGGCTGAGACCAATGCCATGTCCCATACCTTTGGTGACGATACGCATCTTCCCTTCCACTTCCTTTATGGAAAAACAGGCGGAATTCAGACCCAGGCAATCCCGGACATCCTCGCCTGCCATTGTCTGTTTGCCCACAGCTACTTCTAATACATATTCACTGGAGTCTCGCTTTGTCACAACAATCTGTTCCGCCAGACCTTCTTCTGTCAGTTCCGCTTCTGGACATGCCTGATTCAGCTTGTCTGCCAGTTCTTTTTTGCCCATAAAGACAACCTTTAAATAATCGTGCGATGGAATGTCCATACTGCTGTCCACACTGCTAAGGTAGGGCAGTTTAGCCCCCAATGCCTCCTTGCCATCCCTCGTCTTCCCAGCGCTGACAGCATGATAGGCTGCTTGGATAGGCTCATTTTCCCAGGTCATGATTTCTCCCTCGGTAGCTGCAAGCGCCTCCTCCAGCACTTGGTAATTCTTCTCAAATCCATCCTGTCCCCACAAAGACAGCATTTCCTCCCTGGACATGGACTGCGGCATCTCCTCTTCGTATGCCAGCGCGCGCTTTAGGGCGGTCCGTGCAACCACTGTCTGTGCCTTTATCGCTTCCGGCTGATACTCTAGGGAAATTTCCTCCGCCACAATGCCCGCAAGATATTCTTCCTCGTCCATCTCCTGCCCATCTGCCCTTTCCTGCGGCAAGAGTTTCTCTTCTATGATTGCCTCAGTCTTTTCTGTTTCTGTGCTTGTCTCATTTCCCTGAAACAGCAAGGTGACAATATAGGGCGCTGCCAATACCAAAACGCAGACTGCCAAAAATGTTTTTATTTTTTCTTTCAGAACAACACCCCCTCACGGCTTTATTCCAGATATTAACACTATATTCAAAAAAAAACCTTGTATGCGCGGATATCTGAAATTGGGTGTGTTTATTCTTATTCAATACAATATTTCCGAACAAAAGTTCTTGCATTTTGCAGAAATCCGTGCTATGATGATTTTAGAACATTTGTTCTTCACATTAAATTCGAGGACTTTAATACCATGAATATGATACCGATGGATATGGATTTATTTGAAAAACTGACGATTTTATCCGATGCCGCAAAATATGACGTCGCCTGCACCTCCAGCGGCGTAGACCGCAAGGGGAATGGCAGGGGTATGGGCAATTCGGTTGCCCCCGGAATCTGCCATACTTTCTCTGCAGATGGCAGATGCATTTCGCTGCTGAAGATTCTTTTTACCAATGAATGCATTTTCAACTGTGCTTATTGCCTGAACAACCGGGATTCCGACACTAGACGCGCTTCCTTCACCCCGGAGGAAATCTGCACCATCACGCTGGAATTCTACCGCCGCAATTACATTGAAGGACTTTTCCTCAGTTCAGGCATCTTAGTCAGCCCCAACTATACGATGGACCTGATTTACCAGACATTGCTCAAACTGCGCACGGTACATCACTTTAACGGTTATATCCATGTCAAGGCAATTCCCGGCGCTGATCCGGAGCTGGTGGAACGCACCGGTTTTCTGGCTGACCGCATGAGCATCAACCTGGAGCTTCCTACTGCGGACAGTCTGCAGAAACTTGCCCCTTGTAAGTCCCGCAATACCATCTTAAAGCCTATGCGTCAGATTCAGAACCGTATTACTGACAACAAACAGGAACTTACCGTGTACCGCAAGGCTCCCCGGTTCGTCCCAGCCGGGCAGTCCACACAGATGATTATCGGCGCCACCCCGGAGAACGATTTCCAGGTCATGAGCGTTGCGGAAGGGCTTTACCAGAAATTCGGACTGAAACGGGTGTTCTATTCCGCTTTTGTCAATGTCAACGGCAATTCCATGCTTCCCGCTCTGCCCGGAGGACCGCCTTTGCTGCGGGAACACCGCCTTTATCAGGCAGACTGGCTGCTGCGCTATTATCATTTTAAGGTCGCAGAACTGCTGTCGGAGGACCGTCCGGACTTTAATATATTTCTGGATCCCAAGTGCGACTGGGCACTGCGGCATTTAGAATTTTTTCCAGTGGAAATCAACCGCGCCAGCTACAAAACATTACTGCGCGTTCCCGGAATCGGCTACAAATCTGCAGAACGCATTGTAAAAGCGCGCAGGAAGAATTCTCTGAACTTTGATGATTTGAAAAAAATTGGCGTTGTGCTCAAACGCGCCCTGTATTTTATTACCTGCTCCGGGAAGATGATGTACCGCACCAAGCTGGATGAAAATTATATCTGCGAAAACCTTATGCGAGATAAAACCCAGATTCCCAGAGACATCCGCGAGGGCGGGTATCAGCAAATCAGCTTTTTCGACAAGGAGCTGCAATCTGATTTTAGTTTGACCTAAGGAGGGACCATATGACCTGAGGGGGGACCCAGCGTAGCTGGGGAAGAGTCCTTAGGTCCCTTATCGGTACCAACAAAGTAAATCACAGCCGGGAGGATGCCTTAGGTCTCTGGGAACAGCCAAAAACGTAGTTTGACCTAAGGAGGGACGCACAATGTACATTTTTATCTGCGAAGACAGTATAGACGGCATTTTCACCGGCGTCTACGATGCCTGGGCGAGCCGTCATGGACACGCCAACATTGCCCTCACCACCCACACACCAGACAATTACTCACTGTTTGATGCGTATATCAACGTCCATACGGACTATGAGAAGAGCGCCAAAGTTGCACGCACCCTGCACAGCCGCATGGGCGAGGAGACCTATCAGGAATTATGCCAGGCGGCTTTGGCACTGGAACCTGCTTCCTATAAACAATCCATAGACAAAGCAGAAGCGATTTACAAGACGATTGTCCTTGCCCTGTCCCTGCCAGATGCTGGTAAAGTACTGAATTATCTGGGGGAGCCCTACGTGTACCGCACGTTCCAGCTCTCCCGCTGTACTTTCAATGAAGCCCACCACCTATTAGGCTTTCTACGTTTTCAGGAATTGGAGAATGGCATTCTCTTCGCGCAGATTCACCCCAAGAACGATGTTCTGCCAGTTCTGGGAGAACATTTTGCTGACCGTCTGCCAGAAGAAAATTTTATGATATACGATGCGACACGGAATCTTGCCGTACTGCATCCCAAAGGAAAAGGATTCTTTATCACGGATACCAGAGAACTGAATCAGGAATTGCTGCAGCGTTTCTCTCCACAGGAATTGGAGTACCGTAGGCTGTGGTGCGCCTTCTTTGACAGCATCGCCATTGAAGCACGTAAAAATCCCAAACTGCAGAATCAAAACCTGCCGAAACGTTTCCAGAAAGATATGGTAGAATTTTTCCTATAACAAATCACTCAGCTTGGCAAACTGCGCCAGTGACAAGGTTTCCCCCCGCACATTGGCAGGCAGCCCCATTTTCTCCAAAGCCAGTACGATTGCTTCTTTACTGTGCGCGATATCCGGCGCATTATTCAGTCCATTAACCAGCGTTTTCCTGCGCTGGTTAAAGGAGGCACGGATAAGAGCAAACATCTGTCTCTCATCTTTTACCTGCACTGGCGCTTCCCTGTGCCTGTTCAGCCGTATCACAGCGCTTCCCACCTTCGGGCGGGGCATAAAGCAGTTGGGCGGCACATTGGCGACAATTTCCGGTTTTGCATAATACTGGACAGCAAGGGACAACGCTCCATATTCTTTGGTTCCCGGACCTACCTGCATCCGCTCTGCCACTTCTTTCTGCACCATAATCGTAATGCTGTCTATCGGCACATGGCTTTCAAATAATCCCATAATGATAGGGGTGGTAATATAATAGGGCAGGTTTGCCACCACCTTGATGAGCTTTCCCTGATTCCTTTCCTGTACAAATTGATTGATATCCATTTTAAGGATATCCTGCTGAATAATTTCCACATTTTCATATGCGCTGAGCGTATCTTCCAGAATGGGAATCAGATTCCTGTCAATCTCCACTGCTGCAACCCTGCCCGCATGTTCGCAGAGATACTGCGTCATCGTGCCGATTCCCGGACCAATTTCCAGCACAAAATCCTCTTTGGTGATATCCGCCGCACTTATAATCTTCTCCAACACTCTGGTATCAATAAGGAAATTCTGCCCATATTTTTTCTGGAAATTAAAATTGTATTTCTGCAATACCGCAATGGTATTCTGTGGGATTCCCAATGTCGCCATGCTGTCCTCCTTATGCCGAATTACGCCCTTACCTTCTCAAACAATCGGATGGCATTTTCACGCGTTGCCCTGATTACCTCCTCCTCCGTAATCCCCCGCAATGCTGCAATCTCCTTTACCACGTAAGGAAGATTCAAAGAGGAATTGCGCTTACCACGGTTGGGTTCCGGCGAGAGATAGGGACAGTCCGTCTCCAATAAAATCCGCTGCAAAGGGATGCGGACGACCGTCTCTTTTAGCTTCCTGGAGTTTTTAAAAGTCACAACCCCGCCAATGCCAATGCAGTAGCCCATTTTCACATATTCCTCTGCCAATTCTGGGGAATAGGAGAAACAATGGATAACGCCCGGTATCTCCTGCGCATGGATTCCTTTCATCAGCTTTAACGTATCCTCCGCTGCCTCCCTGGAATGGATAATAACCGGAAGCGAAAGTTCCCGCGCTAGTTCCATCTGCCGGCAGAACCAATAACGCTGCCGGCTCTGTACCTCGGGATTTTTCTCCCAATAATAATCTAAGCCGATTTCACCGATTGCCGCTACTTTCGGCAAAACGGCAGATTTTTTCAGCCATTCGTATACTTCCTCATCCAAATCTGCAATATCACTGGGATGGATGCCCAATGCCCCATAGAGAAATTCATACTGCTGCGTCAACTCCAACGTATGCTTGCAGGACGCAAAATCCGAGCCTACATTGATTATCCTTCCAATGCCATGTTCCTCCATGGAAGAAAGCAATTCTTCCCTGTCAGGGTCGAATTGCTTATCATCATAATGTGCATGGCTTTCAAATATCCACTCATTTAACATATCTCTGCCCCTGTCGGCATATGCTTGTCCGGCACCATCAATGCAAGCTCACCATTTTCATCTTCTGCACAGAGAAGCATCCCTTCTGACAACACTCCTGCCAGTTTTGCCGGCTTCAGATTCACCAGCACCATAACTTTCTTGCCTACCATCTCCTCTGGAGCATAATATTTACGGATTCCTGAGACAATCTGTTTCACCTGGCTTCCCACGCGTACCTGGGAACAGAGCAGTTTCTTGGATTTTGCAACTGCCTCGCAGGCGATAATCTCACCTACCTGGAACTGCATCTTCATAAAATCATCATAAGAAATCTCTTCCTTCGGCTCAATATCTATTGCCGTTTCATCCTCCTGCTGCGGTGCTTCACCCATAGCACGCTGCTCCTGTTCAAACTCTGCGCGCTGTGCCTCGCGGATTGTCTCAACCTTTTCCATTATCTCTTTGACATCCAGACGGGCAAAGAGGATTTCCGGCTTCTCGGTCACTTTATTGCCGCTTTCATAAAGCCCAAACTGATTTAAATTATCAAAATCACGGATAACCGTACCTAACTGCGCAACAATTCTTTCTGCAGTCTCCGGCAGGAAACTATGGAGCAGGGAGGCAGCAATCGTAATGGATTCTGTCAGGTTATACAGCACCTCACTGAGACGCTCTTTTTTAGCTTCCTCTTTTGCCAGTACCCAAGGCTCCGTCTCATCTATATATTTGTTGCTGCGGCGCAGCACCGTAAACACCTCAGAAATTGCATCTGCCACACGCAATTCATCCATTTTAGTTTTTACCTTATCCCTCGCTGCCGTTGCTATCTCCTTTAATTCCTTATCAACCGCTTCTTCTGCCCCGGTCTTGGCCACCACACCGCCAAAATACTTATTGCACATGGAAACTGTACGGTTCACCAGATTTCCCAGAATATTGGCAAGGTCAGAATTCAGGCGTTCCACCACCAATTCCCAGGTAATAATGCCATCATTGTCAAAAGGCATCTCATGGAGTACAAAATAACGGGTGGCATCTACACCAAACAGTTCTACCATATCATCTGCATAGATGACATTTCCTTTTGACTTGCTCATCTTCTCTCCGCCCTGTAAGAGCCACGGATGCCCAAATATCTGCTTAGGAAGCGGCAAATCCAATGCCATCAGGAAAATCGGCCAGTAAATGGTGTGGAAACGGATAATATCTTTGCCTATCAGGTGCAGGTCTGCCGGCCAGTTCTTGTGAAACAATTCTGTAGAATTCCCATCCGCATCGTAACCAATCTTGGTAATATAGTTGGACAATGCATCCAGCCACACATATACCACATGCTTGGGGTCAAAATCTACAATAACGCCCCAGTCAAAAGACGTCCTTGACACGCACAGATCCTGAAGCCCAGGCAGCAGGAAATTATTCATCATCTCATTCTTCCTGGACACTGGCTGAATAAATTCTGGATGGCTGTTGATATGCTCAATAAGCCTGTCCGCATATTTACTCATTTTGAAGAAATAGGCCTCCTCCTTGGCTGGCGTTACCTCACGCCCACAATCCGGGCACTTGCCATCCACAAGCTGTGATTCGGTCCAGAAAGACTCACAGGGCGTACAATACATTCCTTCGTAAGCCCCCTTATAAATATCTCCCTGGTCATATAATTTCTTAAATATTTTTGTCACCTGGCGCTCGTGGTCCTCATCTGTCGTGCGGACAAAACCGTCATAAGAAGAATTCATCATATCCCAGATGCGTTTTACCTCGCCCGCTACCTGGTCAACAAATTCCTGGGGCGTCTTCCCCAGTTTTTCTGCTTTCTCCTGAATTTTCTGTCCGTGTTCATCCGTCCCGGTCTGGAAGTACACATCATAACCTTCCTGCCGCTTAAACCTGGCAATGCTGTCTGCCAGCACAACTTCGTAAGTGTTGCCGATATGCGGCTTGCCAGACGTATAAGCAATGGCAGTTGTCATATAATATTTTCCTTTATTGCATTTTGTACACATAAGTGAGCCTCCTTTTTGCAAATCTATAAAAAAGCCGCCTTCCATTCATTCGTAGAAGGCGGCTGATTTCCGTAATCCCATTATAGGTTGATAAAGCGTTCTGCCTCATCTGTCAGAGTTCCGGCAACCTCTCTGTTATCATCCATTGCCTCCGCAATCTCGCTGATATCCTTCACGAGGTTGGAAGTATTCATTGCCACGTTGGTAGCGCCCTTTGCACTCTCACCAACTGCTGTATTGATGCCATTGATAGATTCCGTGATACTTTCCATCAACTGTTTCAGATTCACGGACATATCATTAAAGCGGGTAACCGTATCATTCACATGTACGGCATCCTCATTATACTGTCTGCCGGCATTCACAAATCCCTCATAGTCTGGGAGGATATTTTCATTAATATACTTCACAATAGAATCGGCGCTGTCAATCAGTTCATTTACCGCTTCAATTACCATGTTATTGATGGTCTGAATGTTATTTGCCGCCTCCCTGCTGGAACTTGCAAGCTGGCTGATTTCGTCTGCAACAACAGCAAATCCTCTGCCGGCTTCCCCAGCCCTGGCTGCCTCAATGGAAGCATTCAGTGACAAGAGATTTGTCTGACCGGAGATACTCAAAATCTCATCTGTCAAATCGTTGACACGGTCAACGCTCTTACTGCTCTCAATGGCACGTTTCAGCTTATCAATAATCGCGTTGATGATATCGCTCGTATTCTGTTTATTCTCAACTGCATTGTGCTCCAGGCTTTCTGCACGCTCCTGCATTCCTGCCGCATAATCATATAATCCCTGCGATGCATCCGACAGTTCAATAATATTCTCGTCCACTACGCCTACATTTTCCTTGATATCTGTTATTGTTGAAGAAATCGTTTCCATGGATGCGGATAACTCTTCCATAACAGCTGAGATATCATAAGAATTATTATTTGCGGTAGATACTTTGTCTGAAACCAGGTTCACAATAGAGCCCAACTGGTCGGAACTCATATTAATCTGACCCATGATTCCCTGCAAGGTTTCAATAAAGGTATTGATTCCTGCCGCCAATGTACCAATCTCATCTGTACAGAAGCACTGCACACGTTTCGTCAAATCACCCTCGCCAGCCTCAATGGTAGCAATCACATCGCGCAGCTGGGCATTGATGTTAATCAGGCGCTTGCATACCCATGTCCAGCATACCCATACGACAAACAGAAGAACCACGCCGCTGCATACAATCAGAATAATTGTTGTTCGTGTAATGCTGCCATATACGCTCTTTTGTTTAGAAATGGCTTGCGTCATAGCATCCTTATTAACTTGAATTAAGGCATCTAATTCTGCAGTTAAAGCTGTTCCGGCTTCCCGTAAGTCATTGCTTGCAAGCTCCGATGCTTCAGCTTTCTTCCTTTTGCTGCTGTAATCTAAAATCTGATCGTAAATTGTCAGGTAATTTGCATAATCTGTCTTGAATTTCGCAAAAGCTTCCTCTTCCTGCGCGCTGAGCCCCTGCTCATATTGTTTGCACAGGGTATCAATCTCTTCTTTCAGCTCATCTGCTTCCTTCTCCAAGGTCGTTTTGGGTCCGGTCTCATCCTCCACAATATGCGCAAATGCCACGCGCCGTAAGGTCTGATAAGCAATAGTGGTATCCTGAATCTGTTCAATCCTTACCACATAGTTCCCGGTAATATTATCGCTGGTATTCATAATCTGAGCGGTACTAAAAAAACTCATAACTCCCAGCACGAATATCAGGATGCCCAGCAATGAAACGGGAATCAAAATCTTCAGCCTGATACTCAGATTCTTCAAAAACATTGTCATTTTCTTTCTCCTCCTGCTTAAGTAAATTGTGTTTTATCTTCACGAACCTCTCATATAAACCATATTATAATATATTTCTGCCCTCAAGTCCAGTTTTTGCATTATTTATTTTTCCTTGCCAATGGCGTAGTCTGAACTATAACAATTCTTATTTAAGAGAAAGGCTATGAACAGCAACTGCTTACTTCACCCTTTTTGCCACCACCACGAATCTGCCATTTTCCGCAAATCCAGAACAAGTGGAGAGCGTAAGGAACGTGTCTCCAAATTCCGCCGTAAGTCCAGTATCATAAACAGACATCTCCTTCACATTCTCATAAAAATACTCAAATTCCTCCTCCGTGTCCGCCTGATAGAATTTATAATACTGGAATCCGCCGTCATCTTCCTTTGCAGATACCTGCGTCAGAAATGCTGCCATAACCTCATACGTGCGCGTCTCATAGAGCGTATCAAAGAAAATCTTCCTATGTTTATTGTAAAATTCTTCACTCTCATAGCGGTCCAAATCCCCAAACATTGAATCATCTTTCATGTGATGCCCATAGATAATCACATTTGTCCCCGGCGTGTTGATATCTGCAATGCTTTTCACATAAAGGCAGCCATATTTATCTTCTTCCTTATCAAAATTATGGTACAGGTAATAATCATCGTCACTGCACTGCATGACCGGATAATCAATTTTCGTCCCTTCCACGGTAAGCCAGCCGACCAAATCTTTATTTCTGACGTAAAGTTCTGCTAACTCAGGCCGCATCACTGCCCCATCCTTCTGTGGCCCTTCCATAACTTCCTCCGCTGAAAGCGCTCCCTCTTTTGCAGTTCCAGCCGTGTCTTCTCTTTCTTTTATGTTTTTAAACTCCCTCTGCTGCTTTTCATGCTGAATAGACAGACAGCATGACTGCCCCACCGGGAGCAGACATGCTATCGTAATCACCAAAAACACTGCTTTCAGAAGCCGTAGCTTTTTCCTATCCTTCATAAACCTTCTTCCAATCATCGCCCACACTTCTGCCTATGCTGTGGTAATACAGGAGAAACAGCAGGATTATGGCAAGCGCAGGGTATTTGCGGAACTTCCCTTTCCGGGCCCAGCGCACCAGCCGGGCAATAACCTCCTCCTTCTCACCTTCTGTGATGCCGCCCTCTCCGCCAGTGAAATACAGGAGCAGATAGGTGAATCCTGCTACCATCCCCAGCGTGGCAAATACCTTCACAAAGGTGCTCTCTCCCGTGGCTGGCTCGCCTGACGACGGTTTCGGCGTCTCCGTTCTTGTCGGTCCCTGAGGATTAGGCGTAACTGCCGCTTTCCCCTCTGAAATCTCCACGGCCACCCTCCTCGTAGTGCTGTTCCCGGCGTTGTCGGCTGCCGTCACTTCCAGGGTATGCTTCCCTTCGCCCCTGACGTCCACAGCGAAACTGTAACTCTCCACCATGGAATCGTTGAACTCTTCTTTGCCTACAGACCTCTCTTTGCCGCCGTCAAGGCAGTAAGTCACGGACTTAAGCCCCGCGGTGACATTGCCCCCGGCGCTGTCCTCCACGTCCACATCCACGGCTGTCCTGCCTTTCGCAGTGTCCTCCCCCGACTTGGAAAAGCGGATATCTGGCGCATTATCCTCCACAATGGCACCCGCGCCGTCCGCCGTCAGCACCTTCTTTGCCGATGTGTTGCCGGCATTATCCGTGCAGGTCAGGGTCACGCTGCCCTTGAACTCCTCCGCTATGGTGATGACCGCCACGCTCTCCCCGGTCCTTGCATTGCCGCGTACTGTCAGCACTGCCGAGAGCCCGCCGCTGCGCGCCCTCACCTCAGGCGTCACCGACTGCCGCACACGTATCGCTGCCGTGCCTGACTTGGGCTTGCCGTCCTCCGGCTTCAGGCTATAATCCCCCTGCCTGAGACCGCTCCCCTCTTCCGTCACCGGCACGGTGATGGTCAGCTTCTTCTGCCCAATGGCCCAGTCCATAAAACTCCCGCTGCCCTCACCGAACTCCGCCTCACCTAAAGCTGGCGCCGTCTCGTCCGCCCATTTCGCGTAAAGCGTAGCTTTGCAGGACTTACTGTTTTCTTCCACCGTCCTGCTGAAATCCCAATATGCTTCATCTGTCCCTTCCCGGTCTGTGTACCAGCCCTTGAACGTATAGCCCCTGCGCTGCGGTTCCGGCACTTCCTGTAGGCATCCCCCATAGCGCACGGTCTGGTTCTGCGGGGCTGCGCCCTCACCTCCGTTCAGGTCAAAGCCCACTTCATAGAGGTCTCTGTCGTAATAAACCTGCAGCACCAGACTGCCGTCCGCCTCCACGGTCCCTTCTGCCCTCCCAAGCTCTGGGTCCTGGCTTCTGCTGAACCCGGCATAGGGGTTCGCCTCCGCCTCCACGGTATCGCCGGTCCTGCCAGCTATGTATTCCGTGTCCGCGTCCACCCGGGAGTAACTGTCCCCCTCAAGGTCCTGCCGGTAGTGCTCCACCCGGTACGGCGTATAGTCCCCGGCAATCCACATGGCATAGAGTACCGTATCATGGTCCAGTTCCAGCCTCTCCCCAGCCAGGAAAGGCTCTCCCTTGCCGTCCCATCTGGTGTTCCAGCCGGCAAAAACGTAACCTTCCCGCGGCTGCGGCTCTGCCGCCGTAAATATGGGCAAATCATTGGACACATCTTCCACGCCTACGTTAGCATAACAGGTCCCCATCTCGCTTTCCGGGCAGACATCCCCTTCGTTGGCATCGTAAGACAACGTAACTTCTTTTTCGTATACGCCATAGTAAGCGGCATTTGCAGTCAGCGTAATCTCATCACCAGCCATCACCTCCACACGGTTTCCCTCATGGCTCCCGCTCCAGCCCAATGCTTCAAAACCTGCCATTGGCTTAAGTTCCGGCGCTGTAATTGTACCGCTCACTGCCCCTTCCTCCAACAGCACTACCTCGCGTTCCTTATTTCCCAAGCTGCCGGAATAGAAATCCGCGTAAAAGAACGGCCGCTCCTCAAAGATGGCATACAGTTCCTCGTCCTGGCCAATCTCCAGCACATCGCCTTCCTGGTACATCGTGCCGCTCCCATCCGCTTCCGTATTCCAGCCGAGGAACGCCCCGCCTAGCTTGGTAGCTTCCTCTGCCACCGTAAACGAAGGGATGTCATAACCTATCTCCTCACCCACGTTAGCACGGCAAGTTTGGGTCTCGCTTTCCGGGCAGGTTTCCCCGCCGTCAGCATGATAGGACAGCGTAACCTCTTTCTCATACACGCCGTAATAAGTGGCTTTCTCTGTCAACATAAGCTCTGTGCCTTCGGCAATACTTTCGTCAAACTGCTCATGGCTTTCAGCCCAGCCTACGGCAGTAAATCCCTCCATCGGTTGAAGTTCCGGCGTTGTAACGATGCCGGTGTTCTGCTCCAAATCCATATCTGCGGCAACAGTCTTCTTATTCCCAGCGCCGCCGGAATAGAAGTCTGCCGTAATGCCCTCCTCAAAAATGGCATACAGGTTTGTGTCACCTTCCAAATCAAACGTATCATTTTCCTGATACATAACCCCGCTGCCGTCTTCTTCGGTGTTCCAGCCAACAAACCGGCGTCCTTCATAAGACAGCCCCTCAGCGGATTTTACGGTTACTGTATCTCCCAGCTCATACTCATTGTCATCCGCCACTGCCGTCCCTTGTGCGCCATTTTTTATATAGTAGACAAAATAGGCATACCCAGGATTCGTCTCTGACATATATACCCGGTTCTCATCCTCGTCCAGCACTGCATACCAGGTATTGCCGGAACCCGTGACATCCACAAAGGTTATTTTTTTCATGTCTCTCTTTCTCAGCAACTGATAATCATTTACTCCCTGTGCAATCACATACCCCTCTATCGGATTTAGAAAAACCTTTACCGGATAGGTAAGGGTGTCGCTAATCTGAATCTTGCGCATCGTATCGCCTTTTGCATCCAGATAAATGCCATCCATACCCGAATCATCGCTATTGCCGACAAACTTTACATCGCCGGAAAGCGTCACTGACGTGTCGGCTACATCTACCGTAGAGTTATAAAGCGCACCGCTGCCTGCATACTGCTTACTGCTGCAGGTATTGCCGGAAAAAGTTCCTCCATATATGTAAGTCCTCGTATTCAGATGACCGCAGTGGGAAATGCAGCCCCCTTTGTTCACACACGAATTCCCGGTAAAAATACCATCATTTATTATCAGGGTCGACCTGCAGATAAAAATAAAACCGCCGCCTACAAAGCCACCAGAAAGCGTCGTCGTCTTATTGTTCTCATAATGCCCCCCATTGATAGTCACATCTATATCCGGCGCATAGATTCCTCCACCATTTGTTCCTGCCGTACAATTCCTTATCGTTGCATTATTCAAGGTAATGGTGCCACTTTTTGTTGTCTTGTCATCAGCACAAATTGCACCTCCTACGCCTGTAGTCAGACAGTTTTCAATTAACGCACCATTAATTATAATATCTGAATTTCTATCATTGCTATAGGGAAAGCAAATTGCACCCCCATTGCTTGTTGAACTGCAGTTCCTGATTGTGCAGCCACTCTCCAGCCTTATTGTGTTTGTGCCTTTTGCCGTTAACATAGATACCGTTGCTGTCGGAAATAACGATGAACATCCATCCAGCGTAATGTCTTCCAACACCAGATTGCCGCCGCCATTCATTATAAATCCTGCACCTGTTCCTCCTCTGGCTATCGTTCCGCCGCCTTTAATGGTGACACTCCCACTAATTACCACGGGCTGTGTTATTGTCAAGGTAACCCCCGGCATGACAATCAGTTCTCCATCCGTCAAAGTTCCGGGAATCTCCCATGTAACATCCTCGCTGACAATCCCACAGCCAGGCTCTTTCGGCGTTTCAGACAGTTCTGCACTTTCTGTGAACACTGCTTCCGTTTCTTCCTCCAGCCTCTTCATTTTCCGGATATCTTTCTTCTTGCCGCTGCTTTCCTGCTCCCCGCCGTTTTTGTCCACTTTTCCATCATCTGACGATACAGGGACCTTCCCCAGATTCCGATTATGTTTCAACAGCTCCTGCCCATCCTTATCACTGGATAAATCAATATCTTTGGAATATCCCTGTAGCTCCGCTGCCTGAACGGAATAGCCGATTTGTGAGACAGGGATTGACACAACTGCCAGACACAAGCCAAGAAGCACGGCCAGCAGCTGCTGCCTGACAGGATGCCTCCTTGGCATGGATTCCTTTCCAATCTGCTTATGATTCTTTTCTCTCATCTCATACCACTCTCCTTAATATAATATGTCTGCCGAGTTTCCGCTGCTGTGCACACATCCTTGTGCTATAGCGTGCCTGGCATGTATCCTTGCCGCTCCCCTCTGCGGATATTTCTCTAGTTCAGTCTGTTCTATAAATCTGTCTCCTCTGTCTCGGCAGCATCTTTTTGCAAATTCACTGCCACATCCTCAACTGCCTCCTCTGTACACGCCTCCTCTGCACAGGCAGATTCACACTTCGCTCCACACTTATTGCAGAACGAAGCCTCTGCATCATTGGGCGCTCCGCATGACGGACAGATTTTCTTGCCTTTGCGCTCGGCAACTTCACCTCTCAGTTCTTCAATCTTCTGTAAAGTCTCATTGATTAAAGATATTTCCTCAAACAACGGTTCCGCATCATCCTTGTGCATTTCATAGTACTGCTTTCCAATCTCTGTAAACTGTCTGCGCACAGAATCTTCCTTACTGCGAATTTCCATTTTAAGTTTCGTGATTTCCGTGAGGTCTGTTACTTTCTGTGATACGTCCTTTCCTGTTTCTGTGATTGTCTCTCCTAATTTTCCAAAAAAATCCATAGCGTTCCTCCTTATATGTTTATATTTTATTTAAGCATACCACAGATACGGTGCTTTTAAAACAAATATATCGTCTAAATACCAAAAATAATGCACCTGCCCTTGACAAATTCCTCTTTTTTACCTATAATTTTCATTCAATACGAGGAGGAACGACAATGACGATATATGATGAACTGGTCGCCCGGGGACTGATTGCCCAGGTGACAGATGAAGAAGAGATTAAAGAATTGATAAACAACGGTAAGGCAACTTTCTATATCGGTTTCGACCCCACCGCCGACAGTCTCCATGTAGGGCATTTCATGGCTCTCTGCCTAATGAAACGCCTGCAGATGGCAGGCAACAAGCCTATTGCCTTAATTGGCGGCGGCACGGGCATGATTGGCGACCCATCCGGGCGGACAGATATGCGCCAGATGATGACGCCCGAAACGATTCAGCACAATTGCGACTGCTTCAAAGAGCAAATGAGCAAGTTTATTGACTTTTCCGAGGGAAAGGCCTTGATGGTCAACAATGCAGACTGGCTCATGGACTTAAACTACATTGACGTCCTGCGTGAGGTGGGACCGCATTTCTCCGTAAACCGTATGCTGACCGCAGAATGTTACAAACAGCGTATGGAAAAGGGGCTCAGTTTCCTTGAATTCAACTATATGATTATGCAGAGCTATGATTTCTATGCCTTGTTTCAGAAATATGGCTGTAATATGCAGTTTGGCGGCGATGACCAGTGGAGCAACATGTTAGGAGGCACGGAACTGATTCGCCGCAAGCTCGGCAAAAACGCTTACGCGATGACGATTACCCTACTCTTAAATTCCGAGGGCAAGAAGATGGGCAAGACCCAGTCTGGCGCTGTCTGGCTTGACCCCAACAAGACTTCGCCTTTCGATTTCTATCAGTACTGGCGCAATGTCGCAGATGCCGATGTCCTCAGATGTATCCGTATGCTGACGTTTTTGCCTTTAGAGGAGATTGACAAGATGGATTCCTGGGAAGGCGCACAGCTCAACAAGGCAAAAGAAATCCTTGCCTACGAACTGACAAAGCTGGTTCATGGGGAAGAGGAAGCTGCCAAGGCACAGGAATCTGCGAAAGCTCTGTTTTCCAGCGGAAACGCCGCTGATATGCCATCCGTAACCTTATCAGCGGAAGACTTTACGGAAGGAACGGTTGATATCCTGTCCCTTCTGGTCAAATCCGGGCTGACCCCCTCACGCTCCGAAGCACGCCGCGCTGTGGAGCAGGGCGGCGTCTCTGTCAATGGGGAAAAGGTGGCTGATATCAAGACCGTTTATAGTGCAGATGCATTTGCAGACGGCATGGTACTCAAGAAAGGCAAGAAAAATTTCCGCAAAATATTATAGTAAACGCAAAAATACTTTGCGTTTTATTCGTTCCCTATAAAATAATAGCCCTTTCATGCATAACAGGCAAAGCCGCACGGCAACGGATGAACTGTTACAAAAATACTACTTACGCACAAACAGAATACCAAACGCCCCGGAACCACAGTTACAGGAAATGGTGGCGGATGCCTTGTTGACCACAACGGTTTTCCAGGGCATCCGCTCTTTTATTTCCTGCAAAAGGAACTGGCGGTACTCGTAGGACACGCCTGCCGTAATCAGAAACGCCATGTCCGGCACAATCTCCCCCTTCTTCCTTAATGCCCAACGCAGGTAGGCGCGGGCAAATCTCCGCTGGCTCCCAATACACAGACCCACTGGCTTCATATGGCTGTGAGAGAGCTTCAAGATAGGATGCAAGGATAAGACGTCACAGAGCCTGGCAATATTTTTGCTAATCCTGCCATTGCGGTAAAGGCATTCCACCGATTCCACAATAAAGCTGGTAGAAACCTTCTCTTTCATGCGGCCCAGTTCTTTTAAGATTACTTCATACGGCGCGCCGCATTTTGCCATTTTCGCAGCTTCAAGCACCATCAACGCCATACCGCCCGACAAATGCCCGGAATCCACAACATGGATATTCTCATCGCTGCGGGCGGCCTCCTTAGCTGTCTTATAGGCATCGCTGACATACTGCGCCATGCAGATATGGATAATCGGCGCAGATGTATTCTCTCGCTGTCTGGCAAAGAATTCCTGGTATTCCTCCACAGGCGCACAGCTGCTAAACGCCCTTTTCCCATCCTTTTCAATATACTCAATCAAATCGTCTGAATTCATTTCCCTGGTATCCTGAAACCGCGCTTCCTCCGTCTGCACATAGTAATACATAATGGGAATCTGGTAACGCCCCTGCAGCTCAGCAGTTAAATCGCATACACAGTCTGTGGTGACCAATACGGTATCCTCTATCATGAAAGCGTCCCTCCTTCCTCCTGCTCTTTACAGATTAATTCTTGCGGAAGCCACTGCCGCAGGCTGCGCTCCATGGCATTCATCTCAATAGGTTTGGTGACAAAATCCTGAAATCCCTCTGACAGAAACATTTCCCGCGCTCCGCTTACGGCATTGGCAGTCAGCGCTACAACCGGCAGTTTTCCATAATAATCTCCTGACAGAGCCCGGATGGCATGCAACGCTTCCACGCCGTCCATGCCCGGCATCATGTGGTCCATGAAAACAAGATGGTAATCCGCGCTCTTTACCATCTCAATTGCCTGAGGACCGCTTTCCGCCGTCATGATTGTCATATGGTAAGGCTTCAAAAGGCCCAACGCCACTTTCAGATTCATGGCATTGTCATCAACCACGAGAATCTTTGCCCCCGGCGCTGTAAACCGTTTTCCTGACGTCTCCTTATTCCCTGGATTGAATGACAGTTTTTCGCCGTTGATGACATTTCCGATAGAAATCACATAAAAGGGTTTGTAAACATTGCGCATATTTTCTGCCAAAGGCTCATGGGCCATGCGCTCCTGCACGACCGTAATATGAATGTGTTCGGAGAGCCTGTCAAAATACTTCTTGGATTGCTGATATTCCTCTCTGCCCAAAAACAGATGCCCATATTCCCTTCCCGAAGCAAGCTCTCTCTTCGTCTCCTCCAGCGTGGAACAGATACAGTAACGTATCCCCAGATTTTCCCCTATATGTTCCATCAATTTTTCATATGTATTCTTCACGAAGGAGTGATTGAATTTATCCATGCGGATATAGCACAGGCAATCTTGTTTGTCCGCTTCACGGACCTGAATCATCGGCCTTTCCTCGACAACCTTTTGTGGAATCACCACCGTAAATTCCGTTCCCTCACCGTATTGGCTGGCCACATGGAGCACACCGCCCATCTTGCGCACAAGCTGTTTGGAAATCGCCAGCCCCAGGCCCGTACCCTCTATGCTGCGGTTCTTCTTCGTATCGACCTGGCTGAAACTCTGGAAAATCTTGTCGAGATTCTCCTCCTTGATGCCAATCCCGCTGTCCCTGATAGTAAAAATCAAATTTACGCCATAACTTTCCTTGCGGGCATGGATGCAAAACAGTACGCCGCCCTGATGGGTGAATTTGATAGCATTTGTCAGCAGGTTGATGATGACCTGGCGGATACGGATTTCATCCCCATACAGCCGGTCGGGAATCCGCGGGTCACAGTCCACCATCAGCTCAATCGCCTTGTCGCCTTTACGCGCCATTGCCATATTGATAATATCATTGAGCATGGAAGATACCTGATAGGAATCACAGACAAGGTCCATCTTGCCGGATTCAATCTTAGAAAAATCCAACAGGTCATTGATAATTCCCAAAAGATTCCTGCCCGAGAGATGGATGTTATTGCAGTTATCCCGCACTTCTTCCGACAAATCCTTCTCGTTGAGCACCAGCTCACACATGCCCAAGATAGCATTCATGGGCGTACGGATTTCATGGCTCATGTTTGCCAGGAAATCGCTTTTCGCATGGTTTGCCTCTTCTGCTTTCAATAGTAATTCCTGCTGCTGCCTCTGGTAACACCAGATGCGGTACTGAATCATCATGCACATAAATGTCTCAGCCAAATATACCAGGGGGAAACGTGTCCGGTAAGTTATTGTGTAATGATAGCCCAATTCATGCAACGGCGTCCACATATACATTGCTGAGAGCACTCCCAAAAGAAGGCTTACCAGCCCGCCATAAAATACATTCAGAAAATACATGACTGCCGGTGGCACTAAAAACAGCCACACCAGGCTAAAGCCATGTTCGCCGCCATTTACTACAAAATAGAGCATCATCACCATCACGGCACAGATGACATTGCATATCACAAAACGAATTTTTTTCCACACTGCCAGCAGCACAACATTTATCAGCATCAATAACCCTGTCCCGCCAGTAATTAACGCCATACGCCAAGAACCAACTGACAGATTTACAATGCACATAATAAAGCCCACCAGCACGAACAGTGTGCAGAAACTCTGCATATTATGTAAATCCAGTCTTCCTGACTCATCCTTAATCGCCAGTAATAAATTTCTTCTTGTTTCCATATAATTTCCCAATCCCAGTCATCATTATCCACTACTTATACCACCTTGCCCCTATGCTGCCTCATATTCTGCCATCAGCCGACGCAGCTCATCCTCCGCTGCCAGAAATACATCCAAAAGTTCCGGCTCAAAACTTCTGCCCCTCTCATACTTCATAATGGCAAAGGCCTCTTCCAATGGCATCCCTTTCTTATACTGGCGTTCTGATACCAGCGCGTCAAACACGTCGGCAATAGCAAGAATCCGCGCCGACAAAGGAATTTCCTGCCCTTTCAGCCCTTCGGGATAACCATTGCCCGCCCATTTTTCATGATGGCAGGCCGCCATATCACAGGCAATCTCCACAAATTCCTGCTCCGCAATACGACTCATATTTTCCCGGATAAGCCGACCACCCTCCTTGGCATGAATCTTTATCATCTCGTATTCCTCTTGGGTAAGTTTTCCAGGCTTCTGCAGAACTGCATCGGGAATGGCAATCTTGCCAATATCGTGCAGGGGAGACGCTTTTCTGAGGTAATCCACATAATCGCTGGTCAGCATCTCTTTGTATAGCCCCTGTTCCTGCATCTTCTCAACCAACAGATTTACATATCCGCTGGTCCGTTTCACATGCTCCCCTGTCGTACCGTCCCGGCTCTCAATCAGGTTTGCCATGGAAAAAATAATATCCTGCTGCAGCTGGGTAATCCGCTGCAGCTGCTGTTCCACCATATGTTCCAGGCTTCTCCTGTAATCTTCAAGCTCAATCGTCCGGTGAATGCGCTGCAGCATGATTGACGGCACAAACGGCTTGCCAATATAGTCTACAGCTCCCAGCTTAAAACACTCCTCCTCCGTCTCCGCTGTCCGGTCTGCCGTCAGGAAAATCACCGGAATTTTCCGCCAATGCTCATCTTCCTGTATCTTCCTCATTACTTCAAAACCATCCATATCCGGCATCTGGATATCCAGCAGCACAAGGTCAGGATGGTTTTTCCCCAGATAACGGAGCGCAAGCTCACCGGAATTGACTGCTGCGACATGGTAATCTTCCGCAAGCAGTTTTTGTGCAACCATCAGATTGAGCCTGTCATCATCTACCACCAATATTGTCCTTTTCAAGCCTAATCAACCTCCCATTTCGCCAGCCATTCTTCAAGGCGGCTCTCCGCACGGTCATATTCAAAATCATGCACAAACTGGCGTACCTCTTCTAACAGTTTTTCCTCACGCATGGACCAAAGCCTATCTATCTGCTCTAATGCCTCCCCCATCTCATAGCCCTGAACCTGCTCAAGAAGAAGACGGCAGCCTTCCAGATATTCCTGCGGTGGAGGTTCCTTCCCTCCAGCAGCCTCCGTCAGCGCACTTTCCTCTTCTTTGACCCCAAGCAGCTGCGCTGCCTCTTCCAGGACATTTATATAATCATGATAAAATTTCTTCCAATGTTCTTCTAATTCCTTCAGGTTACCGTCTTTCGCTGCAAATTCCTGCTGCTTTGCCAGCTCTGAGAGTCCTGCTGCTCCGATTGTCAGGGATGTGCTTTTTATGGCGTGAACGATAATTCCGTAGTTGGCCCAGTCCTTTTCCTCATAAAGCTCAGGCAGCTTTTCACGATACTCCTGTCCCTGTTCATAATATGCCTTCAGAATCTCCTGGTACATCTCCTCGTCATTGCCGCAATAGGGCAATCCCACGCTCTTATCTATCATCCTTTCCCCAACAGGCAGGCTTTCACTCTTGCCTATCTGACTTACCGCGGAAATATCTTTTACCTGCTCTTCTGTTTCCTCTTTGCCCGCCAACTCTTCCTCCGGTCCGGGCATGTCTTTCAAAATCTTCTCCCAGCCCGCTTCCGCCGCCGTTTCGGGGATTTGCTCTTTTTCAAAATATACTTTCTCCCTGGGCAGGTATTTCTGCAGCATCTGTTCCAGCTTTTCCACGACTATCGGTTTGGACAGATACTCGTCAAACCCCGCTCGCAAATATTCCTCCCGGCTGCCTGCAACAGCATTTGCTGTCAGCGCAACCACCGGCGTGTCTCTATTAGGATTGCCCTCCTCCGCACGGAGACGATGCAAGGTACTTATGCCATCCGGTTCCGGCATCATATGGTCCATAAAAATCAAATCATATTTTATTTTCCTTGTACATTCCATACATTCCCTGCCATCCAGAACTGTATCGAGTTGGATATCCGTCCGTTTCAAAAGTCCCCGGACAACTGCCAGGTTCATCTCATTGTCATCGACCGACAGCACATGGGCATCCGGTGCTTTTAAGAATTCCCGGGGCCTTGCCAGTTCCTGCAGTTCCCTCTCATATGCTTTTTGCAAGTCTCCAATAGGCTGGGCATCTTTTATTTCCTGCGGAATCCTCACTGTAAATATTGTGCCCGCCCCATACACGCTCTGCACACGGATATCCCCATGCATCTGCTCCACCGACCGCTTGGCGAGATTAAGCCCTAAACCAGTACCCTGAACCGTCCGGTAGCCGTCTTCCTCCAATTTTGCAAAACTGTCATAAAGATTTGCCAGTTCCTCCTCCCGAATGCCAATGCCGGTATCTGCAACAGCAAAAACAAGGCAAAACGTCCCATCATCATTCCATTCACCCTGGGCGCTGAAAGTAACGCTGCCTTCCTGCGTAAACTTTATGCTGTTACTGAACAGCTGGCTCAGAACTTTGCGGATGCGCACCTCATCCCCCACGAGAATGGAGGGCAATGCTTCATCCACATTCAGCCTCACATTCAGATGTTTCTTCTCCGCCCTCGCCTGCAGCACATGAATGGTATCATTGAGAAGGGAAGACAGATAGTAAGAATTGTTCTCTATGTCAAGGCTGCCGGATTCCATCTTAGAAAAATCCAGCACGTCATTAACCAGGCTCATCAGCGTCTTGCTGGCGCTTTCAATGTTCGCTGCATACTCACGGATGGCCGGGTCTTTATTTTCCCTAAGAATCATCTCATTCATGCCAATTACCGTATTGATGGGCGTACGGATTTCATGGGACATGTTGGCAAGAAATTTCCCCTTGGATTCATTTGCCACAATAGCCCGCTGTTTTTCCCTCTCCATATGAAACAGCTTGCGCGCATTCTCAACAATTGCCAGCACCAGCAGACACATAAGACCCACGCAGAGAAGACTCCCTCCGCTTTCCCACTGCCCGAAAAATGCTGCTGCCAGTTCCACTGCTGCAGAAACAACAAGCAAAACTATGCCAACAGCCACAAGCCGATAACCGCCAAGCTTCTTTTTTTGGAAATCTCTGAACAATGAATAAGCTATGTATAAGAAAGCAATAGCTGCCAACAGGCACGTGGAAAAAGCATTCTCCATAAATTCCACCTGATTGGTCGCCTGCAGAAAAGTGCAGGCTGCAAAATGGGCTATCACCAAAAGTTCCAGAAATACATACCCCTTCTGATAACGTTGCTTCTGTACGCTGTCCATATAAATCAGCAACGGAAACAATGCCAGCATCGCCGCCAAAAACGAGAGCCCCGAAGCCACAGAAATGTTAGAAAATAAAAATTGCCGGAGATGGGAGCCTGCCACCAGCCACAATGACATGAGGAACGTTCCCCATGCCAGATATTCCAGGACAATCTCTTTGTGGTAAAACCGACGCAGAATAACGCTTAGCAAAAGGCTGATTCCACTTAGCAGCAACAAGAACAGTGCCAGAAAAAGACCCCCGCCATGTTGTTTCATCAGCCGGGTCAGAATCCCCATCCTGTCCCCTATGTATACGGTATTCAAAGTGCCGGAACAAGAAGAGTCGGATACCGAAGTGATGCGGAGTACTTTCCCGGCATCCTCATGGGTAAGTTTTAAAAACACATAGGCGCTGGGCGTATTCTTTCCAAAAGGCATAGAATCCCCGGCATTGTAGCGCCGTTTCACCACCTGGTCCACAAGCAGTTCCAACTCCTGCCAGGAACCCCTGGTACACAGCCACTTATCTTCCCCCAGGTCATTTGGCAGCACCGTTTCAATGCTGACGCTTTCCAGCGAATCCGCCGGACATCTGCCGGGGACCTGAACCGGAACATTGCTGCCGTCCGGCAGGACACGAACCCATCCCTCCGAGAGTGTCCGACAGTTTCCTTCTTCTCGGACACCCTCACTGGGCAGGCACAGTTCCCCCACAATTCCAAACAGAATGACCCCCAACACCATCAGCACAAAGATTCCCCTGCTCCCTGTCGTGACTTTCCCGCTAAAACCTTTCACTTTCTTCCTCCAAACTCCCATGCTAAATCTCATACCAGATAATCTGGTTTGCCTCCAGATTCACAGAGAAGCTCTCTTTGTCCCCTTTATATACAACAGTTTCCTGTGGCTCATAAGTATTGTTCACCACACAGAATTTCTTATTTTCAGGATAGGCGTGCACTTCCACATTGTAGTTGCTGCTGAACCAACGATGCAGTTCCTCCTCGCCATGTACGCTCCAGAGTATCGCACGGTATAAAAGCCGGCTGTTTTCAAAGCTATAAGGAAGCCCGCCTATATACACCGCGCGCCCCTGACCGAATCCATTGACGGCAAGCTGCACCTCTTTGTCATGCTGGGAAAGGATTTCTGTCCCTTCCAGGGCATAGATGTTCCTCTGGCATTCCCCAAAATCAATGCCCCCTGCACAATCCTCCGTGATGAAATGCTTGTGCACCTGCCAATTGTACTTATCATAACCCAGGGTAAATCCACGCTCTTCCTCTACGCCAAACACATTTGCCAGCTGGAAAAACCGCCCATTTGCCTGATGGGCGCTGGGCTCACCCACGCCAATGATGCCGCCGCCTTCATAGATAAATTGCTTAATCGCCGTCACGACTGCCTCATCACACCACCATTCCCCGCCGGAATGCGCAGTGTCCGCGCCGCCCACATTGATTAGAACGTCAATATCATTCAAAATACCTGGCTGCTGCTTGATATCCTGGAAACTAAGGAACACCACATCAAAAGGAGCGCCGGATAAAGCTTCAATCACCCCGGCATACGAATAATTCTGTTTCTGGTACAGTGCATGGTGTACCATATGGCAGCCCCAGGCGCGCATCTTGCCCCAGCAGTTTAAGACTGCGACTTTTTTCACGCAATAAGGCACACAGCCTTTGACGTTATCGTACAGCTCCCGGAATTCTTCGCAGACGCTCTGCACATACTCTATAAACTCAGGAAAATCGAGCGCAAGCTTGAGATAGCCGCCGTACCCTATGCGGTCAATCGGCTTTCTTAAAATTGCCCGGCGCGCCGTCACCCAGTTGACCTTCGCTTCTTTGACCGGGTCTCCTCCCTCGCAGAAAGTATCCGGGAAGAAATAGGGCAGAAGCCGGCCTTCGGTATAGTTTACGCCCTCAATGTCACTAATCAGCCGCAGCGTAGAGCCATTTCCCACACTTCCGACCACCGCATCCAGTCCAATCGAGGCAAATTCTTCCAAAAACGGCTCCGTGCCAATCCAGTGGTCCCCCAGAAACATCATGGCTTCCTTGCCGCACTCATGGGTAATGTCCACCATCTCTTTGGCTATCTTTGCCACTTCCCTGCGCTGGAACGCCTGGAAATCCTGGTATTCTTTGGTGGGTATGCGGTACTGCCCATTGTAATAGCCCTGGTCAATGATATACTCCGGGCGGAACTTATAACCTACCTCCCGCTCAAACTGCTCCAGGATATATGGGCTGACCGATGCGGAATACCCATACCAATCTACGTATTTTTCCCGCGCCTGCTCATCAAAAATCAAGGTAAACTGGTGGAAAAATGTTGTGAACCTCAACACATTTACATAAGGATGCTCTTCAATAAACCTGCGCAGCCGCTCCATGGTAAACGCATGGGTCTTAGGCTGACGGACATCGAACGTAAGCTGATGCTCCACGTCCTGCCAGCCGTTTGTCACCGCATTGTACATATGCACCGGGTCCCAGATAATATAGGCAAGGAAACTCACAGTATAATCGTGGAAAGATTTTGCCTTGACTGCCACCTCCCCGGTTTCCTCATCATAGCTCCACTGCCCGGCGGGCACTGTCTCACCAGTTGTCCTGTCCATAACTTCCCACCAGCGGGTAATGTCATCCCTGGTGTTGGGTTTCAACATGTCCGGGTAAAGCCCGCGCATCAGGGGAATCCGCAATTCATCCGCTGTTGCCGTATAGAAAGGCGTCATTACATACATCTGCTGGATTTCCTCGGGATTCGCCTGTGCCCAGGCATTATCCTTTCTGGTCGTGTAATACGTGGAGTAAATCTTGCCATCCACATCCTTAAGTTCCTGCGGGAAATCTGTCCCATCACAGTCACGAACTGCATCTGCGCCCCACTGCTTCATCAGTTCCAGTGTCTGCGGAATCACATCTAAATCTGTCGGTATAGTTACTCTTCCTCTTCTCCTGTCCATAAAAAACCCTCCTTTTCTTATTGCTATTAGCATACGAAAAAAAAAGGGTTTTTACAAGGATAATTACAATTTTTTTTAACTTTTGTTACTTTTCGTCCCACATTATCATAAACTGATATTTACACAAAGAATCTCTTTCACTATTAGATAAATTTTTCCCCATAACCATAGTGCTCCACAACATAATCAATGTCCTTATCTCCCCTGCCGCTTAAGTTCACAAGGATGGAGCCCTGTCCCATTTCCTTTGCCTTTCTCATGGCATAGGCAACGGCATGGGAACTCTCAATTGCCGGAATAATCCCCTCATAACGTGACAGCTTGAAGAACGCCTCCATCGCCTCCTCATCACTTACCGTCTCATACTGTACCCTGCCAAGGTCATGCAGATAAGCGTGCTCCGGTCCCACGGAAGGATAATCGAGACCGCTGGCAATGGAATAAACCGGCGCCGGGTCGCCGTTCTCATCCTTGAGCATGATGCTGTCAAACCCATGCATCACACCGCGCTCACCATATTTCATGGAAGCCGCATGGTCTCCAAGTTTCTCTCCCCTGCCCAAAGGCTCCACGCCGACAATCTCCACCGGGTCATTTAAAAACGGAATGAACATGCCGATGGAATTGCTGCCGCCGCCCACACAGGCACACACGACATCCGGGTCAATCCCTGTCATTTCCTTAAACTGGTCCCGCGCCTCATAGCCCACAACAGACTGAAAATCGCGCACCATCAGCGGGAAAGGATGGGGACCTAAAGCAGAACCGATACAGTAGATAGAATCCTTATAATTCCTGGCGTAGGACGCAAACGCGGAATCTACCGCCTCCTTCAATGTCTTCAATCCCGCAGAAACCGGCACTACTTTCGCTCCCAGAATCTTCATGCGCGTCACATTGGGCGCCTGTTTGGCAATGTCCACCTCACCCATATGGATTTCACATTCCAGGCCAAAATATGCTGCCGCCGTGGCAAGCGCAACGCCATGCTGCCCGGCTCCCGTCTCTGCAATCAGGCGCTTCTTGCCCATAAACTTTGCCAACAGACCCTCTCCCATGCAGTGGTTCAGCTTATGTGCCCCGGTATGGTTCAGGTCTTCACGTTTCAGATATATCTGGCAGTTGCCAATCTGCCTTGACAGTCTCTCACAATGATAGACAGGCGTTGGCCTGCCCTGGAATTCACGGCGGATTCTCCGAAGCTCGCTGATAAACTGAGAAGAATGGCAGATTGTCTGGTATGCCTCTGTAATCTCCTCAAATGCCGGTTTCAGTTCGTCTGTCAGGTAGGCGCCGCCGTACTCTCCGTAACGCCCCTCTTTATCTGGATGATTTTTCAAATATGCTCTGTAATCCATAATTTTTCTCCTTTTCCTAAAATCTATTTTCTATTCTATCCGCAATTCACTAAAATGGCAAATATTTTTCATCGGAACATATAAAATTAAAATTTAATAACAAATACGCAGCCCTTTGGGATAATGATTTTTCACCATTCCATTGTGTGCCTTCCCCCAGCCCAGGGAAAGCCCATCCACACACACCAACGTCCAGCCCTTAAGCCCGCTGTCACAAGTTACCGTCTCCCCATGGAGATACCGCATGGCTTCTTTCCCATCTGCCAAATCCACGCACCGCTTTGCTTCCTCCGGGCGCAGGTACATTGCCAACGCATGAGCGGGTTCAAAACGGTTCTTCTTGCAGGTGCCGAGATGAAGCCCGGCACGCACAACCTTCAAGCCGGACAATTCTGTCATCTGCTCCGGCAGCAGGTAAAGTTCCTCCGCAAACAACACATGCTTTCCACAAATTTTCTCCTGCAAATCAATCCGCAGCGCCTCCTCCTGAAACTTGCGAAAGCCAGCAGCTGCCATCTCCACCCTCACTGCCTCCTTATCTTTGGAAGTCCGGCGTTTCTGCCGGTATTTCCCAACCATTTCTTTCTGGGCGGTTCCGCCCTCTTTACCTGCAATGCCAGCTTTCTTAAGACGCGCCAGGAAATGTCCCTCCCCACGCAGCTTATGGGGCCACAGGCGATAAGATTTTTCCAGAGAAAATTCCGGGTGCATCTCCAGAAAATGGCAGATATTCTGCTCATTTTCCTCTGGCGCAAACGTACATGTGGAATAAACCAGCACACCTTGGGGCTTTAACATTTTCGCCGCATGTCCTAAAATATCCTGCTGCCGTCTGGCACATAAAGCAATATTGTCAAGGCTCCACTCCTGCACTGCCTGTGGCTCTTTGCGAAACATCCCCTCCCCGGAACAAGGTGCATCCACAAGAATCCGGTCAAAAAATTCCGGGAAAACCTCTGCCAGATGGCCAGTAGGCTCATTCAATACCACAGCATTGGCAATACCCAGCCGCTCCACATTCTGCGCAAGGACCTTTGCCCGGCTGCTGTAGAACTCATTCGATACCAAAAGTCCCTGACCCTTCATTATTCCTGCAATCTGGGTAGTCTTACCCCCAGGGGCGGCACATAAATCACAGATTTTATCACCCGGCACAGCCCCCAACAGTTCCACCGCCGACATCGCGCTCGGCTCCTGAATATAATAAGCGCCCGCCTCATGCCAGGGGTGTTTGCCCGGCTGCATTTGCCCATCATAATAATACCCCTGCGCACACCAAGAAACCGGGGACAATGAGTACCCCAGTTCCTTAAACAGCTTTTCTTCAAATTCACGTTTAGTTTTAAACTTTAATGGATTATAGCGAAGTCCATATTGCCGCTCTTTGGCATAGGAAGCAAAAAATTCCTCCGCTTCGTCTCCCAGAAGTTCTTGCATCCTCTGGCAAAAAGCTTCCGGTAAATTTGTTTTTATCTCAATCATAAATGTGTTCCATTTCAAACTTTAATATTTTGCCTGTCTTGGCATGGATTTCCACTTCATACTCAAATTCACCATTATGGATATCTACTTCATACACTGGCACCCCATCATCATAATCAAAGTCAACTTTTATTACTGTACCGGAACCGACTTTTTCGAGGGCGATGGCTTTTGCCTTTTCTTCCCCTATATAACTCTTACTCTTTTTCGTAACCAGCTTCCACTCATATTCCAACACTTTCCCTGTACGCGCATGAAACTTTAATTCATACTTCTTCTTGCTGGTTTTCATCTTCACCTTGTAAATATCAATGCCATCACTGTGTTTCCTCATAATGCTGGTGACGGACGCATTCTTTACCTGTTTCTTCGCCAGTTTCTTAACTTTTTCCTCGCTGATAATTTCTCCGCTGCCATTGGAAACATGCCAGGGCTGTATCTCCCAGTCATACGAAATCAATTTTGAATCGGACGCACGGTAAGAAAGGCTGTATTCCTTCTTGCCCTTATTTAACTCAACCTCATAGACAAGTTTGCCATTGTCGTAATCCATATCCACTTTGACAACCTTTGCGCCTTTGACCTGTTTCTTCGCTAGTTTTTTTACCTGCTTGACAGAGGTAATCTCCTTTGCCTGTGCAGTCTGCGGCATAAAACAAACACTCGTCACCAGCAGGCAGATTGTTAAAACTGCTGCTCCAAATATTCTATGTTTTCTCATTTATTATTCCTCCTACTTCTTTTTTAAATCTTATATGCCTCCTCAGCAGCCGCCAATTCCATAATCTCTCAGGAGCAATTTCATATATCAGATTTTCTCAGTCATCCCTATCAACTTCAGATTTGATAATCTCACCCGTTTCAGCATTAATCTCATATTCGTATTCCATGCCGTCTTTATAGAACTCAATTTCATATACCATCGTTCCATGTTCTTTTTCCAGTTTCGTTTTGGAAAAATTCACATCTGAAACAGAAAAACCTGCATGGCCAACGGCAATGGTTTTCGCCTCCTCAACCTCCATATCCAGATTCACAACGCCAGACTGACCTTCCACACCGCCGCCATCTGTAGGGGACTCTTCTTCCACCACTGTTGTGTCGTCTTCAATAACAGGCATTTCCCGCCCCTTCACCGCATTGCCGTCATTCGCCATTTTATCTTCCTCAAAGACAACATTGCCCTTATCATTCGCCGCCTGCTTATTAGAATTCACTATCGCTGTTACGGCATACGTTGTGCCAATAATGAATACAAACAGCGCTGCCAGCACACATACAATAAAAATAAATGCCTTCTTCGGTGTTGCAAAAAATGATTTTTGACTGTCCATGCCAGCCTCCTTTCAATCAATATCACTTTCTCGTTTGATGTGCTTTATTATATCTGACAAACATTAGAATAACATTAGAATGAAAACTTATATTTTAAAATCCACAAAAAATGTACTTCCTCTTCCCAGTTCACTCTCCACGCGTATCTCTCCGCCGTGAAACTGTACAATCTCATAAGCCATCGACAGCCCTAAACCAGTACCGATACCGGAATGCGAATTGTCTGCCTGATAAAAACGCTGAAAAATTTTCTGCTGTTGCCCTTCACCAATACCAATTCCATTATCTGAGACGGAAAGTTCCACATTCTGCCCCCTTCGTTTCAGGCTGACAAAAATAAAACCGTTTTCCCTTCCATACCGATAAGCGTTGGTAACCAAATTTCCCAGCAGACGATTGAGAAGCTGGCGGTTTCCATAAATCTTTATATCAGCCCCCGCCTCATAATTAAGGGAAATACCTTTCTCTTTTATCATTGCCATGTCAAAGCAGACAGACTGCACAAGCTCCGTCATATCGACCATTTCCCGCACATAACTCTCCGCCCTCATCTCCAGACGTGTAAAATCCAGCATATCGTTTATCAGCCTTGACATTTTCCTGCCCTGTCTCTGGATGGTCCGCAGCGCCTGTTCATATTCTTCAACGCTTCTCGTCTCCTCCAACGACATTTCGCACTGCGCCACAATGACCGAAACAGGCGTCCTCAGTTCATGGGAGGCATCTGAGGTGAATTGGCGTTCCGCCTCAAAGGCATCCTCCAGACGCTGAAACATCTCATTGAACCCTGCAGCAAGCTGATGCAGTTCATCTTTCCCCCCACCAATCTCAATCCGTTTCTTTAAATCACCGCTGCTCCCAATGCGGGCTGCAGACTCAGAAATCTCCTGAATCGGCTTCAGCATCCTCCGTGCCAACAGATATCCGCCGATAATGGATATCACAACAAAAAAAGGCAAAAACAACTGGAGAAGCCGCGTTATGGCAGCCATCTGCATCATTCCCTGGTTTTCCGATACGACTCCGCGCAGCCAAAGTCCTTCCAGCCCTTCCAACGCCAGTTTACGGTCAAATATATAATATAAAGTACCATTTATCGTGATATGTTGAATTTTTGAATCTGCAAATCCAAGGCTTGCCGTATGCTTTGAGATGGGATTTTCTCCATAGAGCAGCGCTGCGTCCTCATTATACAGCGATGTATAAACTTCATTTACCTTATCCAGAAAATCATCGTCAATCTCCAGGTAACCACCGCCAAAAGCCATATAATAATCTACTTCCTGCGGGTCGGCAGTGCCAATACTCCTGTAATACTCCACTTCATCCACATTGTCTTCCACAGTGCGTATCAGTTCATCGCGGATAGTCTTTTGCAGCAATTGGCGATTGACAGAAAAGACAATCATATACGTACAGAAGGTGATAAACACCAGAATCACCGTAAACCACAGCGTAATTTTCACACGAATGGATAAGTTCTTCATTCACCTTCCACCTCTCGCAGCACGTAGCCTTTCCCGCGGACGGTATGGATTAATTTCCTGCCATGCCCGCCGTCAATCTTCTTTCTGAGATAACTGATATAGACATCGACCACATTTGTTCCGCCCTCATAATCAAAATTCCAGATATGGTCCTCAATCTTCTCCCTGGACAATACAATCCCTTTATTATGCAAAAGATATTCCAACAGTTCATATTCTTTCGCAGACAGGGAAATCTCCTCTTCCCCCCGCTTCACCACGTGGGCTGCCGTATCCATAGTAAGGTCAGCCACAGTAAGGACATTGCTGGCAACGCCAAAGGAAGTGCGCAGCAGCACACGCAGGCGCGCCATCAGTTCCTCAAAAGAAAAAGGCTTCACCAGATAATCATTGGCCCCGCTGTCCAACCCTTTTACACGGTCAGCCACAGAATCCCTCGCCGTCAAGAACAGAACCGGCGTTGCCTTGCCGGCGCTGCGCAGATGGCGCAATACTGCAAAACCATCTTTCCCGGGCATCATGATATCGAGAATGACCGCATCATAATCGGCAAGAGACAAACTCTCGATTGCTTCTTCGCCGTCATGGCAGCTGTCGACGCTATAACCCTGGGAAACCAGTTTCGTTGTAACAATCCTGTTCAAATCCTCCTCATCCTCTGCAAGCAAAACTCTCATATCTCGCCTCTGCCGCTCCTTAAAGTTTAAATTTCCCTACCTCCTGATTCAGCTGTCCCGCAATATCCATATTGGAATTAGCCTCCTCGCCAATTTCGCTCACATTATTAGTCAAATTTACAGCTTTCTCCGTCACGCTGCTCACTCCCTGTGCACTTTCACCCACGGCAATCCTGATATCGCCCACAGAAGTCTTAATCATATCCATCTGCTCCCGCAAATGCTCGCTGTCGCTTGCAAACTCACACATCATCTCATTCATCCTGCCAACATCGCTCTGGTATGTCTCACTGACTTTTAGCAGCTTTCCATATCCGCCCATGGCTGTCTCATTCATGAAAAGAACCATTTCTTCTGCTTCCTCCG
This sequence comes from uncultured Lachnospiraceae bacterium, assembly GCA_947565305.1. Lineage (GTDB taxonomy): Bacteria > Bacillota > Clostridia > Lachnospirales > Lachnospiraceae > Petralouisia. The sequence continues at coordinate 4,002 of CANOFO010000005.1, read as the reverse complement.
CCAGTTCATCCACCGTCTGGATTACCTCTGCCGTCACCTTCTGGATTTCCGTTGCCGCCTGTGCAGAATTCATTGCCAGTTTACCAATCTCATCAGCAACCACCACAAATCCCCTTCCTGCATCTCCCGCTTTCGCAGCCTCAATGCTGGCATTCAATGCCAGAAGGTTTGTTTCCTCCGTAATATTGAGGATATTCTTCGTAAGCTCGCGGACTTCCTCCACTGCCTTGGATTTTTCTATTTTCTGCCGCAGCAGCGTAGCCATATCCGCTGCCTGTGCTTTTGCATCCTGCTGCGCCGTTACCGCCTTATTGTGCACTTCCCTTGCATGTGCCATAATATGGTCAGAAGAATTGTTCCCACTCTTAGCCTGGCTGTTTATCTGCTCAATTAAGCCAAATATCTGCGCAATCGCCTCATTCACCTGGTCCAATGCAGCACTTGACTCCTGCATCGCTGCGCTCATCTGCTCCATGGCAGCAGAAACATCCGCAATGCTCATCTCAGCTTCCGACAAATCCTCTGCAATGCTGGTAGATGTGCCGTTGAGATTCTCTGAATTCCCAGATATGTTAAGCATAATATTCCTTATATATGCCAGAAGTTCATTTACATTATTGGCAATCATTTCCATCTCGTCGCCCGTATGGACGTCAAGTGTCTGAGTCAAATCCCCTTCACTATTCACCAGTTCATAAATCTTCCTGTCCACAGTACGCAGACTTCTGATAATGGCTGTAACAATAATATTGATTATCAGCAGCACAACCAAAAGGCATCCTACGGTAATCCCTACCACCTGCCACAAAATCATATTCAGCCGCTTCACAACGCCGGAGGCATCATAGTCACAGCCCACAATACCCACAACCTTCTCCCCGCTGCTGTCCATCACCGGCATGTAAGCGGAAACCAAATCCCCAACATCCGTGCTGTCAATAAAATCCTGCACATAGCCTTCTCCCTCAAAAACACCCTGCAGTTCCTCATAGGAAACCTCAAATTGCTTTCCCAGTTCAGAATGATTTTCTGTATTATCCGTATCGATGCCATAATAAACCTGGCTTCCATCTGTATATAACGTATATAAATACTTAATCCCACAATCTTCACGTACACTGTTCATGGAGGCTGCCAATGCCTGATATTCCGCGCTCTGCTCGCCACCCTGTACAGCTTTCTCAAGTTCATCCCCATTGATGACCTTTACGGAAATGATGGCAGCCATTCGCGCCTCTTCCACGCCCATTGCCACCAGCCCATCTCTTGTCCGCATGTAGGCGCTCGCCCCCATTACAACACAGAGCAAAACGATCAAAATACTTGTCGGAGCCAAAATTTTCGTGCGAATGCTTAATCCTCGTGTCTTCTCTCTTTTCATCAGTGATACCTATCCTTTCTGCCATTTAGATATGGGCAGATTCCTCTGTCACAGACCTATCTCGCTAATTATTCCTACTATATATTTCCCAGTACAACGAATAACAAATAACTGGCATATTCAGAAACTTATTGTCCATTGTACCAGAAACATTATAGCACTTTCAAAAATCAAAAACAATAACTCCGAATCAAGGTTATTCCAACTCCATAATCACACCTAATGCCACCTTGGGTACAGAAATTATATCAGTCTGCTGTGCCGATACTTCTCCCAGAATAGCAAACCGGTAGTTTTGGTATTCCCACTCTGCAAGTACCCATTTTTCATTATACTTCACATCCACATATACGTTTTTCCCATAACGGTTCGAGCCTGCCCAGGTTTCTTCTTCCCAGTCCTGTTCTCCTAACTCAGGCAAATGAACCTCTTCGTCTTTCACTGCCCAAAGCGTACACTGCCCTTCAAGCACAGAATCATAATACTGTATTTCAAAATGACGTTCATCTGATTGTTTCACGACCCGATCCTGAATCCAGCTTGAATTTTCAGGAAGAGATACAGGGATTCCGAGTTCCATTACCGCAGGTTCTTCTTCCAATCCACAATATTTCACCAGAATATCAGGCGCAGTGGTTTTCAGCGAATCATACCATTCCTGACCGTTAGCCGTTTCCCCTGCGTCTGCAGAAAGTTTTCCTTTTGTCTTAAGAAGCTCTTCTAAGACCCTTGCCATGATATTTCCTTCTAATCCAGTCTCCATTCCCGCTTCGAAACGGCTGACACAATAACTCAGCGTAAAACTACGATAGGAAATTAACTGCTGGTATTCCCAACTATGGGCAGCTATATAATCGTGCGGATTAGAAACTGCTTGCGGCATCCCGGAACAGATTTCATCTAACAGGTTTTCTATGATTAGCTCAGCGTCAGGATTTCCATAGGCAATTATCTCTTTAACAGCATTTTCCATTTCCAGGGTTATCTGCTGATAATGATTTTCAAGAACGTTCTTGGGGGGGCCTGAAATGATATTTTGTGATTCCCCGCCAGAAAACAGTGTGTTTTTAGCCGAATCTGCAGTAACCGGATTTGTAACCAGGCATACAGTTCCAACGGCAACGACAATTAAAGCTGCTGCCAGAATTACAATTCCTGTTTTTTTGTAATTCATCACATTTACAATACGGCTTTTCGTATCGCTCTCGCCAAATGTTAAAGGAACTCCTGTTATTCTTCTCCTGCCTGCTGCAAGAGAAAGCAAATAGCTGGCATACTCAGACCGAATATCACGCTTTACCTTTTTCATGACCGCTTCATCACAGCTCATTTCCATATCTTTTCCCGACAACACAAACGCCAGCCACACCAAAGGATTAAACCAATGGAGGCATAGTGCAGCAAACGCCACTGGCCTGAACAGATAATCCTTTCTAAGAATATGGTATTGTTCATGGAGAATAATATAATGCTGCTCCTGTTCTCCAAGACCTGACGGCAGATATATTCTCGGCTGCAGCACACCAAAGACAAAGGGCGTTTCAATACCATCTGCCAGATAAATATTTTCCCGAACATGCATGGAAGATTTTAGCTGCCTGTTCAGCCGTAAGGCTGACAAAATACCGTAACATGCCAGACACCCGGCTCCCAGCATCCAGACAGCAAACCAAATAGCTATCGGTATTTCCCAAAACGCCTTGGCTGCCTGTTCATATTCAACAACACCTATGTTCTGTTTTGCTGCTGGTATGGATTCTTCGACCGCTGAGCCATCTGCCGCTGCAATTGTGTTTGCCAAAGAACTATCCGTTGGAATATATTCTAATTCTCCGCTTTCTTCAAAAGAAATATCTGCCAAATTCCACAGAGAAACAGGCGAAGAAAAAGAAACCGGGCACAGCAAGCGAAAAAGCACAATTCCCCAAAGTATATATGAGAACTGTTTGGGCGCTTTACAAAGCAGGAAACGGAGCGCTAAGACAGCTAAAACAGCAATGCCCCCTGTGATGCTTAGATTGAAAATCTTAGTTAATATTACATAACAGAAATCCATATCCTTTACCTCCCATTCTGAATAATATCCATCAATTCCTCAATCTCTGCATCTGATAATTTCTTTCGTGTCGTAAATGCAGCGACAAAAGCTGGGAGCGACCCATCAAAAGCCTGTTCCACAAAATGCTCTCCCTGTATGCCATAAAACTCCTGCCTACTGACTACCGAAGAAACGATTCCCTGATTATTTTGAAAAATTCCCTTTTCACATAGCTTCCGAAGCACATTATAAGCAGTGGGACGTTTCCAGTTTAACTCCTGGGCGCAGATTTCTGCCAATTCCCTGGAATGGATTGGTTCATGCTGCCAGATAATATCTGCAAAATGGGCTTCCACAACTCCTAAATTTGTATCCATCATATGTACCTCCTCTCAGTTTACTGTCAATGAACTAATTTCAGTTTACTCTTAATAAACTAAATTGTCAACAGCTCGTACAACGGAAATTAAGTACTAGTAATTTTCTGCAAAACAACAACCCCGAAAACATCCGTTTTCGGGGTTGAATAAAGGCGCAGACCGGATTTGAACCGGTGAATCAGGGTGTTGCAGACCCATGCCTT